>JADGNQ010000270.1 GCA_017883385.1 Candidatus Sulfotelmatobacter sp.
GAACAAGAAACGTCATGGCACTCAATATCAGCCCCGTTCACCGCAATCTACACACGCGGGTCAGCTTCTTGTACCTGGAGTTCGAAGATTGGTTCGTCGTGATCGGTTTAGCGGCCCTCACCAACATCTTCGGCCGGTGGGTCGATCGTCAGTTGTTCGGGATACCAATGAACGTGTTTTTGCAGTACATCGTCCCGGTGCTGAGCATCCCGTTTCTGATGCTATTCAAGTATGGAAAACCTGGTGGCTACCTGAAGGACTTTCTTGCCTGGTACACCAAGCCCCGGATCTACTGTGGGCTCGAGCCGGATTCGGGAATGAAACTCGACTACTTCAAGGAGGAGGAGATCGATGCCAATGACCATCGAACAGCATAGGGCGTCTTTGCACCAGCCCGCATTCTCGGAGTTGCTGCCTGTGCGCGACATCTTGAACGACGTGATCATCCGGACCACGGGCGCTTTGGTGGCGGGCTACGAGCTCAGTGGCATCAACTCGTACTATCACAACGACGATGGCCGAAACCGGACGAAACTCGCGCTCGAAGCGCTGATCCGTTCACTGCCCGAGCGGTCCATGCGAATGCAAGTTCGGTTCGAGGTCGCCGAAGGGCTCGGCGATCTGCGGGAGCGGTACCAGCAACAACTTCGGAATCAGAATCCTACGCTCTTGGCCCTTGATCGGGTGAGAATTGACGCCTGGCGGAAGAAGGAGCAGGAAGGCTACTATCTACGGCCGCTTCTGCATGCCTACTTCCACTGGAATCCAACAGTTCATCACGAACTTCCCGGCGCCGCCTTCGGCAAGGCGGTAACGAAGCGCTTCAACCTCGATGCCTTGAGCCTGTCGGCGAATAGGTGCATCCAACGAACAGCGCGGGAACACGATGATGTTCTGTCTGAGTTTGGGTCCATCCTCTCCGGTGTCGAGCAGACGCTGAGAGCGACAGGAATGGGAGTGCGGCGGCTGACAGACGCAGAGATCTTCCTCGAGGTGAAGCGTTCTCTGAATCCGTTGATGTTGGACCGAATCCCCCTTCGCCGGCCGGAGTCCTCGCTCCAACATCGCACCACACGGGAGCAGATTGTCAATACGAATATCGAACACGAAGAAGAGACGTACATCCGCGTCGGCGGCCTGTTGTACTCCTTCATCACCTTGAAGGATCTTCCCGATGCAACCTTTCCGGGGATCCTGCGTGATCTTGTGGGCCTCGACTTTCCGATCACGGTCAACACCGACGTCATGATTCCGGACCAGGCGGCGATGATCAAGCAGTATAAAGGACGCCTGAAAAAGATGCAGGCCGCGCAGCGGGACTCGCATGGCGGGTACCGCATCGACGTCGATGCCCAGGTGGCCCAGCGCCAGTTGATCGAGACACTCGAGAACCTGATTTCAAGTTCGCTCAAAACGTGTCGTACGAGTATCGTGATCGGTGTCCGCACCTCGCAACCCGTGCAGAGCCACCGTGACCTCGCCGAACAGGAACGGGTGCTGTCAGATCGGCGCCAGAAGGTTCTTTACACGGTGATGCAAATGAACGGAAGCAGGGGACTGCCCGAGGATCTAGCCAAGCGGCGGCTGTTCATCGGGGGCCTTCCGGGGATGACTGAAGAGAACCAGCGGGAGAATGATTGCCTGACGGTACATGCGGCCGACCTCCTGCCCATGGAAACCTCCTGGCGGGGTACACCGCAGTTGCCGTTAATCTTGCTCGACACACCTCGACGTCAGCTTGTGCCCTTCTCTCCGTGGGACTCGTCGCTTGCCGACGCCAACATGCTGATCATGGCGGCCTCCGGCGGCGGCAAAACCTTCATGGCGATGCTGTTCCTCCTGATGATGGCAAGACTGAAGCCGCTGATCTCGATTCTGGAGCGCGGTGATTCGTACCGTCCGCTGGTGGAATTGATGGGCGGGCGGTGCATTGATGTGGATCTTGAAGGAAGCATAACCCTCAATCCGTGGGACCTGGCTCCAGGTACGACGACGCCCGGTAAGGACAAAATTGCCTTTCTCAAGAACCTCACCCGCCACATGATCGGGGACAGCCCGAATTCGGACACGGCCCTGCTCGACAATCTGCTTAGCGAGGCGATCGGCCGCACCTATAAGCGTTGCGCGATCCGGCACAGCAACCCGACACCGACATTCAACGACCTGCGAGAGGAGCTCCAACAATGGCGCGACGAAGAGCGGATCGAGCGGACCGTGGAAGAAGCAAAGTTGGCGGCTCTCAAACTCCGCGAATGGACTGGGGAAAAGGGGGTCTACTCGCGGTTGTTCGACCAGCACACCACGTTGAGGACGGACGCCGACTGGCTGTTCTTCAACGTGGAAAGGCTGAGCGACGATCCGAAGCTCGAAATCGCCATGAGCATGATGATTGCCCATGCGATGCAGGAGCGCGCCTCCGGCAGAACTAACCAGCACAGCATCACGGTTCTCGACGAGTGCTGGTCATTGCTGGACTCCAACGTCCTGGCGCCCGAAGTGGTGCAGCTATTCCGGACGGCGCGCAAACGCGGCGGGAGCGTGTGGGGCATCTCGCAAACGCTGGAGGACTTCGTCGGGACGGACACGCAACCGCGTATCCACGGACCCGGCATTGTGCGAAACGTCTCCACGAAGATCATCGGCCGGCAGCCCGGAGACGTGAGCCCGCTAGCGACCCATCTGGCGCTCAATCAAGTAGCTCTGGACGAGATCAAGCACTTCGGAGCACCGCGGAAAGGGCGAAGCGCAGAGGTGCTGCTGGTCATTGGTGAGAAGGCGGAGACCACACAGACGATTCGTCTCGTGCCGACGCCAGTGGAGTACTGGGTGTGTACGACCTTCCCACGAGAACGCATCTATCGAACCTATTGCTTCACCAGGAATCCAACCAAGCCTCCGCTGGAAGTGTATGAGGAACTGGCTCAGAGATTCCCGAACGGACTCGCGGACGTGCCGCCACTTCCCGAAGAGTTGTCGGGTGCGGTAGCTGGCGCGGCCGTGCGGAGGTAAGGAGAAACGGTCTTATGAAGCTCCTAACGCTATTGTTTACAAACCTGCTTGCCTTCTTCATGTTGACCCGCGTACGGCGCGTGGTGGCTCTGACCTTGGCCGGGGCGCTCGGCATCCCGGCCATCATCGCAGCCGCAGCGCAGGTGGTGGCAACGATCACCAACGTTATCGGGCCTCTGCTGAGCGCTATTCAGGGTACGGTCGGCGCGATCAATGGAGTGCTCGGTCAGTTTCGGAACCTCTGGGAACAGGTGGTGTACCCACTTCAGTTGATCAATCGTGCGCGAGCACTGGTCAGTTCAATGATCGCCCAGTTCCGCGGTCTGCTCACCGCTCTGATGCGGGTGAATGTTTCGAGCGCCCAACTGCCGAATCCCGTTCTGCTCGAAAGCATCATGCGCAATCGAGGCACGGGAGACTTCGCCCAATTGACCAACGCCTTCGGGCAAGCCTACCGCGCGATTCCCCAACCGACGGACGCCCACCCCATCGAGCGAGACCTTGCGGACATCGACGATGCGATGGCCCTGGCGAATCTCAAGACCCTCAAGGCCTCGGACGCGATGGTGGACCAGATGATGGCGGCCGCAAATGCGATTGAAGACGAGGGTGTAAACATGGCTCCTGGCGAGGCGCCGTTCCTGGCGGCAGCAGGTATGACGGCCTCCGTAAAGAGCCAGGCCATGATGCAGCGGATGATCGCGGCGGCCATCCGGCAGGAGGCGGCGCGCGTGGCTCACGACAACACGATACGGAAGCGGAACGCCATGTTTGGCGCACAATTCCGGAACGACATGCAGACGATCTTCAAGAAGTAAGGAGGGGAAAACGCCATGCTGGAGATTCTTCGGTTTGTGAAAGGCCTGACGAACTGCGTCTGGACGCATCGCGCCAAGATTCTGGTGCTGATTCTGGTGATGACCATGGTCGTGCCGCAGCCTGCAAAAGGTCAATTCATCGACGTCGCTGCAATCGTGTCGGCGATCGGGGCGATCAATACCGCGATCACGAACGTCATCGGCGCCGGATTGCGAGACATCAGTGGTGCATTGGGTGCGGTCAACGGGGTTTTGAACGCCATTCAGAACTTCTTCCAGAACACCATCTACCCGCCGGACGCGATCAACCGCGCTCGCGGCGTGGTCGGTGCGGTGCAGGGGTTTTACAACGTCATCCGGGGTTTAGTGAATCTCAATGTGGCTAGCGCAACGCTCGCTAATCCCCGTCAGCTTGAAGCGGTTCTCCTCTCCCGAAATGCGGGAAACATCGGCCAGGTGCCCAACCGGTACACCACCGTTTATCAGCCTATACCGCCGGCGACTGATGCTCCAGCGCCGATGCGGGATCTGATTGACATGACCGACGCTACCGCACAGGCAGCGCTGAAGAAGGCAATCGCAATCGACGCCGCCGCGGACCAGTTGATGGATGCGTCCGATCAACTGGCGGCTGAGCTCGCGGTGGCGGCGCCGGGAACCGCTCCGATGATTGAGGCGCAATCTGCCGCCATGTTGGTGAAGGCGCACGCGCTGACCCAATCTGCGACGGCTGAACTTTTCCGCATTAGAGCCATCGACATGGCGAACACCGGAGCCGCCCTGAAATTCAACGCGAGTCACGCGAGCGATACGCGGCGCGATCTCACGAACATGTTCATGAAGTGAAAAGGGGAAAGACGATGTTTTTCTTCGAGCAGACATTCCAGACTGTGCTGAACGGCATCGACGCTGCCGGCGGCCCAATGGGGGCAATCACCAACATTGCCAACGCGATTTTGCTGCTCTGCGCACTCTTTGCCGTATATGAGGCATACGCCCGCGGAGGAGACGCGCGCATGATCGGTATCGCCGCGGCCAAATTCCTGATTCTAGGTTTGATCGTCTCCAACTACAGCACGATCTTTCGCAACGTCAACGGAGCATTCAACCAGGTTGCGGCGACGATTTCCCCCAATGATTGGGCGAACAACTGGATGCTGCAGGTCAATCAGTACTTCAACGGGCTCGGGAATACGAATTGGTTCAACCTGGTTGTCAGCAGTATCGTGGCCCTGGTCAGCGTGCTCGTGCAGTTGGTCGCCGCCGTCGTCTTCCCGATCGCGCTGCTGATCTTCACAATTCTGTACTGTTTGTACGGGGCGGTATTGTACACGGTCGGGCCGATGGTGCTTGCACTCTACCCGGCGTTTGGTGTCGGTCAATTGGCACGCAGCTACCTGGTAAACGTGTTCGTATTCCACGCCTGGGGCATCGTGTACGCCTTGTTCAGTGTGCTTCTGACGGCCATCAATGCTCAGAGCCTGGGCGCCATGCTGGCCGCAAACAGTTTGGGGGGATGGTTCCAGGGCGCGACCGGAGCTCTGCTGATGTCGCTGGCGAGCATCCTGTTCGCGGTCATGGTGGCGCTGATCCCC
>JADGNQ010000104.1 GCA_017883385.1 Candidatus Sulfotelmatobacter sp.
ACCGTCGAAGGGAGTTTCAGAGCCGCTCCCGTTGGACGCCAGGCACCGGAATGAATCCGCGCCCACTTACTCCCCTCCAATCCGAAACCGCACTCCCGCGCGAAAGTTAACCGGCAGCGCCGGATATCCCACCACCTCGTTGTACCGCCGGTCCAATGCGTTCTCAACGTTCAAATACGCGGTGATGCGGGGCCGCACCGCGTACCATCCGCCCAGATCAGCGCGAACATACCCCGCCGCATGGTCAATCCCAAACCCCAGAAAATCCGAGTCCGGCCGCCGTCCTATAAAACTCCCCCCCAGATTCGCTCCCCACCGCGAGCCCAGATATGACAACAATGTAGTCGCTGAATGCCGCGGCCGCCGCAATAGAGGAGACCCCGCAGCCAGCAGCGGATCGCAAAAGTTCGCTGGAGTGCATAGCGGTGCTTCCAGAATCTGCGTCGAAGTGTAGTTGTAGGCCGAGTCGAGTTCGAAATGCTTCATCAGCCGGCCCTTGAATTCGATTTCCGCGCCATGCGCCATGCTTCGATTCACATTGACGTACTCCCCGACAAACGTCGGCGGGATCGACTCGAACTCGATCTGATTGTGAAATTGGTTGTTGAAGTACACCGCCGAAAATGCGAACCTGCCGCCCAGAAGACTCTGTTCCACCCCTGCTTCGAGAGCGTGGTTCTCTTCTGGTTTCAAGTCTGGATTCGGGTTTGTCGGGAACGTTCCAGTGATGCCAAATGACGCTTCGAAAGTCGGCTCCTTGACCCCGCCTGCATAAGAGAATCGCAGTCGCGTTCCGGAAAACGTCTCGCCTCCACGCAACGCGAGAAAGGTTACGGCTGCCCTCGGTACTGCCCGGTCTCCAAAACTGGCGTTGTGCACATAGCGCAAGCCGCCCACCACCGAGAGCCGCCCGCGCGTGATTCGCTGCTGCACAAACAGCGCGTGATTCACGCGCAATCCGTGCGTTAGCGAGACTCCGGTAAAAGGATTGCCGTTGAAGTCCGTGGTGAGAAACTGTGTATCGAAGTTGCCGTTCTCGTCTTCGAACTCATATCCCAAGGTGGTCTGAGCCCAGCTGCGCGGTGTGTAGTCCCCTTGATACAGGAAGCCGGCCCGGTTGATGTGGTCGAGCTCTTGGAAAAAGCAGTCAAAGAAGACGAAGTTGGCCGGATCGCAACCGCGATCCGGCACGCTGTCTTCGTTCAGACGTTTGTGGTTGTATTCGTACCCGGAAAGACTGTGCTGCCAATGCGAGGGTGCATTGACGACCAATTCCGCGCTGGCCAGAAGATTGTTCTGCCTCGCCCGCGCATCGACGTCAGGAGCGAGCAGTGACTGACCATTGAAGTTCCATTCTCCGGGAATACCCGTCCGGCTATTCGCATGACGTATGCGAACCCGGAAAAGAACAGAGTCATTGATCCGGACACCCGCATTCGCACCCTGCAGGGAATTCGAGTAGTTGTCATTCACTCCCAACCCTTGCGTGTTGAATTCATCGGCAAAAAGGTTGTAGTCCCATATGCCCCGCGCACCCGACAGCGCTGCGAATCCGTGAGCGGTATTGAAGTTTCCACCATCCGCGCCGAAACGCAACTCCGGCACCTGGGTGGTGCCGGTTCGGCTGAAAACCTGCACCACGCTGGTCATGGCATCGGAGCCGTAGAGCGTGCTCTGCGCGCCCCGCAAGAACTCCAGGCGATCGGCTGCTGCCAGGGGCACGGTCCCGAAATCGAAGGTCCCTCCCGGCTCGGTAACGGGCACTCCGTCGATGATGACTTTGTTGTAGACGGAATCTCCGCCACGGACAAAGAGTCCGGCGAGCCCGCCACGCTGGCCAGATGCGCTCACAATCGCCCCGGGAAGAAAACGCACCGCGTCGGCAGCGGCAACCGGTTGCATGTTTTCCAGTTCTCCGTTCTCTAGCGTGGAAATACTCGCACCGGTTTCCTCCGCCGAAACCGGAGTCCTCGTAGCGCTCACTACAACAGTCTCGGTAGCCGTTGCGACGTGCAGTTGGATGGTGACGACTTCGGCGTGATTCTCTGCGACGTTGATCGTTTGTGGGGCGAACCCTGGAGCCAACACTCTTACTTGGTAGGTCCCACTCGGTAGATTACCGAACGAAATCCCTCCCTCGGCCGAGGAATGGGATGCCTTCAGCACCGTTTCCGTCGCAGTAGACATCAGCGAGACCTGCGCCCCAGGCACGGCAGCGGACTGAGGATCAACCACCTTGACTTTGAGATCGGCAGCGAAAGCGCCCGAGGTAAGAAAACTGAGAGAGAGAAACAGAATGACAAAAGCGGAGACCGATACGCGCATACTATCCTCCTTTGCACGCGAAAGAGGTTGAAGTAGACGGATCGCGCCGGTCTCCTGGCTTTGCGAGTAAGGATGTATTACCAACATCCGTCAGCGCCGCGGCCTTCCCGGGACTCTTCCCAGTGGCCGATGGCAGTTTCCTCGCTTACAGTTGCGCGGCAGCGCGGGATTTCCACCCGCTTCCCTGTCTTCGCCGAGCGGCAAAGACGCGCGTTCCAAAGAAAGTTTGCAAAGAGCAAAACCAACTATGCAAGAGAATTTAACGGTGAAAGAGAAGGGAAGTCAAATCAGCTGATGAATTGCTAATCCGGCACGCGGTCCGGCCGGAACAAGATCGCCCTCATTTTCCGTGGGTTTTTCTTCGTGAACCTTCGTGTCCTTAGTGGTTGATGCCTTGCAGCCGCTCACTCATCTCCTCCACCGCCCCACCAAATACAGCACAATCGAAAGCACTACACTCACCAGCACTGAAGTCGCCAGCGGAAAGTAAAACGTCGTACTCTTCCCGCGATACACAATGTCTCCCGGTAACCGTCCTAGCGGCAAGCTCGTCCGCCCCAACGCGAGCAGCACCATTCCCGCCACCAGCAGCATTACCCCGAAGACGATCAGCAGCTTTCCCAGATCAGTCATTGGACCCTGGCTTCCACTGACATACTACGAGACCTCCCTGCCTTCGCCCAGCGGCTCCAGCCCCATGTACCACCGAGTTTGAGGCCCTCTTGAGATTCTGCAAAACTGATCAAAATAGGGCATCGCGCTGCGCCATAACACGACAACCTGACTTAGTTACCCTGCAACTGACCCCGGAGGTGTTTGACCCATGCCGTTCTCCCAGTCCCCCGTTGTTGCTTCACGCCCTAAAAGCTTACCAGTGCTCTTATTGCTCGCGATGCTCTGTGCCCTCGCATCTCCGGCCCATTCTCAAGACGTCCTTACCTACCACAACAACAACTCCCGCACCGGACTCAACCCCAAGGAGACCATCCTCACGCTGACGAACGTGACCTTCGCCACTTTCGGGAAGCTGTTCACGATTCCGGTCGATGGCCTCGTCGATGCGCAACCGCTCTATGTCTCAGCGGTCACCATCGCTGGCGTGGTCCACAATCTGCTGATCGTCGCCACCGAACACGGTACCGTCTACGCCTTCGACGCCGATACCGGCACGAACCTCTGGCACATCACCACCCTTAAGTCAGGCGAAACTACCTCCGACACTCGGGCTTGCGGCCAGGTCACTCCCGAGATCGGAGTCACCTCCACGCCCGTCATTTCCCGCCCCAGGACCGGGAATCCCGTTATCTACGTCGTAGCTATGTCGAAAGACGGCTCTGGCGCGTACCACCAGCGCCTGCACGCGCTCGACGCCACCAACGGCAGTGAACTTCACAAGGGCCCCGTCGACGTCGCGGCGAAGTATCCCGGCGGTGGCGACAACAGTGCCGGCCCCAATGTGATCTTCGATCCCGGCCAATACAAAGAGCGTTCCGGACTCCTCCTTACCGGCGGCACGCTCTATCTCGCCTGGGCCTCGCACTGTGACATCCGTCCCTACACCGGATGGGTCATGGGCTACAACGCCAACACTCTCGTGCAGACCACGGTCCTCAACGTGACTCCAAACGGCAACGAAGGCGCCATCTGGGGCGCTGGCGCCGGTATGGCCTCCGACAACGCGGGCAACATTTTCCTGCTCGACGCCAATGGCGACTTCGACACCACCCTGAATTCCGCCGGCTTCCCCGCCAACGGCGACTACGGCAATGCCTTCCTTCGGCTCACAACCGCCGGCGGACTCGCCGTCGCCGACTACTTCCAGATGCACAACCAGGCGCAGGAGAATGGAGGCGACGTCGACCTCGGCTCCGGCGGAACTCTGCTGGTCAGCGCTAAGGACTCGGCTGGCAAGGCGTGGCAACTTGCTGTTGGTGCGGGCAAAGACTCCAACCTCTATGTCGTCGATCGCACCAACATGGGCAAATTCAATGCCTCCAGCAACAACATTTATCAGCAGCTCTCCGGAGTCTTGCCCGGCGGCATCTGGTCCATGCCCGCGGCCTTCAACGGACGCATCTATTACGGCCCGGTAGGTTCGCCCATCCTGGCCTTCCAGTTCAAGAATGCGAAGCTGTTAGCCAGCGCAGTGTCGAAAACTTCAAATTCCTTCGGCTATCCCGGGACCACTCCCAGCATCTCCACCAACTCCGGCCAGAATGCAATCGTCTGGGCCGCCGAGAACAGCAACCCCGCAGTTCTTCACGCTTACAACGCCACCAGCCTGCTGGAGATCTACAACTCCAACCAGGCAGCCAACAGCCGCGATCACTTCGGCAGCGGCAACAAATACATCACTCCCACCATCGCCAACGGCAAAGTCTACGTCGGCACCACGAACAGCGTAGGCGTCTTCGGCCTGCTCAAGTAGAGGAGAAAGACTGAGGAATTGAGAAAGAATCGGTACCCCACTCTAGTCTCGCCGCACTTTGGCGAGACTAGAGTGGGGATTTTGACCTTACGCACCAGGATGTCCGACGGCTTCCGAGGAACGTATCCCTCGGTCGCGATTGTTCAAAACAGCACACCAATTAATTCTCCCGCGACCCTGCCGGCGGGCATCTAAACTGAAGAGTATCCCCATGACAGTCGCCCGAACAATCGGTACCGGGATCGGTCTGTTCGCCCTGACCGCGGCGATCGCCGCGCAATCACTCGTTGCCGCGGATTCGAAGGCTCCGTCATCCCCGACCACGACTTCATCTCTCTCCGCGGACCAGGTCGTCGACAACCTCGTGCGCAGAAATGAAGAACGCGCCCAGGCCCTGCTGCACTCTCAGGCCACCCGCGTCTACCGCCTCACCTACCGCGGCTTCCCTGGAGATCGCGAAGCCGAAATGACCGTCGAGGCCATCTACAACAGTCCTTCCTCCAAGGAATTCAAAGTAGTTTCCCAGAGCGGATCGAAGCTGGTTCAGGATCGTGTCTTCAAGAAACTCCTGGAAAGCGAGAAGGAAGCGGCCCAGCCTGCCATGAGTGCGCGGACGCAGTTGAATCGCAGCAACTACGACTTTCAACTGGTGAGCTACGAGCCGTCAGAAACGGGTGGACAATACGTTCTACAGGTGACCCCGAAGGCCAAGAGCAAGTACGTCTATCGCGGCAAAGTGTGGATAGACGCAACCGATTTCGCCGTCACCCACATTGAAGCCGAACCAGCCCAGAACCCGTCCTTCTGGACCAAGAAGAACGAAATCCATCACGAATACATCAGGGTACAGGGCTTCTGGCTTCCAGCTCGAAATGAATCGGTCAGCTACATCCGCCTCGGCGGCCGCGCCACCCTGACCATCGAGTACAAGGACTATCACGTCATCGATGCCCGCCAGGCCAGGGAGGCGCCGCCCGCGCCGCGGTCGAGCCGCTAATCCCCGGGTGGCCCATTCTAGCCGCGTTTTTGCGGCTAGAGTGGGGATTGTGAATTCGGCGGCCTGCTGTTAACACTTCTCCCTCAGCCAACGTCTATCATCTCGTGGGGATTTTGCGCATGGCCTCGAGGTCAGGAGATGAGGTCAGGAAAAGAGTGGACCTGCTCGCAGCGGGATCCGGACCCCGGCCCCTGAGTCAGCCATCCACCCGTGAAGTCTCCGAAGACGCGACTTTGGTCCGTGCGGCACAAGAGGGGGACCGGACGGCATTCGGCCGCCTCTACGAGCGCTACGCCCGCATGGTCCACGGCGTCCTGCTTGCGAAGGTTCCGGTGGGCGCCGTTGATGACCTTGTTCAAGATGTTTTCTTGAGAGCGCTCCGTCGCCTTTCGACGTTGCGGGAACGCGACAGCTTTGGCGGTTGGCTGGCGGCGATCGCTCGCAATCTGGCGAATGACTATCACCGGCGTTCGGTGCCAGAGGACCAACTTGCAGACGATGTGCCTGACAACGATCTCAACCGCGGAAGCGCCCACGCAGAACATCGCACGACAGAGCATCGCACGACAGAGCATGAGGGCCCTGCCGCCGCGATCCTCGACGCGCTCCGAAGCCTGCCTGATGCCTATCGCGAGACGCTGATCCTGCGCCTTGTCGAAGGCCTGACCGGCCCTGAAATCGCCGCGCGCACTGGACTGACGCACGGTTCCGTCCGGGTCAATCTGCATCGCGGCATGGATCAACTCCGCGCGCTACTGAGCCCTCCCGCAAGCAGCGATCAACCAGAACAGGAGCCGCTGTAATCATGGATACGGCGAACAACCATACGGACAACGAGCCACAAGCAAACAGCAACGACTACTTGTGGGATGGATCGGGCGAGCCCGATCCAGAAATCCAGAAGCTGGAAACGTTACTCGGAGAGTTCCGGCACGACCGTCCTGCTCCGCTATTTCCCGAGATCGTCCCGGACAAACGATGGAGATTCTTTCCGCTGCGGATGCGACTGTTCCCAGCTCTGGCGACGACAGTAGCTGCTCTGTTGGCCATCGCCGCCATCACATTGTTGCTCTATGGAAGGAAGCCTCTCCCCACTACCGTGGCCGGTTGGGATGTATCCCGCCTTGCAGGCACACCTCGCATCGGATCACGCACCCTCAGTGCGAACGAACGACCCAGCCGGCTTGGCGTCGGTCAAATTCTTGAGACCGACGGTCAGTCGCGGGCCAGCCTGCAGGCGGAAGGTATTGGCCAGATCGAGATGGAGCCCAGCACTCGCCTGCGCCTGCTCACCATGGGCAAAGGCCTGAAGCGGATCGCCCTCGACCGCGGAACCATTCATGCCTTCATTTGGTCGCCTCCCGGTCAATTCGTAGTCGACACGCCATCCGCTATGACGGTGGACTTGGGCTGCGCGTACACCTTGCAGGTGGGCGATTCGGGCGGCGGCCTCGTACGCACATCTCTCGGCTGGGTCGGATTCAAGCTGAATGGCCACGAGTCCTTCATCCCCGCCGGAGCGGCCTGCGCGACCCGGCCAAGGGTCGGCCCCGGTACACCTTACTTCGAAGATGCGCCCGCGGAGTTCCGCTCCGCGTTGACGCGATTCGATTTCGAAGACCGCACACCGCAACAACGTGCTGCCGACCTGGCGACAGTTCTTTCGCAGTCTCGCAAGCGTGACGCCCTCACCTTGTGGCATCTGCTAAGCCGCGTCGATGAAGGCCAGCGCGTGCTCGTCTACGATCGTCTGAGTCAGTTCGCGCCAGCCCCCGTCGGCGTCACGAGAGAAGGAATCCTTCGTCTCGATCAGCCGATGCTTGATCTGTGGTGGAACGCGCTCGGTTTCGACGACATCTCGGTGTGGCGCCACTGGGAGCGTTCCTGGTCTGGAGCGCCCAAACCGAGTCACGAGAAGTGAGGCCGGCTGACCTCGTAGTCAGCGCTTCTACTTGCTCTCGGACATTTCGCGTCCGGTTAACAGTTCACCCTCTGCCAGCGTCTCTTTGTACGTGCGCTAAATCAGCGAACAAGGAGACTCCAGACATGAACTCACACTCAACCTCACGCCTCGCAATCGGCGTCGCGGCCATCGTGCTCGGATTTACCACCGTCGCCTTGGCCGGACCGCCTCTCATCTGCCATCCCCTTGCAATCGGCCAAGCGAAGACGCTCCCGTGGGTCGATCTGAACTATCAGAAGGGAAGTGGGAGCTACGACCTGAAGAACCTCACTCAGGACACTCTGGCGATCCTCGATTCCAACACGTCCGTATTGGTGCGAATGGAGACCCTGCGGCGAGCCACGATATACGCTCGCCAGGATCCCCAAGTCGCGAAAGAGTTGCTCACCCGCCTTCACGCGCGCGCCAATAGTTCCGACGCCGGCAACGCCGCCGCTCTGGCGTGGTTCGACATCGGCTACCTGGCCGAGACCTACAAACAGTGGATGGGCCGCGACGACCCAAACCCTGCAAGGGGCCTTGACGGATACGCCTGGGTAAAGAAGGCGATCAGTTTACGCGGATCGGATTCAGAGATGGAATTTGCCGCCGCTCTCATCGCACTCACAGGTTCGGAAAGCGAAAGAAATCTGCACGTCGAGAAGGCGATGGCAGGCGCAAAGACTGACCCTCTTCTCGCTCAAAACCTGGCCTCGTTCTTCAACCGTCAGACCATTGCGAACAAGAGTTAGTTAAGGGTGCCCCATTCTAAAAATCGCCGGGTGCCCCATTCTAAAATCGCGCCTTTTGCGATTTTAGAGTGGGGTCTTTGAGTTCGATCCCTGAATTCAAACCCCCTTCGGCACATAGACGGGCATTGCCCAATGCGCTATGCTAGCTGGCGTTTTCCCCCCCGAAGCTGTCGCTCCAAGTTTTCGCGACTGCCCATTTTTTGTGTCTGACTTCCCCGCGCTGTCGTGCCGAAGGGCGGAAGAGATGGAGATATCACATGAAAGTCGCACGCCATAAGACTGGAATGAGCGCGATCGCGATAGCCATCGCCACGGCAGCTCTAGTCGCACAAGCATACGCCGCTCACTTTAAGGTGCTCCACACCTTCCAGGGCGAACGTGACGGTGGGGACGCGCTCGCGAGTATGACCATGGATGATGCTGGCAATCTCTTCGGAACAACGGCGTGGGGAGGCGGAAGCAGCCAATGCCAGTATGGATGCGGTTTTGTGTTCGAGCTGTCACCAACCGGAAGTGGCGGATGGAAGGAAACTCTACTCCACCGTTTCGCTGGTGGTAGCGACGGTGCGTATCCTGAGGCGACTTTGTTCCGGGATGGCGACGGGAACCTCTATGGGACGACCGTGGCTGGCGGTGGCTCGGCGGCGTGTCAAAAAATCGTTTACGGCGCGGCCGGATGTGGAACCGTCTTCAAGCTTTCGCTAACCAGCGGAGTCTGGACGGAAGAAGTGCTCCACAGTTTTACAGGAGCAGGCGACGGTTCTCATCCTACTGGTGGAGTAATTATGGATGCCAAGGGAAACCTATACGGCACTGCGGTGTACGCCGAAAGCGCAACTGGTTGCTGCGGTGTGGTGTTTGAGCTTTCAGAAGCGGGTGGAATCTGGACGGAATCTGTGCTCCACACATTCAGCGGAACGGACGGATCGGGACCATTTGGAAGCCTGCTCGCTGATGCTGCCGGTAACCTCTACGGAACAACCGCCTGGGGTGGCAACCTTTCCGCTTGCCCTCAATCACCGGGTTGCGGCGTCGCCTTCCGGCTGGCTCCTGCTTCCCGGGGAACCTGGAAATATCGCATCCTCCACACGTTTCCGGGCGGCTCGGGCGGTCAGGCTCCAGTCGGCGGTTTGATACGCGACGCTGCAGGTAATCTTTATGGCGCGACGACCGTGGGGGGCTTGGAGAATTTCGGTTCGATTTTTGAGTTGTCGCCAACGTCAAACGGCTGGACAACGAGGGTAGTACACAGCTTCGATCTCTCCAGAGGGGTGATTCTCAACTCAGGCTTGATTATGGACGAGGAAGGCAATCTGTATGGAACGACCGTTGGCGGAGGCGCGAAGAGTGCAGGCCTTGTTTTCAAGTTATCTCCCACTTCGGCCGGAGGTTGGGCTGAGACCGTGCTCTACGCATTCAACGGCACGATTGATGGGGAACGCGCCTACGCGGGCCTCGTCCGGGACGCCGCTGGCAATCTCTATGGTGCCACCGAACTCGGCGGTGCTAACTGTGGACTCGATCCGAGAGGTTGCGGCACGATCTTCGAAATATCGGGCGTGGCCCTGGTCTTTGTCAAAGCTAAAGTAACTGAGGCTGCCCCAAGATCCTGATTGCCCGATGTTCTTTGTATCACAAAGTACTTGACACTCGTCGTCAGCCGCGCTACTCTGTCGCCATGTTCGACCCGCGGCCACATCGCCGGCGCTTTCGTCGTTCTGCTGAGCACGGTTCAGCCGAGCCCAGCCCGGTTGCTCAAAGTTCGGCCCGGCCTGCGCCCGGTCGGTCCGCGCCTGATCTCTTCGAAGACCTGCGCTTCATTCGCGACACCATGGAGCGTTCCGCCGCCTTCACCGCCGTCTCCGGCTGGGGACAAGTTCTTCTTGGCCTCAGTGCCATCGCCGCCGCATGGCTCGCCGCCCAGCAGATCTCTTCGTTCGCCTGGTTGCGGGTCTGGCTGGCCGAAGGCATTCTGGCCGTCGCCATCGGATTGCTCTCCTGCACCTGGAAGGCGAATCGCCGCGGCCTGCCGTTGTTCTCCGGGCCCGCGCGCAAAGTCGTCCTCGGGCTCGCTCCGCCTCTGGTTGCGGGAGCCTTCCTCACATTTCTATTGTTCCGCGCTGGCCTGCAGTCCGCGCTGCCCGCAACCTGGCTGCTCCTCTACGGGGCCGGCATCATGACCGGAGGCTCGTTCTCCGTCGCCATCGTCCCGGTTATGGGCGTCTGCTTCATGCTCCTCGGAGGCCTCGCCGTCCTCGCTCCCATTGCCTGGGGAAACTGGTTCCTGGCCGCAGGTTTCGGCGGCCTGCACATCGTTTTCGGACTGCTCATCGCGAGGAGGCACGGTGGCTAGAGCCCTTTCATCCCGGCGCAAGCACTCGAAGCCTGAGCTTCATCTTCGAGAAAAAGCTCGTGAGCAGGTCCGCGAGCACGATCCGGCTCGCGCCCCCGAACTCCCCGAACTCGACCGCCTCATCCACGAACGCATTCGCCTCGGCATCGTCAGCGCCTTGGCCACCAATGATTCGCTGAGCTTTAACGATCTCAAGCGTGTGCTCAAAACCACCGACGGCAACCTCAGCGTCCACGCCCGCAAGCTCGAAGAGGCGCAATACATTTCCTGCGTGAAGTTTTTCGAAGGACGCGTCCCTCGCACCGAATATCGCCTGACCGCCGCCGGCCGCCGCGCCCTCGCCGAGTATCTCGATCAGATGGAAGAATGGATCCGCGTCACTCGCGAAGAAGGCTGAGTCACTCCCTTTTTTTGTGCGGTTGCTTTGTAATGAAAAGAACTTTCAAGGTGCGAATTGCCAAGGAACCTGCCAAGGAATTTGCCAAGGAATTTGCTAAATATGACTTCTACATCCCAAGAGCCGCCGATCCTCTCCAGCCCCGCCCGTTTCTGGGAGCTCCGCCGTCTCGTCTACAATGCCATCCTCACCCTGGTCGTGCTGCTCTGGCTGATTCTGACCTGGCCGCATTTCCAGTTGGCGCTGACCCTGTCCTCGCTGGGCAAGTTCGCCGTCCTCGCGCTGCTGGCGAATCTCTGCTACTGCGCCGCCTACGCCGCGGACTTCTTCATGCAAGCCGTTCTCCCCATCGCCCTCCATCGCCGCCTTCGCTGGACAATTTGGGTGCTGGGAATGCTGCTCGCACTCGTCGTCGAAAACTACTGGATCGCCGATGAAATCTATCCCGATTTCCCCCAAACCGCTGCTCATCTCTCACAAAGACTCAACGTCATGACGCCGCCCATTGCCAGCAACATGAATTTCCCCGCTCCGCTCGCCGTCCTCGGATTCCTCGCCGCCTGCGGTGGAGCGTTCCTCGCCGTCGCCTCAGTCCTCATCTTCTGGCTCGCCCGCAAGCCGAAGTTCGCTCGCATCGCCACGATCGCCATCGGAGCCGGTGCCGTCGTCTACTTCGCCCTTCTGTTCGGATTCTCCGTCGACAGCCACGCCACCACGCTCGCCCGCGGACACGAAAAATACTTCTGCGAAATCGACTGCCACCTCGCCTACTCCGTCGTCGACGTCAAGATGCAATCCGACGGCCGCTACATCGTCACCCTGCGCACCCGCTTCGACGAAACCACCACCTCGCCCAGTCGCCCGAAAGACGTGCCTCTCGCGCCGTCCCCGCGCGCGGTGCACCTGATCGACAGCTCCGGCCACGACTACACTCCCGTCTCCACTCAAGGCACACCGCTCACCACGCCCCTGAAGCCTGCCGACTCCTACACCACTCAACTCGAATTCAATCTCCCCAAGGACGCAACCGGTCTCACCCTCTTAGTCAACACCGTCCCCGGATGGCCCGACCACGTAGTCATCGGTGACGAAAACAGCTGGCTGCACAAGAAAACCTACTTCGCCCTGTAAGGCGTGAATCCATCCGTAGAGACGTAGCTTGCTACGTCTCTCTATTCACGAGCGGACTGTTTGCGATGCTAGAATCCAGCCCATGAAGCGTTGTGCTCTCTTCCTGCTCCTAACCGTCATCCTCTCCGCACAAGCGGCCCAAGAAGTCGAAATCACCGCCGAGCCCCATCACCATCTCGTCCTCACCAACGATCAAGTCCGCGTCTTCAACGTCGAAGTCGCCCCGCACTCCGAAACTCTCATGCACCGTCACCGCCACGACTACATCTTCGTCACGCTCGGCGCCTCCGAGGTCGTCAACGCCGTCCGAGGCAAAGACCCCGTCACGCTCAAGCTGCAAGACGGAGACACCGCCCTCCTCGCCGCCGGCTTCGCCCACATCGCCCGTAACCTGTCCGGTCAGCCTTTCCGCAACGTCACCATCGAGATTCTTCAGGACGAAAAACTTCGCCAAACCAAGTCGCCATGGGACGAAGACCGCGCCCTCAACATCCTCCCCGGTGGCACCCAGCAAATCCTCTTCGTGAAAGACGGCATCCGCGTCTCTGAATTCGAACTCCAACCCGGAGGCATGGTCCCCGAGCACCATCACGCCGGCCCCGAACTCGTCGTCTCCCTCACCGACTACGAATTGCGCAGCGACCAGGCAGGCAACCCCCCGGCTAACATTTCCGTGAAGACCGGCGAGAGCAGTTGGATCCCCGGCGGCTACACCCACACCCTGACCAACACCGGCCACCATCCCGCCAAGTTCGTGACCCTCGAATTCCCCTAGCGGAAGGCGAGTTGCCAGGGCCGCGGCCCGATTTCTGCCGCTCGTCTCATTACCGTTGAGCAGAAAAAAATCGCCGGCAGCAGTTGCTGCCGGCGATCAAGGTTTGAGAATCGTCACTCCGCGTTCAGCCTAGGCAGCTCTACGTCCTCCTGGCTTTTCGCTCTTGCCCGGGTCAGAGATCGCGTCCTTCGTAAAGGAGAGATTTTGTCCTTTCATCTCCTCCACGAGTTTTCGCTTTCTCCACCGGTTGTAAAGAGGGACCGCCGTCCCAACCAGTAGCACCACTATGACAATAGTAACTAGCATCACTGCCGACCGGCCCGTGGAGGTCTTCGGAGCAACTACCGGAGCGGCTGCAGGACTAGGTGAACTGGCAGTCTCCGACGGCGTGCTCTCCGTAGGCGTAGCGACAGGCTCAGCGGGTGCAGCCGCGGCCGCTACAGGTGTGTGGACAGGCTTTGCGGGTGCGGCGGCGACAGCGGTTTTTTCTGACGTCTTCCGATGTTGTGGCGACGTCCGCATTGGGTGAACCGCGGCAGCCATAGCGGGAGCACCGACAGTCTCCGCAGGCGTACTCACAGTCGCAACGGGTGCAGCGGTCGCAGGAGGAGTGCTGGCAGCCTCCGCAGGTGTGCTGACAGTCGCAACGGGTGCAGCCTCAGGCATAGCGGCAGCAGGTGCGGTAACAGTGGGTGTAGTGGCAGTCTCCGCAGGTGTACTGACAGTCGCAACGGGAGCGGTGTCAGGTGCAGCCGCAACAGGTGCAGCCGCAACCGGTGCTGCGGCCGCAGGAGGCGTGCTGGCAGTCTCCGCAGGTGTACTGACAGTCGCAGCGGGAGCGGCCGCAGGTGCAGCGGCAGCGGGTGCAATGGCAGTCTCCGCAGGCGTGCTGACACTCGCACTTGGTGCAGCCGCAACTGGTGCAGCCGCAGCAGGTGCAGCCGCAACAGGTGCAGTGGCAGCAGGAGGTGTGCTGGCAGTCTCCCCCGGTGCGTTGACAGTCGCAATGGGTGCGACCGCGGCCACCATGCAGTGTTCAGAGACCATGTTCACTTCCGTGACGGCGAAGCCGTTCTCGCCAGTGCCTGCTTTGTGCCCAACGAGTTTTACTTCCTGGCCCACATACGCCGTGAGGTCAGAAATACTGGTAGTGATCTTGAAAGTCTTGCCCGTGTTATCTTCCGCAACGGTGTAGTTACTGGCCGTGCCACCCAGGCAACCTTTAATGTTGGTCTGGCCTGTATTGCCGCTCGCCGCGGGAGTCTGTGCAAACCCCATCGCGACCAGCAGCGCCGGTACAACGATTAGCAGGAATACTCTCTTCATGAAATCCTCCGAGAAGTCTCGCCTTGCGGCGGTCTGAATTCCGCTTGGGTTTGATTGTGCTTCCGATTTCTCTGTCGAACTCTTTGCGCGTTCCGGGCTCCGGCTGGAGAACTTGGACCATCCAAGTGAAACATCACAACCCTATCGTGTAAGAATCCGACTGTCTGATCCATACCGCTCACATCGCGCGAATATTTCACACCTAGCCGTTGCCCAATTCACAGACAGATACAGATCCATGTGGGGACAGCCGCCCTCGGCTGTCCGTCGAGCACCGCTCGACGAGGGGAAAATCCCCGATCCCCCCATTTCTTGTCAAGCCCCCCAAACACCCCGATTCCCCCTAACCCAATGTTTCCAATCCAGATATATTTCACAATCCATGTCCACTTTGACCTTAGCCGCTTGATATAATAGATATAGAGAAAAATAACCAACGCGGCCCTCCCAGGCCGCGTTTTTTATTGCCTGAAAACACCCGAAAACACGTAGCCCCGGACGCAGCTTGCCCTGAGCGGAGCCGAAGGGTCCGGGGCTGCCCTTAACGAAAACGAATCCAATGAAGAATCCAGGGATGAACATCCGCCACCCCAAGACCCGCGGCGAGTGGGCGGAGCTCCGTTTCATGACCCGCGCCACCGAACTCGCCTTCCGCGTCACCAAGCCCTGGGGAGACACCGCCCCTTACGACCTCGCCACCGACCACCGCGGACGCTTCCGCCGCGTCCAGGTCAAATGCACCCAGCAAAAACGCTGGAACTCCTACCGCTGCTGCATCTCCGCCAACGGCGTCCCCTACCGCCCCGACCAAATCGACTTCATCGCCGCCTACGTCATCCCCACCGCCAGCGATCGTGCATACTCCGACATATTGCAGCTCGGAGCGAGGGCACACGCTGGGGTGGTCTGGAAGGAGCACGTTGTGGATTTGAAAGGTTTTAAGGGGCCGCAGAAACTGTGGGAGGCAATCGAAGAATCGAGTCAGTAAACTTTCGCTTGCAATTTTTCTCATTCATCTGCTATAAACAATCCACCGAGAGCAGAAGTGTGGCAGCCGGTCGTATTTTGTTGAATCTCTCGTGTCGGTCCGGCATCTAAGTTTTAAGAGAATGCATAGTTCTCAATTGTCCCGGCCACGGGACTTGATTCGGAAACACCAGTAGGTTTCTGAAGGGTACCTTCAAAGCAAGGACCTCCAAAAGGATCTTTTCCCAATCTTCTGTCTTCCGCTTCGGCGTGCGCCGCGAAATCGGCGTCTTTGTGAAATCCAAAGCGGAAGGCGATATCGTCGCGTGCTGTTGTGAGCTTTTCGGCTCCCCGCCGCCTGTTCCGAGTAGATTCCGCGTGTGGAAAACGCGTGGAAATGCTGTGGGATGTGCAAGTTGACAGGGTTTCGCATGAACGATATTGTTGTAGGGTTTCGAGGACAGCCGGATTCACTCTCGTAGTGAGTTCGTCTAGAACTGAAGGCGCGCCGCTCAGGCGGAAGGCGATTCGGTCTTTGACAACTAGGTTGAACGTGCCAGTCGTGAGAGAACGGATTCGGGCATAAGTCCGAAACGATCTCACAAGATAGACCGCCATGAACTTCTCTTCTCCTTCGGGAGAAGCGGAGGCTGAATGGCGGCGCCATCTCGCGTCGTTGGACCGGAAGCAGCTTTAGCGAGCTGCCATGGAAAACGCGGCGATGGCAGTCTGCCAACTACCCGTCGGCAGACATCAGGTTTCAAACGAGAGTTTGATCCTGGCTCAGAATCAACGCTGGCGGCGTGCCTAACACATGCAAGTCGAACGAGAAAGTGGAGCAATCCATGAGTAAAGTGGCGACCGG
>JADGNQ010000105.1 GCA_017883385.1 Candidatus Sulfotelmatobacter sp.
GTTAGGCTGTTCGCCTATTAAAGCGGTACGTGAGCTGGGTTCAGAACGTCGCGAGACAGTTCGGTCCCTATCTGTTGTGGGCGCAGGAGATTTGAGAGGACCTGTCCTTAGTACGAGAGGACCGGGATGGACGAACCTCTTGTGTTCGAGCTGTCATGCCAATGGCACCGCTCGGTAGCGAAGTTCGGTTGTGATAACCGCTGAATGCATATAAGCGGGAAGCACTCCTCAAGATGAGATCTCCCAACCCGTAAGGGATAAGAAGGGCCCAGGAAGACTACCTGGTTGATAGGCTGGAGGTGGAAGCGCAGCAATGCGTGCAGCTTACCAGTACTAATCGCCCGTTCGGCTTGACCATAAAATTTACTCGGTGCAGAAACAGTTATTAGTTCTCAGTTGCCAGTTGCCAGTTCGAAACTGAACTGGAATTAGCAATGTTGTTTGGAAGTCGTTAGAAACTGAATGACTGAGAAGCAAGACTGATGACTGTGCGCCGACGAAAAGCCGAAGTAATCGCGTGACTGAAATCGGAAGTAAACAAACATGAAAGTAAGTCACACCCAATCTATTCAGTTGTGAGGTTTCGTCCTCACGCTCTTTGAGAATTCTGCTCTCAGCTATCAGCTTTCAGCTCTCAGTTTTTGAGACTGGAGGTTGAGACACTGGGGACGCTCAAGTTTGCTGTCCATCAGCCTTGAAGAGTCACTCCGGCACGAGTTGCTGAGAGCTGACGGCTGATAGCTGACAGCTACGACTTGTCGGTGATCATACCGCGGGGGCTCCACCCGTTCCCATCCCGAACACGGAAGTTAAGCCCCGCCGGGCCGATTGTACTGCACGCGAAAGTGTGTGGGAGAGTAGGTCGTTGCCGGCATTAAATAAAGGCCATTCAGAGAAATCTGGATGGCCTTTTCCTTTTTTGGGACAGAAGGCCGCAATAAAGCCGTATTGACTCTCAATCGCAGAGAGTGGGAGACGGCGATGGGATTATATTGACGGCTAAGGAGAAATACCTCCGACTGAGGATCCGCTCGAACGCGGGAATTGGGTGACAGGAGAAAAATATGTGCATCATCTGTGAGCGCGAACTGTGGGGCGAGCACTGCGCGCTCGAACGTGAGTTCTTCAAGCCGTGCAAGACATGTAACAAGTTCCCTGGTACCAGCTCCGAGGGAACCTGCTATCACTGTTACGCGATTGGCAACACGATCGATGAGTGTCCCGAGTGCATGGGCAGACCATGGAGCGAAGAATTTCTAGAGGCCAAGAACGAAATCGAAGGCCCAGACAAGATGCTGGTGCCGTTCTAGCTCCGTTCTTTGCAGCTGAAGAGAGGCCGCCGGGATTTCGGCGGCTTTTGCTTTTGCTACAGCATTCACGAGACTTCACCGCGCGTCCTTTCGGGGGCGCGCGGATTTTTATGCGCTGAAAGGAAGGGGATCATGACCGCATTCAAAGCCACTCGCATCGTCCACGAATTCACCCAAACCAACCCTGCCGCGCCTGAGAAGGTCTTCCCGCTGCTCTGTCCAGTGCGCGAAGCCGACTGGCTTCCGGGATGGCAATATCGCCTGATCTATTCCGACTCCGGCGTCGCCGAACTCGGATGCGTGTTCACCACTCCCAACCCGCCCGGCTCTCACGTGCAAGGCCAGGCCGCTGCGGAAACCACATGGGCGGAAACTACATGGATCGTCACCGACTACGATCCCGCCGCCTTTCGCATCGCCTATCTCTGGATCAATCCCGGCCGTGTGATCACCGACCTCCGCATCCAGTTGACTCCGTCCGATCAGCGAGCGACGGCCACCCACATCCGCTACCGCTATACCGGTCTCTCGCCGGAAGGCAACCGTGAGCTCGAGCACTACACGCAGCCGTGGTTCGAGGCCAACATGAAAAACTGGGAGACCACGATCAATCACTACCTGCGCACTGGAAAGAAGATGTCCACGTAGCGGCGGACGCATTGCGGGTCCGGTCGGCCGCGTCGAGGCTGTCGGCAGCGATGTATTCCCAGATTTCGTCGAGATCTGCGTACGCTTGCGGGTGGAGACCAAATCCGCTCATGAACCGGCGCGGCGCTCTTTGCTCTTTTGCCGAAGTTTGGCGAAGGCCTCTTCCCCGTCCATCGGCTTCACTCGGCGGCTTTTGAGGTCGTCGTAGCGTGTGTCGAGCATCTGGCGCACTTCGCCGACTTCTTGCAGATACCCGGCCATTGCGTCCTCGATCAAGTCGCTGGGTAGACGCCCGCTCTTGCTGGCGAGTTCCTGCAGGCGGGATTCAGTTTCGGGCCGAAAGTGTACTTCCATGGCTACACGTCTAGAGAGACACGCAGGTCGTGTCAAAGGTGCTGATGACATCGATCGCACCCTCGGAGACGTTAGGATGTAAAGGAAAAAACCGTCACTGCACGTTGACGAAAGAATACGGGTGACCCATCCTAGCCGCGTTCTTTGCGGAGGGTGGGGACTTTGACTTCCACTGCTCACTAACCCAGGTCAAAATCCCCACCCCTTCGACTACGCTCAGGGCAGGCTCTAACGTCGCAAAGTGCGCGACGTTAGGATGGGGCACCCGCTCTTAAGATTGACCTATCGTTTCTTCTTGATTGCTCACTTCTTTTTAGGCACAAACATATCGGCTTCCCTCAGCCCGCACTTCTGGGCCATCTGGTAGCAGTAGTAGAAGTGCGCGGCGTTTTGGTTTCTCGAGTCGGTGCCGAAGGTGAATTTCAATCCCGCTCGTTTCGCCTGCAAAATGAAATTCTCGTCGGGGACGTGGGCTACCTCGTTGATTTCGATGGCCAGCTTTCTTGCTTTGGCCAGGTCGATGATGCGATCGACTCGAGGGCGCGTCCAGAGTTGCTTATATTGGCGCGCGATCGGGACGGGCAGGAACGTGGGCCAGGCGAAGATGTCGATGGGCTCCGTCGTCATCACTTGTTCAATGAACTGCATGTAGCGGGTCATGAAGGCTTCTTCGTCGTCGACGTGGGTGTCGATTTGCCAGATCGCCAGCCAGGTGCCGTCGGGGTTCGGCAAGGTGAGCGCGTCCATCAAGACGTAATCCAGTTCGCCCAGCAGGCTCTTCGAGAAGGCTTTCGACCAGCCCGCATAGACCGGCTGCAGTCCTATGCGGACGGGATACTTGCGTAAGTTATCGATGTACTGCTTGAGCTCGGCGTCGGTGTTAATGGGATAGCTTGGGCCGGGATGCTCGACGATGCCGATCTGCACTCCGCGTTCCGTCCCCAGATTGAGCGCCTGTTCGATCGACAGCGTGGGACTCAGGTGGACGTGGTAGTCCGCCACCGGAAAAGCGGGCTTCGGAGCCGCGACGGCCGAGGTAGCGGCGACGAGATGTGGTTTAGCGGCGAGGACGGCTCCCGCCATCACCGAGGTCTGAATGAAATTTCTCCGGGAATAGGTATGGTTCATTCGGGGAGCATATCGTTTGAAGGAGCACAGGGTCAGTGATCGGCGTCACGACTCCAAATGTTCATCCAACGATAGCTTGCATTGCGGATCGGCTGCTGGCGGACAGGAGTGTCTGCCCCACACAGTTGCTATCCCAGGCCTAAGCGGCTCACTAGATCCACGAGGCGAGGATCGGCGCGAAGGGAATCCCACTTGGGATCGATGGCAAGAAAGGTCAGGCGGACGTCGCGGTCCTCGTAAGCTTTTTCCAGCCAGTGGAAGGTTTGATCTTTGTTGCCGAGGCCGTGATAGATCACGGCAATGCTGTGCGGGGGAACGTAGCCCTGGCTTGACCGGGACTTCAAACCGTCGAGCACTGCATTGGCGTGGGCGTGATCGCCAGCTCGCGCGTAAGCGTAGCCCACCAGCGAGACGGTTTCGGAGTTGGCGCCAGAGAAGTCTCTTGCCCTGGTCAACGCGGCGATGGCCTCCGGATACTCGGCCTTCTGAATGTGCAGGCGTCCCAGTGCAAGGTTGGCGACCCAGAAGTTGGGATCGATTTCGAGAGTCTTTGCGATTTGTACTCGTGCTTCGCCATCCAGTCTTGCCCAGTGAAGGAACTGCGCCTGGTTGGCGTTCACGATGAGGGAGAGCGGGTCCAACTCCACGGCCCGCTGGCCTTGGGCGAGGGCCTCGCGATGGCGTCCCAGACAGGTGAGCAGATTGGCATAACCCATGTGCGCATCTCCGCTGCTGGGATTCAGATCGATGGCCAGGTTGAATTCTCGTTCGGACGCGGCCCAGTCCCAATCGAACCACAACCTGGTGAATCCCAGCGCCAAGTGAGCGTCGGCAATATTCTTATCAATTTCCAGAGCCTTGCTCGCAGCCGCAATGGTTTTGGGAAAGGCTTCTCGCGGAGCTACGTCACTGGTGATGGGGAGTCTGCGATAAGCCTCTGCCACGCCTGCGTAAGCGAGCGCGTAGGTGGGATCGATGTCGATGGCCTGCTGAAAGAACTCGAGGCCTTTCGTGATGGCCGGTCGCGTCACTTTGCCAATGTGGTAGCGGCCCTTCAAGTAGCAGTGAAAGGCCTCTACGTTGTCGGTGTAACGCTGGGTCAGTCTCTTCTTATCATCCTGACTGAGACGCAACGCAAGGGCCGAGGCTACTTTCTCTGAGATGGTGTCCTGGACGGCGAAGACATTAGTGAACTCCTGATCGAATTTGCCAGCCCACAATGAAGCGCCGTCGGCTACGCTGATCAGCCGAACCGTCACCCGGATCTGGCTGCCGTCGCTCTGGATGCTGCCGTCCAGAACCGATTCGACGCCAAGCTCGCGTCCGGCGGCCAGCGCGTCCTGGTCGAGATTGGTGTACTTACGCACGGAGCTGAGAGGGCGCACGATGGTGGCGCGGCTGCTACTGAGATGGGTGATCAAAGTGTCGGCCATGCCCATCTCCAACGCCTCATCCCGATGATCGGCTGTGAGTGGTTTGAAAGGGAGGACGGCAATGGTTCGGATCGGAGCGACCCTGGCGGGCGCAACCGGCGAGCGCACGGCGGCCACGAAACGGTATCCCCGCCCGGGGACGGTGACGATGTAGCGGTTCTCTCCTCTGTCTTCGCCCAACAGGCGCCGCAAAGTGGAGATGTTCTGGTTGAGATTGTTCTCCTCGACGACTGTGTCAGGCCAGACTGCGCGGATCAGATCGTCCTTTTCGACGAGTTGTCCCGAATGTTGCACAAGGTGCAGCAGGGTGTCGAAAACCTTTGGGGTGAGAGCCACAGGGGCGCCATCCCGCAGCAGCAACCGCTTGGACGCATCGACGCGGAAATCGCCAAACTCGTAGATGGAAGATTCTGAACCGCTCATGCTGAGGTTGCGACCGTCTTAGAAGTTTTCAGATGGAATTTCAGAAGCTTTCAGGAGCTTCCAAAGACTTCGCCGGGCACCTGGAAGAGTATTGCTGAAGATCGAGCCGGAGAGCAACCCGGACGAGGATTTCAGACGAGGAGACAAAGATTATGAATTGCAGTTTGTGGAAGCGTTTCTATGCGGGAGTTCTGGCGAGCGTGGTGATCCTGTCGTTGGGGTCCATCGCGGCGGCGCAGTCGGGAACCCAGGTATTCGAAAGCAGAGAGTTGGAAGGAACGTGGACGGTGCAGGTACAGTTGGTGGATTGTACGAGCGGTACAGCGATCGGGAATCCGTTTTCGTCCTTGTTGACCTTCGCGCGCGGCGGCACGCAAACCGAAACAACCGCCAATCCGATGTTCTTCCCGGCCGAGCGTGGTCCTGGGCACGGAGTTTGGAGGAAGGTCGGCAAGCGCAACTACAGCGCGACCTCCATGGCCTTCATCACGCTCAACGGTGTCTTGGTGAAGAACCAGAAGATCATCCAGGCCATCCAAGTGGCGGACGGTGGCGACTCATTCACCAGCGCTGCGTCGGTGGAATTCTCCGATCCAGCTGGCAAGCTGCTCGCAACCGGTTGCGCGACTGCTGTTGGACAGTACCTGAAGTAAGAGAGCGAGGCCACGGGGGAAACGGTCGTTGCCGAGAGCCCACGCCCGAGAAATTGGCGTGGGTTTTTCGTTGTTACTCAGAGTGAAGCATCCGTTTTTCCGATGACCTTCCACATTCATTTCGCGCCCGAGCGCGGGCGGGGGCGCCCGCGCCCGCGCCACATAGGCTCTTTTACGCTCCGGGGTGGACTAGGCGGATCAGGTAGAAGGCGAGGGCTGACACCAAGGCTGCGGCGGGGATGGTGAAGGCCCAGGCCCAGACGATTCTGGTGGCGACGCCCCAGCGGACGGCGGAGAGGCGGTGAGTCGCTCCGACTCCTACGATCGCGCCGGTGATGGTGTGAGTTGTGCTGACGGGGATTCCGGCGAGTGCGGTGGCGAACAGCGTGATGGCGCCGGCGGTTTCGGCGCAGAATCCGCCGATGGGTTTGAGCTTGGTGATGCGGGAGCCCATGGTGTGGACGATGCGCCATCCGCCGAAGTACGTTCCGAGTGCGATGGCGGTGTGGGCCGCGAGAATGATGGGCCAGTGATAGCGTCCCCAGCTTCCGGCGAGCTCGGAGGCGGTGATGATTTTTGCTCCGTAGAGGGCGCTGGCGACAATGCCCATGGTTTTCTGGGCATCGTTGCCGCCGTGGCCCAGACTGTAGGCTGCGGCGGAGAGAAGTTGCAGTTTTCGGAACCAGGCATCGATGCGCCGCGGAGGTTTGTCGCGCAAGATCCAGAAGATCGCCACCATAAAGCTAAAGGCGAGGACCAGTCCCATGATGGGGGCGACGACGATGAAGATGAGGGTCTTGTACCATCCAGCGGTGATGATCACTTTCCAGCCGGCGCGCATGATGGCCGCGCCAGCCATGCCGCCGATGAGCGCATGCGAGGAGGAGGTGGGAAGTCCCCACCACCAGGTGAGGAGATCCCAAACGATGGCGCCGAGCAGGCCGGCGATGACGACGTATTGGGTGACGTAGTCGATGCGGATCATGCCGCTGCCGATGGTTTTGGCGACGGCGGTTCCGAGCAGGAAGGCGGCGACGAAGTTGAAGAAGGCGGCCCAGACTACGGCCAGCTTGGGCGAGAGCACGCGGGTTGAAACAACCGTGGCGATGCTGTTGGCGGCATCGTGGAATCCATTGAGGAAGTCGAAGATCAGGGCGACCAGGACTGTGATGATGAGGAGCAGGAGATCGGGTTTCACGAGAGTTTGCCTGTTGGCGGTAGCGCGAGATTTACGAGTTCTTCAGGACTACGGTTTCCAGCACGTTCGCTACGTCTTCTGCTTTGTCGGTCGCGAGTTCGAGGAACTCGATCAATTCCTTGGTCTTGAGGAGCGTGATGGGGTCCTTTTCCTGGTCGAAGAGCTGGCCGATGGCGGCGCGCGAGATGACGTCGGCCTCGTTTTCCAGACGGTTGATTTCCACGCAGTGGCCCAGGATATCGCCATTCTTGCGGACCAGGGCCAGAGCTTTCTTCAATTCCTGGCTCTGTAACAAAATGATTCTCGCCAGGTCCAACGCAACCGCTGGCGGATTGGTGATGCGGTACATGATGATGCGGGCGCCGGAGGCGTTGAGGAAGTCGAGAACGTCGTCGAGGGACGAGGCTAACTGGTGTATGTCCTCGCGGTCGAAGGGTGTGATGAACGTCTGGTTGAGCTTGGTGAGGACGGCGTGGGTCATCTCGTCGCCGGAGCGCTCGATGCGGCGAATCTCGGCGATTTTGGCCTCGACGTCCTTGTAGTCGGTGAAGAGCTCGACCATGACGCGAGCGCCGGCGATCAGGTTTTCGGACATCTGGGAGAACATGTCGAAGAAACTGTTGTCCCTGGGAATGAGCGGGGTCATCTCGGGCAGCGAGCTCCAAAATAAAGATGAGTGAGGTAGAGCTGGCCACTATCTCATGCGGAGAGGAAGGGCGTCAAACGGGCCGGAGGAGAAAGCAGGCGCGATGAGCAGGGTTCTGCGGAGAGACGTGGAAGAGTATGGCCCGGAGCGACAGCTCTCCGCTAGCGGATGGTGCGGCGAATCACCGCTGGCGTACGGCGCGGGATGCGGATGCCAACGAACATAATGACGATCAGCACGGTGCCGGCTCCAACCGCAGCACGCGCCAGGAAGTCGAAGAATACGTGATCGAGGCCCATGCAGAACAGTATCGCGCGAGAGAGGGCCTTGAGCGAGGTTACTAGTAGGCCACACCTAAAGTTCTGGGTAAGAGTTACGAGCGGCATGGGTGGTCTCCGGTTTGGGTGGTGCGGGTTCACGATCGAGATCTGAGGCTCGGTTAATGTGCGTACGAAAAACCCCACTCTAACCTCGCCAAAGAACGGCGAGGTTAGAATGGGGCACCCTCATTCCCTTACTGCGCCGGGGTTTCCGGGGCGGGCGTGATTGGGGCTTCGGCGGTCACTTCAGGGGCGACTACCGGATTGATCTTCACGGTCGCGAGGATTTGTTCCAGGCGGCTGAAGACTTTGTCGCGGTCGACGTGTTTGATGACGCCGCTTTCAGAGGCGACGGTAGTCACGTTCAGGGCGAACTCGTAGCAGGCTCCATTCTGGAAGACATGGAAGTACTTCGAGTCGCTCTGGCGAGTTCCCTCGCCGGAGACGGCTTCGGTGGCGCGCAGCTCGAGGTCGCCGAGCAGCAGCTTGGAGCCTTGGGGCTCGGGCGACGCGGCTGCAACGACTGCGGCTGGAGCCGGAGTGGACTGTGCGGACGCGCCGTCTGCCGGCTGGGCCACTGGCGTCGACTGGGCTGCCTCAGGCTGCGGGGCCTTGGGCTGTGGCGACTTTGGTTGTGGAACAGCGAACTCGTTGCATTGATCGGCGGTGAGAACTTTGTTCACGCTCACATTGAAGAATGCGGACGAGAAATCAGTGTTGGCGAAACCGGTCTCGGGCAATTCGACAGCGGCGAGTGCGACTCCGCCGGGCTGCACGAAGTTCATCGGAATAGGACTGGTGGCCAGAAGTTCGGTGGCAGCGTCGCCGGTCTCGATGGCGTAGCGGCGAGGATATTCGAAGGTCAGTCCGGTGGCCTTGTCCGTGTAGTTCACGGTTGCGGGCTTCTTGTGAACGACTTTCTTGGGAGCCGGCTTGATCTCGGCCTGCGCGACGGGCGCGGGCATGACCGGGGTCGGGTTCTGCGTGACGGGAATCTGCGTGTTGGAGCTTACGGGTTTCGGTTTGTCGCTGGAACAGCCGACAGTTACGGAGCAGATGATCAGCACAGCGGCGAAGATGAGCGCACTGGTGTTCTTGCCCCAGGTCTGCTTACCCCAGGCTACGAAACTGGTTTCTGCGGTGTTGCGAATTGCGTTGATGCGGGTCATTGTGGTTGCCTCCTGCCGACGAGCGGCACTGAGAGGAATGCACGGCTGGCACCAAGAACGAGCTCGTTGATTTGGCGGGGGTTAGGGGAGGCAGGCTGGGAGCGGGACGTGGGGTGGGGGACACGATGTGGGCGGGGCGACACGGGGCTTGCGCAGCCAGCAGAGAGGCATAAACCACGAAGGACACGAAGGTCCACGAAGGAAGTCGGTTTAGACGCAACGCGGGTTTTCCGGTATCGTGATCAGCTCGGCGGAATAATAGCGACGGGCGTGGGGTTGAGGCGATGATGAATGGCGGATTCGGAAGGGGTAACGCTCTAGTGCGCATGTTGTGCGCGGTGCTGTGTCTGAGTTCTATCGCGGGTTGGGCACAGAACGCCGCGGAGAAGGTCATCATCGATACAGACATTGGCGACGACGTGGACGATGCGTTTGCATTGGCGCTGGCGGTGAAGAGCCCGGAGTTGCAGGTGCTGGGTGTGACTACAACGTTTGGCGATACCGAGGCGCGGGCCAAGATTGCGGACCGATTTCTAGGTGAGGTTGGGCGGGCGGAGATTCCGGTGCTGGCGGGAAAGGCGACGGCGACGAAGAATCCGATGCCGCAGCGACGGTATGGAGACAGCGGGCACTTCGCGAAGGCATCGCACGGGGACGCGGTAGATTTCTTGCTGGGACAGATTCGAAAGTATCCGGGGGAGATTACGCTGGTTGCGATTGGTCCGCTGATGAACGTGGGGGCGGCGATCGACAAGGATGCAACGACGTTCCGCAAGTTGAAGCGCGTGGTGCTGATGGGCGGGTCGATCCGGCGCGGATATGGGGATTTGGGATATACGGCGCCGGTTGCTCCGACGCCCGAGTGGAATATTCTGAATGACATTCCTTCGGCGCAGAAATTGTTTGCGTCGGGAGTGCCGTTGTATGTGATGCCGCTAGATTCCACTCAGCTGAAGATGGATGAGGTGAAGCGGGCGTTTTTGTTCAGCCAGGCTACGGCGGTTACCGACCAGCTTGCGGTGCTGTATCACTTGTGGGGGCAGGAGACGCCGACGTTGTTTGATCCGATGACGATTGCGTTTGCGTTGCGGCCGGAGCTTTGTCCTGTGCAGGGAATGCACATTCGGGTGGATGAGATAGGGTTTACGCGCGAGGAACCGGGGGCGGCGAATGCGCAGGTTTGTCTGGATTCGAATGCGGAGGATTTCTTTCGGTTCTATTTGAAGAGGGTGGCGGGGCGGTAGGCTCATTCGCTGTCGGGCTGGCTGTGGGGAGCAGAATGATAGGTAGGGATTCTTCGCTTCGCTCAGAATGACATAGAGTTTGGAGAAATGAAGATGCGACGAGTAACCCGCTGGGCGAAGTGGATGGCGATTGCGGTTGCGCTGAGTGGGGCCGCGTTCTCGCAGGCGAAGCAGGATGTGGATCTGATCGTCAGCGGCGGGATCGTGGTGACGATGGATGGGGCGCGGGCGATTCTTCGCGACGGCAGCGTCGCGGTCAAGGGCGATGCCATCGTGTCCGTCGGGCCCCGGGCAGAGGTCGAGGCGCGATACAAGGGCGCGCAAACCATCGATGCGCGCGGGCGGCTGGTGTTGCCAGGGTTCATCAATGGGCACACGCATGTGCCGATGACTCTGTTTCGCGGGCTACATGACGATGTGACGCTGAATGACTGGCTGTACAAGTACATCTTTCCGGCCGAAGCGAAGAATGTGAATGAAGAGTTCGTGCGGTGGGGGACACGGCTGGCGGCGGCAGAGCAGATCCGGTCGGGCGTGACTACGTTTGCCGACATGTATTACTTCGAGGATGCGGTGGCGGAGGAGACGAAGGCGGCGGGGATGCGCGGAGTGCTGGGGGAGACGTTCATCGATTTTCCTGCGCCTGACAACAAGACCAACGCGGAAATGCTTTCTTACACGGAGAAGTTTCTGAAGCGGTGGCAGGGGGATGCGCTGATTCACGCGGCTCCGGCTCCGCACTCGATTTATACGTGCTCGAAGAAGACCATTCAGGATGCGGCGGCGCTGGCGAGGAAGTATCACGCGCCGCTATTGATGCACGTGTCGGAGATGAAGAAAGAGTGGGAGGACAGCGAGAAGGCGAACGGGATGTCTCCGGTGCAGTATCTGGAGAAGATTGGAGTGCTGGGGCCTGATCTGGTAGCGGCGCACTGTATTTTTGTGGATGAGGCGGATCGGAAACTCCTGGCGGAGCGGCAGGTGGGGTGCGTGCACAATCCGTCGAGCAATATGATGATTGCCAGCGGAGTGTCTCCGGTGCCGGAGATGCGGGCGGCCGGCGTGGCGGTGGGGCTGGGGACGGATGGTCCGGCGGGGAGTAACAACGATCTGGACTTGATGGAAGAGATCGACCTGGCGGCGAAGCTGGCGAAGATCACGAAGATGGATCCGCTGGCGCTGAACGCGAAGGCGGTGGTGGAGATGGCGACCATCGATGGCGCGCGGGCGCTGCACATGGAGAAGGAAATTGGGTCGCTGGAGGCGGGGAAGAAGGCGGATCTGATTCTGATCAGTCTGGATGCACCCAATGCGGTGCCGATGTATGACATCTATGCACAGATTGCGTATTCGCTGAAGGGCAGCGATGTGGAGACCGTGATGATTGGTGGGCGCGTGGTGATGCGGGAGCGGAAACTGCTGACGATCGACGAGCCTGCCGTGTTGGAGAAGGCGCGGGAGTATGGGAAATCGGTGAAGGCCTCGCTAGGGATGGAGTAGGAGTGCTAACTCAGTGCAGCATCTTAGAGTCAGAGTCTGAAAGTCAAAAGCCCCACTCTAGCCGCAAAATACGTGGCTAGAATGGGGCACCCGCTGCAGCTTGGAGGCGCGAATCTCTTGATAATCATCCAGCATATTCTGGTGTTCACTCTGATCGTGATGATGCCGTTGTGGGATTGGCACGAGATTCCGCGCCTGAAGGCGAGCACGGAGCCTCGGAAGAAGATTCGCTACTACGGCAAGATTGCGGGGGCTTTGTGGGCGTGCGCGCTGGTGGCTGTGCTGACCGCTGGCCTCGTCACCGTATTCACAATTCAGAAATCGCCAGGTGAGATTTCGTGGCTAGCTGGGTTCCTCGGCAAGGCGATAGTGGAAGGAGTTACGGGCGGGATGCTGATCGCGATCATGGTGCCGGCGGGGCTGGCGCTGTGGAGTGAGAAGATTCGCACGAAGGCCGGGAAGGCCGCGAAAAAGCTGGCGTTTCTGCTGCCGTCAACCGGTGAAGAGCGGCGGTGGTGGTGGTGGCTGGTGTGCGTCACGGCGGGGGTTTGCGAGGAAGTCGTGTATCGCGGATTTCTGCTGCACTACTTTCATACGGTCCCGTTTCATTTGAGTTTGACGTGGGCGCTGGTGGTGTCGTCGGTCATCTTTGGGATTGGGCATTTGTATCAAGGCGTGGCTGGCGGGGTGCAGACGGCGGTGATTGGGTTCATGTTTGGGGTGATATTTCTGATGACGGGGAATCTGGTGATCCCGATTGTGGTGCATGCGGTGATGGATTTGCGCGTGTTGGCGATGCTGCCGGAGGGATTTGCAACGGCGGCCGAATGAGTTGTTGCCAGTGGAAAGGTCAAATCCCCCATTTCTCGCGCAAAGAACGCGCGAGAAATGGGGCACCCTCCAGTTTCTTTTAGGAATGCGGCCTCCGCGGATTCCTCTGTAGACTTCTCGTGATGAAAACTTCGCTTACTGTCTTTCTGCTCTTCTGCGTGAGCACATGTTTCGCGCAGAAGGTTGCGATCACGTTTGACGATTTGCCGCTGAATGGGGATCTCCCGCCGGGAGTGACGCGGGTGCAGATCACGCGGGATACGCTCGCCGTGTTGAAGAAGCGGCACGTGCCTGCGGCGTATGGGTTCATCAATGCGAAGAAGCTGGAAGGAAATTCCGACGCGGCGGAGGCGTTGAAATTGTGGGCCGCGTACGAGCCGTTTGGGAATCACACGTATTCGCACATGGATCTGAATGAGAATCCGGCGGAGGCGTTTGAGCGCGAGGTTGAACAGAATGAGCCCGCGCTGGAATTGCTGGCGGCGAAGGGCGCGAACTGGCACTGGCTGCGGTATCCATACCTGCGCGAGGGAGACACGATCGAGAAGCGGCGCGCGGTGCGGGCGTATCTGCAGGCTCATCAGTATCGTGTGGCACAGGTCACGCTGGACTGGGAAGACTACATGTGGAACAGCGCTTATGCGCGGTGCGTGGCCAGGAATGATGGGACGTCGATTGCGTGGCTGCGATCGAGTTACTTGAGCATCGCGGCGCAGTATTTGGACTTGGGACGAGAGATGGCGAAATTGGTTTATGGGCACGACATCAATCACGTGCTGTTGCTCCATCTGGGGGCGTTCAGCAGCACGATTTTGCCGGATGCGCTGGACTTGATGCAGAAGAAGGGATTCACGCTGGTGACACTGGAGGAAGCGGAGAGCGATCCGGCGTATGACGGTGATCCCGATGCGGGGTCGAAGTATGGAGGCACGCTGCTGGAGGAGTGGATGGATGCCAGGAAGATCAAGTATCCGCCGGTCGCGGAGAAGCCGTATAAAGAGGTCGGGGAAATCTGCAAGTGAATCGTGTCTGGGCCCGGAACGGAGAGTCAAGAGCCCCACCCCTTCGACTGCGCTCAGGGCAGGCTCTGTCTCGCCAAAGAGCGGCGAGACAAGGATGGGGCACCCTCGTCTCTCAAGAGACTCGTAATCCTCTGAGTCCCTTATAATCAAGAGATTCTTTATGAGTACGGTGCTCGACAGGATTGTCGCGGCTACGCGGGCGCGGGTGGCGGACGCCAAGCGTGGGGCGGACTTGCACGAACTGGAGCGGCAGGCGGAACGGCATGTGCCGCGCGGGTTTCGGCGGGCGCTGGAGTCGAAGAGTAAAGACGGCGTGGCGGTGATTGCGGAGTTGAAGAAGGCGTCGCCGTCCAAAGGACTGATTCGGGCAGAGTTTCGTCCGGTGGAGTTGGCGCGAGAACTGGAGGCGGCTGGCGCGGCGGCGCTGTCGGTACTGACGGATGAGGAGTTTTTTCAGGGATCACTGGGGAATCTGCGGGAGGCTTCGGGGGCGGTTGCGATTCCCTGTCTACGCAAGGATTTCATCGTCGATGAGTTTCAGTTGCTGGAGGCGCGGGCGAACTGTGCCGATGCGGTGCTGCTGATCGTGGCGGCACTGTCTGGTCAAGAGTTGAGTTCGCTGGCGGCGGGGGCTCGATGTTGTGGGCTCGATGTTTTGTGTGAAGTGCATGATGGTGAGGAGTTGCAGCAGGCGCTGGATGCGGGGTTTGATTTGATTGGGGTGAATACGCGCGATCTGCGGACCTTCAAAGTGGACTTGGAGACTGCGTTTGCGCTGGCGGGGAGGATTCCCGCGGGTGTGGTGCGAGTGGCGGAGAGTGGGATTCATTCTGCCTCGGATATTGCACGCCTGCAGGCGGCGGGGTATGACGCGTTTCTGGTGGGCGAGTCGCTGATGCGGGCTTCCTCTCCGGGAGACGCGTTGCGGGAGTTGATGGGAGTACCGAGTGGCGAGTATCGGGTGCCGAGCGGGCGGTGATGATGCTGCCGAGAGAATTCCTCTTCGGGCGGCTGGCAGTGCCGTCAGGGTAGGGATCCTTCGACGGCGTAGCGGCTGCGCTTCGCTTGCCGCCACTTCGCTCAGGATGACAATTGAGCTAATGAATTGACTGGCCACTGATAACTGGTCCCTGGCCGTTGCGTTATGACTTGGGTGAAGATTTGCGGGATGACGAATTTGGAGGATGCGCTCGTTGCCGTGGATGCGGGGGCGGATGCGGTGGGGTTTGTGTTTTATGAGAAGAGTCCGCGGTGTGTGACGGTGGAGACGGTGCGGGAGATTGTAAAGGAGTTGCCGGAGAGGGTGGAGAAAGTGGGAGTGTTTGTAAATCAAGTTGAAGGCATTCTTTGCGACGCTGCGGATCGGGCCGGCCTGACGGCGATTCAGATGCACGGCGACAGCGAGGATCCACACGTGGCCGACTTGGTGGTGGAGAAGCGACCGAAGCTGAAGGTCCTAGCCGCAATCTCGATGTCGCAGGCGAGTCCCGACGGATGGGCAGTGATGTGGCGTCCGGATGTAGTTCATGCCTTTCTTGTCGATTCAGGGGACACCTCGAAGCTAGGTGGAACGGGCAAGACTTTTCAGTGGCATACTTCAGAGCCGACGTTGGAGAACATCAAGAAGCTCGGAAGAGTGGTCGCAGCCGGTGGCCTCACGCCTGGAAATGTGACCGAGGCCGTCAGCATTCTCAGGCCTTGGGGCGTGGATGTGGTGTCTGGAGTCGAAGCGCGGCCGGGGAAGAAGGATCCGGAGAAGGTGCGGGCGTTTGTCCGGGCGGTTCGTGACTTTGATCGGAAGGTTGGTTAGGGATGGCTACGGTTCCACGAACTACCAGAGTCAAAATCCCCACCCTGTCGCAAAAGGCGCGACAAGGAGGGGGCACCCCGCGCGCTTCTTCTTCCCGCGCAACTGTTGGCGCGAGTGAACCGGGGCGGTTTGGGGTTTATGGCGGGAGATATGTTCCTGAGACGTTGATGGCGGCGCTGGAGGAGCTGGAGCGCGAGTATGAGAAGGCTAAGCGCGATCCGAAATTTAAGGCGCGGCTGGAGGAGTTACTGCGGACTTATGCGGGGCGTCCGACGCCGTTGTTTTTCGCGCGGCGGCTTACGCAGAAATTGGGCGGAGCGAAGATTTATTTGAAGCGCGAGGATCTGCTGCACACGGGGGCGCACAAGATTAACAACTGCCTGGGGCAGGGGCTGCTGGTCGAGCGGATGGGGAAGCGTCGCGTGATCGCGGAGACCGGGGCGGG
>JADGNQ010000271.1 GCA_017883385.1 Candidatus Sulfotelmatobacter sp.
CCGCCAATCCGGCTCCCAGGGTACGATCCGACGAGCCGCTTTAGGCTGGTGGTTTTGGTCTATCCCGTCTGGTTCTTGTCTCCCGCGTTACCGGTGCAGGCCTTCTTTCGCCTGCCGCACGCCGAAGTTTTGCGTGGCACCGAAACCGTGACGATCACCGTCAGCCGCGCCATGTGGCAGAGGGCTTCGGAAAGACTTAAGGACCTTCTCGCCAATGCCGGAGCGGTCCATTGCGACAATGTTGTGGTTAGCCACCAAGGATCGCCGTTGCTCACGCTCGTCAGTACGCCCCGTGCCCTGTTGTTCGGTCGGAAGGACTCCCTCCTCGGCGTTTTCCCCAAGGCCGGTGTCGCAGATTCGGAGCGGGCTCGAATCCGCAGACTGGCTGCGGTCATGGGGCAGCGGCTCCAGAGCGACCGACCTTTCGGCGGGTCGTTGCTGAGTGGCGAACCAGCGCTTTCGATCACGCGTTGGCTAGTCGTTCCGGAGCTGTTGGCGTCGTACTGTTTCTATGGCTCGGCGGTCGCAATTCGCGCGCTAGGGAGTATCCATCCAGCTTTACGGGTATTGGGGGTTTATGCGTTCGCCGTTTTTCTGCTCATGCTTATTCTGATCGGGCTCCCATTGGCGATCGCAGGTACGGCGCTCGCTTCGTTAGGCATGCGACGACACCTGGACGCTTACGTCAAAAAACTGTCAAAGCCGACCGGAAGTAGTCATCAGAAAGCTGTCGGATCGGATTATTCATAGAACCGAATCAAAATTTTTCACATATTAAGCTTATGGCGCTGGAGCCGAAGCGAACTCTCGACAAAGTGGATAAGAAATATGGCTCGCGGCGCCTATATCAGTGGATGGGGTGCGTACCTTCCCAACGCTCCAATTGAAAATCAGCAGATCGAAGATGTTCTGGGACACATGAAATCCCAGTCAGCTGCGGTAAAGCGCCGTGTTCTGATAAATAACGGTATCACGCGCCGCTACTATGCGATTGACCCTGCGACCGGCGCGGCTACCCACACGAATGCCCGTCTTACCGCCGAGGCCATCAAGAATCTCTGTCAAACCTCGGGATTTTTAGCCGCGGACATTCAATGCCTGTCGTGCGGCACTTCCAGTGCCGATCAGATCATCCCTAACCATGCCAGCATGGTGCATGCTGAGATCGGCTCTCCGCCCTGTGAAATTGCCTCTCTTAGTGGTGTCTGCTGCTCGGGGGTCAGTGCTCTGAAATACGGCTATCTCAACGTTCTTGCTGGAGCCTGCGAAAATGCCGTCGTTACCGGCTCCGAGTTGGCTTCTCCTAGCCTACGTTCATCCCATTTCGAACCCCAGATCAGATTGAACACCAAGGGTCCGGCCGACCAGCCCGGGCTACCCTTCGGCAACGAGTTCCTGCGCTGGATGCTCTCCGATGGCGCTGGCGCCCTGTTAATCACCCCAACGCCGAGGCCGGACGCCCTGTCCCTTCGTATCGACTGGGTTGACATCGCGTCCTACGCCAGCGAGTCCGACGTCTGCATGTATTTCGGTTTGCAGAAGCATGCAGACGGGAGGACCTCAAGTTTCAGAACTGTCGACAATGAAGGCGATCTTTTTCGAGGAGGCTATTTGAGCCTTACACAGGACATAAGAGTCCTCAATGAACGTCTGCCGCAGCTCATGCGCGCGGCTTTCGGCCGTTTGCTCGAACGACACAAGCTCGCCGCAGCCGACATCGATTGGATTCTCCCCCACTATTCATCGCAATGGTTCCGCCAACCCCTCCAAAATGGGCTGGCGGAACTCGGCTTTGTAGTTCCTTTCGAAAAGTGGTTCACTAATCTTAGCAGTAAGGGAAACACCGGCTCCGCGGCGATGTACATCATGATCGACGAGCTGATGTCGACCGGCAAGGCCCACCGAGGACAACGCATCCTGTGCATCATTCCAGAAAGCGCACGGATGATGTTTGGTTTCGTCCATCTAACAGTCGTCTAGTTGCCTCACAGGTCAAGGATCGCCGCAGATTCGTGGCGGTGTGGCCAGTTCATACGGTGCTCCATGAAGATCGGCGCCATTCCTGAAAACCTGCTCGAACGATTGGCCATGGTTTTCGGACTCGTACCGACTCCATTTATTGACACGTTCAACGCGGTGATTGTTGCCCGCGCCGTGATGGTCGCAACCAAGCTCGACGTCTTCGATGCGCTGGCCTCGCGTCCGCTTTCCGCGACTGAGCTTGCCAAGCAACTCGGCCTGGATGCGGCTGCGCTCGAGAAGCTCCTAAACGTACTCGTCGCAATCGGTTACCTGAAAAATGGGTCCGCGGGCTTTGCGCCGACGCGCCTAGCCCGGAAATGGTTGATGCGCGACAGCCCGCGATCCATTCGCGACAATATGCTTCTCCGCTTCCTTGAGTGGCAGGCGATCGAAACCACCGAGGAATTCGTGCGCACCGGCAAAGCTCTCGATGTCCATGACCTCATTCATGACGAGCAGTGGGATGTCTATCAACGAGGCATGAGGTCTCTGGCGCGCCTGTCAGCACCTGAGGTCGCCGTTCGGACATCCTGCTTGGGAAATCCTCTGACGATGTTGGATGTCGGGGGAGGGCATGGGGCTTATTCGGCGGCTTTCTGCCGCCGGTATCCTCAATTGAAGGCAACCATCCTCGACCTGCCCCAAGCAGTTGACGCTGCCACCCCGCTTGTGGCGGAGGAGGACCTCGAAGAGCGGATCGTTCACAAGGCCGGAAACGCACTAACGGAAGATCTCGGCCGGGCCGCTTGGGACATCATTCTCGTTTCCCATCTGGTGCATCATTTCAGCGATGCCCAAAATCGTTCCCTCATGAGGCGAGCTGCAGATGCGCTTCGACCGAACGGCATTGTCGTCATTCTCGACGTACTGCGGGACTCGTCTCGGGAGGTCGGCAGTCAGACAGGGGCTTTACTCGATCTTTATTTTGCGATCACCAGCCTCTCTGGCACCTTTTCGGCGGAGCAGATCGCTGGCTGGCTTACCCCCACCCGGTTAGGCATTGAACGGATAATTCCCCTTCGTTCCGCTCCCGGGATCAGCCTCGTGGTCGCGAGGAAGGCGGTGGACAGCAAGAGCTGAGGGATTGTCTCGGTCACCAATCCGCGCCCCTCGCTCACTATCGACTTAAATAAAATAAATAAAAGCCACCGCCGCTGTTTGCCCCCGTATAAGTCCTTGGAACCGTCGGCCGTCGGTCAAAATCCATTCCGGTTTTGGCGGCGCGTTGGATCAACCTTAGACCTCTGACGCTCAATAGATAGCGGAGAGGCAAAAAATCAGAATATTGGTCAAAAATGCTGAACTTTTGTGGCTGGAATAGTCTGCGACCGTACCGACAAATCGACATTCGCCACAGGCAATTCCCCACGCCACCGGCCAGCGCCTTCCTCTCAAGCTTTCGGTGCGGCTAGAGCAACTTGAGATATAAACCTTCCGGTATCCCCATGTCTTCCGCCCGGCTGTTTCTGTTCTTGCGCCCGAGGCCACTCTCTACTTCGTGAGGTTCGTTATCAGCATTCCTGATTCAGACGATACCGAACAGGCCGATCTTCGCGGCGGCCGCTCGCCCTGGTTTGTGACGGGCCCACAGGCTGTTCGCCTCGACGTCGGCGAGAACATGAAATGCGATGCGCTGATCGTCGGCGGCGGCATTACCGGGTCGCTGATCGCCGAGCGCCTCACGCGCCAAGGTCTGTATGTAGTGATCATCGATCGCGAGCTTCCCGGTCGCGGCAGCACAGCCGCCAGTACGTCGATGCTGCTGTGGGAAATCGACCGCTCCCTCACGCAACTGACGGAGATCTACGGCTTCGAACGGGCATCGCGTGCATATCTTGCAAGCCTGCATGCCGTCGCCGGACTGAAATCGCTGATCCTTCAACTCGGGCTTCCCTGCGAAATGCGCGACAAGGATTCGCTCTATCTGGCCGCCGGCAGCACCGGCAAGCAGTTGCTAAGGGAACATCAACTTCGCCGACGCGCCGGCCTGCCGGGCGATTTCCTCGACCATGCGATGCTCCTCGATGTGTTTGGGATTGCGCGCGCCGGCGCCATCGTGTCGTCGGGCGCGGCAGATGCCGATCCGATGCAATTGGCCCGCGGACTGCTCAGGACTGCCGTCGCTCGCGGCGCCCGCGTGTTCGAGGGGGAAGCCGTTGAATTCGACGCCGCCGCGCGCTCGGTCGACGTCCAGTTGAAGAATGGCCGCCAGATCGAAGCGCGCTCGGTGGTGCTCGCGACCGGCTATGTCATGCCCGCGATCATTCATTCAACCGTTCAGACCATCTCGTCGAGCTGGGCCATTGCAACCACGCCGCAGCCGCAAAACATCTGGAAAGGCGGCGCGCTGATCTGGGAAGACAGCAAGGACTATCTCTACGCGAGAACGACGGCCGCCGGACGGATCATCATCGGCGGTGAGGACAGCGACCAAATTATCGACCCCGAGGCGCGCGATCGTCTGATCCCGCAGAAGTCGCGTGTGCTGGCGCAGAAGCTCGCCACGCTCTGGCCGGCCGCGAATGTCGAAATCGAATTCCGCTGGTCCGGAACATTCGACACTACCAGCGACGGGTTGCCGCTGATCGGTCCGGTCCCTGGCGCGAAAGGCATCTACGCCGCCTATGGTTATGGCGGAAACGGAATAACATTCAGTTTTCTCGCCGCGCAGTTGATCGGCGATCTGATCGCAGGGTCCACCTCGCCGCTCCTGAGTGATTTCGCGCTGGATCGGGATGGCCACTCGACTGTCAATTGACGGGCTGGGCGAACACAGGAACTCCCGGGATCGTGGCGAGTTGTCCATGCAGTCCACAAATATATGGAGACTGACATGGGCTCCGGTCGAGGTGCATTGCTCTGGTTAATCGGAATCCCGCTTCCGCTCATTCTCATTCTTGCGTTGTTCATGCACCGGCGGCTTCCAGGAGATCGAATTCGACTTCGTCGCCGACAATCCGGGAATGACGCTCTTTCACTGCCATCAGCAACTGCACATGGATTTTGGATTCATGGCACTTTCGACTACGCGTGACGCATGAACATCTCTGCCGAAGGAACGTCCGCGCCCGCCCGCCATGGCGCGCCGCTGGAGGTTTTTCGCGATCGCGGCCGAGCGCGCGAACGAAGCGCACAAAGGAGGCCGACCGGCTCGCCTGCGCACCTTGATGCGCTCCTCAATGGGTTGCAACTCGTTTAACGAGCGGCCAACGCATAAAGCGCGCGCCTTTCGCCACGCATCGACGCAGCCTACCAGTATGAACTACCGCTGAATCGGCCGGAATCAGTGAACGACCGCTTCGCGCCAACAGCGGTCGTCCGCGGACCAGAAGACGCAGGTCCTTTCCAAC
>JADGNQ010000106.1 GCA_017883385.1 Candidatus Sulfotelmatobacter sp.
GCTCTCCTGCTGATGCTTTGGGCGGCCAGCTGAACTGGACAGCCAACTGCAGCGCCAGCAAGTAGAAGGGAACACGACAGAACCGCTCAAACCGAGTACACATGGCCAGATCCCTGTTTGATTGCCGCTATCGTATACCAAGAAGGAGCGTTTAGCGGTATTGAAATCTTGGGAGGAACAAATCTGCGCGCGACGAAGGTCACGAGCATGGCCTTCAATCTGACGCAGGATTTGTGGCAACGGAAGACCTGGGACGGTTACTGTCTGTGTGCTGAGGCGCCCGCCAACTCGCGCAGGGTTGTAAGAAAACCGGCGGCGGTATGGGGATTGGAAAGGGCATCGAGGGCGACGGTGGCGGAGAACTGCGGAGACTCGGGGCGGAAGCGGACCTGGAGGACGTCCTGCTGGCGCACCGTCATCAGGGCATTGAGTTCGAGGGTGGGATCCTGCTTCCAGTGTGTGCGGGTGGTCAGGATCACAGGGCCGGGCTCGTAGACGTCCCACGCGCGTTCGTCGCGGCCGCGGGCCGAGACTCCGCGACTGCGCGCGCTCCAGCGATGCCGTACGACTTCCATATGAAAGCTGGGAGAACCGCCGAGGTCGGCTTCGAAGGTCAGGGTTTCTTTTTGCTTGCGCCAGCAACTCAGCAGCCATTGAACTGGTAAAGGCCGCGGCCGGAACTTCATCGTGAGGCGGGCGTTTTCAAAGGCACGTGATGGAAACTCAACGCGGGCATGCAGGCGGGAACTGCTCAGCCACCGGGAGTCGAGGATACGTCCCTTGCCGGCGCAGGCTGACTCCACCCAGCGCAGAGCCTCGGCGCCTTTGCGGCGGTTGTAGGCGGCAAACAGGAGATACCAGATCCCCAGAGCCGCGACCGCGGCGACGACGTCAATGACAAGAAGGCCAATCACAAGAAGGCGCCCCAGAACGCTTCCTCTGATGCCGATGGTACGTCCGAGGTTGCTGTCGGAGCAAGGGCCAATAGGCTCCAATAATGTTTTTTTCGACGATTCTGGGGACGAGCTGTGGAAAAAACCGGCCTGCGCGGGCTGGAGACGATTCCCGGTGTTTTCCGTAGCCTGGTTCGCCTCGCCCGCTACAATGTCGCCGTGGCCTTCGTTATCCGAGACTTCACCATTCGTGACTTCAAGACTGAGGATTTCGAACCACTCTGGCGCATGGACCAGGAATGCTTTCCGCCAGGGATCGCCTATTCGCGTCAGGAGCTCAAGGCTTACGTACGCGACAAAGGATCGTTTACTCTGGTTGCCGACGCCAAGGACGGTAAGGTCGCGGGTTTCATTGTGGCGCACGAAGGGCCCACAGGACACATCATCACAATTGACGTGCCAGCGGAGGTCCGCCGCTCGGGCGTCGGGTCGTTGTTGCTGCGAGCTGCGGAAGATCGGCTGCGGGAGGCCGGATCGTTCGCAGTTGGCCTGGAAACCGCGGTCGACAATGTCTCGGCTCTGTCGTTCTACAAACGGCACGGCTACAGTGTGACCAAGACTTGGCCCCGCTACTACTCGAACGGGGTGGACGCACTCGTGATGAAGAAAGACCTGAAGTCCAAGAGCGGGAACGGAGAGCAGGTGTGAAAGGCTGCGGAGGGATTTGCGCTTTGCGGCCCTCTCCAGATACCTTGCTCTGTTCCGGTAATCCGACATGAAAGTTGCCATCCAGGGGGAACTCGGGTCGTTCAGTCACGAAGCGGCGGAGCGTATGCTGCCGCGGTGCACGGTGGTTCCTTGCGCACGCTCGGCGGAGGTGTTCGATCATGTCGAGCGGGGATCAGCCGGAGCAGCCGTCATCCCGATCGAGAATACGCTGGCCGGGACGGTGGCGGAGCACGCCGATCTTCTGGTGGCGCGGAACGTATTTATTCAAGGCGAGTATTTGCTGCGCATTGTGCACAATGTGATTGCCGCACCGGGGGTGAAGCTGGCGTCGCTGCGCCGCGTGTTATCGCATCCCGTAGCCCTTGACCAGTGCCGGGATTTCTTTCGCCGCCATCCGCAGGTCGAGTCGGTGCCGTTCTACGATACGGCGGGAAGCGTGAAGCACGTGATCGCCGAGAAATTGAAAGACGCTGCGGGCATCGCCGGACGGCAAGCGGCGCGCGAGTATTCCGGGAAGATTCTTGAGGCCAACGTTGAGGACGACAAGCGCAACTTCACACGCTTCTTTCTGATTCGCAAGTCAGGCAAGGCTGCCGGGCGCCGGGGCGCTGGACGACGGCAGGGAAGCGCCGACTATCACCGTCTAATCCCTCGCGGCGCCAACAAAACATCGATTGCATTCAAAGTCGGGAACGTCCCCGGAGCGCTGTTCAAGTCGCTCAGCGTCTTCGCGCTCCGGGACATCAGCCTGAGCAAGATTGAGTCCCGGCCAATGCGCGGACGGCCGTGGGAGTATGTTTTCTACGTGGACTTCCTGCGCGGTGACGATGAGCCCGCGCGCAACGCACTGCGCCACCTGGGCGAGGTCGCCGAGTTCGTCAAGGTGCTGGGGATTTACCCGGCAGCCTGAGCTTGCAACCTCGTTCGAGGCCTGTACGTCAAACCAATAGCGACTGGAGCCAGAGGAGACAACTCGATGCCCGATTCACCTTCTACCCGCCGCAATTTTCTTCAGCAAACTTCGATTGCCGGCGCCGGCCTGCTGGTGCCGACCTTGGGGGCGGTGCAGCAAAAGCCAGCCGGCGAGAATGACAAGCCAAAAGGCGATGAGGGTATTTCTCCCGCTGAAGACCTGATGCGGGAGCATGGCCTGCTAAACCGAATCCTGCTGATCTACGACGACCATTTGCGGATGCTGGCTGCGAAGCGTCGCTTCGATGGTTCGGTCCTGGTCAGCGCCGCCGACATTATTCGCCACTTCGTCGAGGAGTACCACGAAAAGCTCGAGGAGGAGTTTCTGTTTCCGCGATTCCGCAAGGCTGGAAAGCTGGTGAGCCTGGTCGATACTCTGCAAGCCCAGCATAAGGCGGGGCGCGAATTGACGGCGAAAATCCGGGAACTCGCCGCGCTGGCAACACTTAAATATGTGTCGACGGACAGCGAAAAGCTGGCGGACGCCCTACGCGAGTTCCTCCGCATGTACCGTCCGCACGAAGCCCGCGAGGATACGGTCCTTTTCCCGGCGTTCCGGTCTATCGTCTCTGCCCACGAGTACGACGCGCTGGGCGACGACTTCGAGAAGAAGGAAGACGAATTGTTCGGAGACGAGGGCTTCTTCAAGGTGGTCGATCAGGTCGCACAGCTCGAGAAGAAGCTTGGTATCTATGAGTTAGCCCAGTTCACGCCAAAATGAACCATGTGAGCCTGGCGTCACATCTCCCTGTGATGCGGCACACATTCGGTCGGAACGCACCCTCTTAGACTTGATTCTGGTGGCTTGAGGATACAGTCCTCCGGGCACCACGGAATCATTCTGGAGGAGGGTTTATGCGCTCGTTGAAAGTCTTGGGAATCTTTTTATGTGTGGTTGCGCTCGCCTCGATCGCCACGGCCAATGAAAACAAGATGGGAATTCACGATGTGGCTCAGGTCACATTCGTTGCTCCCATGCGAGTCGGAACTGCCCTGTTGCCGGCGGGAGACTACCTGGTACGCCACACGATGGAAGGGCAAGAACATGTCATGGTGTTCCAGCCTATCCGTGGCAAGACCCCAGAAGTAAAGGTGAAATGCACGCTGGTACAGTTGGGCAAGAAGGCGGATCAGACCAGGACGGTGTATGAGCTGAACGCTTCAAACGAGAGAGTGCTGCAGGAGTTGGTATTCCGCGGCGACACTGCCAAGCACGTTTTCTAAGGGACTCGAGTTCCGAAGCACGGTTGCGACCGTTCGGAACGACTCGGGGGACGATCTGTCCTGGACATTGAGCCGGGACGGTCTCCCCTTTTCATTTCGACCCATCCAAAAAAACACAGATGGTACTATTCACAATTTAGTGCTTGGCAACCGTGTGCCCTCGGCGTTAGCCTCTGCACCTTAGGCACAGTGCCACGAAGACCGCAAAGAGAATAGAATTCAGGATCTTGCGGGAATCCTCAGCGGGGGTTGTCTGAAACCTTTCCGGGAGGAGTATCATCTAAACTTGAGCGAGTTACACTCAAGGAGAAACATGAGCCAGCAGCCGCCCGTCGAGCATACTCCTAAAATCAAGGAAACAAACGATCAAAGGGCGCTTCCGGTGCTCCCTGTAAGGGACACCGTCCTGTTCCCGCACGCCGTTTTGCCACTCACCGTAGGGCGGGAAAGCTCGGTGCAGCTCATCAATTCGCTCGGCGAAGACAAGACCATCATTGTGGTGGCGCAGCGCGAGGCGCGGGTGGATTCGCCGCAGCCCAGCGACCTTTACACGGTGGGAACCTCTGCGGTGGTCCACAAAGTCGTCAAGATGCCCAACCAGAGCCTGTTTGTATTTGCCGAGGGGTTGGAGCGGATACAACTGGGCGAGTTCACGCAGTTGACGCCGTTCATGCGCGCGCACTATGTTGCGATGCCTGAGGGCACTACGCCTGTTGCCACATCCGAGATCGAGGCGCTGCAGCGCAATGTGCTGACGCTGTTCCAGCAGATCGTTGCCGGTTCGCCGACGCTTTCCGATGAGCTCTCGACCGTGGCCATGAATATCGACGAACCGGGTCGCCTAGTCGACTTCATCGCATCGTCGCTGCCGTCACTGTCGACTCCCGACAAGCAGGACACGCTGGAGACTCTCGACATCCACGTGCGCCTGGAAAAGATCAACCAGCATCTCGCCAAGGAACTCGAAGTACAGCAACTGCGCAACAAGATTCAGAGCGAAGTGCAGGACCGCGTGCAGCAGACGCAGCGGGAGTATTACCTGCGCGAGCAGATGAAGGCCATCCAGAAGGAACTCGGCGAGCAGGATGAGGGCCAGCGTGACGTCGAAGATCTGAAGAAAAAGATCGAAGAAGCTGGCATGCCCGACGACGTCAAGAAAGAGGCTCTCAAGGAATTGGGCCGGCTGTCGCGCATGTCTCCGATGGCCGCCGACTACTCGCTCACGCGTAACTACATCGAGTGGCTGGCGGTGCTGCCGTGGGCCAAGACTTCCGGACAGGAAATCGAAATTCCGAAGGCGAAGGAGATTCTCGACACCGATCACTATGATCTGGAAAAAGTCAAAGACCGGATTCTCGACTATCTTTCCGTCCGCCGGCTGAAGCCGAACATGAAGGGGCCGATCCTGTGCTTCGTGGGACCTCCTGGCGTAGGCAAGACGTCGCTCGGAAAATCGATCGCACGGGCGCTGGGGCGCAAGTTCGTGCGGCTCTCGCTGGGCGGCGTGCACGATGAAGCCGAGATTCGCGGGCATCGCCGCACCTATATCGGAGCGTTGCCGGGGCAGATCATTCAGGGGATTCGTCGCGCGGAGACGAAGGATCCCGTCTTCATGCTCGATGAGATCGACAAAGTAGGGCGAGATTTCCGCGGCGATCCGGCATCGGCGCTGCTCGAGGCGCTCGACCCCGAGCAGAACTCGTCGTTCCGAGACAACTATCTCGATGTGACCTTTGATTTATCGAAAGTGCTCTTCATTACGACTGCCAACATGCTCGATCCAGTCGCCGAGCCGCTGCGCGACCGCATGGAGATTATCGAACTGCAGGGCTACACGGAAGAAGAAAAAGTACACATCGCGTTCCAATATTTGATTCCGCGGCAGATCGAGGAGAACGGCATCACGGTGGAGCAGATCGATTTTCCTCGAGACTCGGTGAGTTACATCATCCGCCACTACACGCGGGAGGCTGGCGTGCGCAGCCTCGAACGGACTATCGGCACCATCTGCCGCAAGCAGGCGCGACGATTGGCCGAGGGCAAGACCGACAAACTCATCGTTACGAAAGAGGTCATTCAAGAGTTTCTGGGCGGAATTAAGATTCGCACCGAAGGCGAAATTGCGGAACGCACGGAACGCCCGGGTGTGGGAGTGGGCCTGGCTTGGACTCCATCGGGCGGCGACGTGCTGTTCGTCGAAGCCAACGCTATGAAAGGCAAAGGTGGATTCACCATGACCGGACAGATTGGCCAGGTCATGCAGGAATCCATGCAGGCGGCGTTGACCTGGGTCCGGTCGAACGCGGAGCGGCTCGGGGTTGCCGAGGACTTTTTCGCCAACCACGACATTCACATCCATGTGCCGGCAGGGGCGATTCCGAAAGATGGTCCTTCGGCCGGCGTGACCATGGCTACGGCTCTGGTGTCGCTGCTAACCAAGCGCCGCATCAGGCCGCTGCTTGCGATGACCGGCGAGATTACTCTGAGTGGCAACGTGCTCCCGGTTGGTGGGATCAAAGAGAAAGTGCTGGCCGCGAAGCGCGCCGGCGTGCGCGATGTGATTCTGCCGGCGGAGAACAAGATGAACGTGCAGGAAGACTTGACTCCCGAGCAGTTGGAGAACCTCACGGTTCACTACGTGAAGACGATCGAAGAGGCGCTGCACATTTCTCTGCCAGGAGTCGGGGAAGCCGCGGCGGCGAAGATGGTTTCTGCGCCGGAAGCGCTGCACGAAAAAGTGTTGACGCAAGCCTGATCGGCGAACCTGCTTATCAATTCAAACCTGTGTGCCCCATCCTTCGCGATCTCCGCGAAGGGTGGGGTTTTTGACTGCTGGCTCTTCGATTTCTGCAACAGTTCGTTACCGTTTCTTCCAAAGACGGAGCCTCTTGGCGGCTCCTTACTTCGCTGTCGCTTGTCGTCGGGTGTCATCTGCAATCGATCCGAAGTGGTCGCCTGACTTCCTTCATCGCGATAGACTACTTCCGGGAGCGGCGATCCTATGCGCGTACGTGTGCTCTTTTTCGGGCTCTTGAAGGATCTGGTCGGCAAGGCGTCTGACTCGATCGAACTGCCGGAAGGAGCTTCTGTACGCGCGGTGCTCGAGCATTACGGATCAGGGAATCCGCGGCTCAAAGAACACTTTCCTTCGCTCGCTCTCGCGGTGAATCAACAATATGCGTCGCCGGACACGAAGTTGAAGGTGGATGACGAAGTGGCCTTGCTGCCGCCGGTCAGCGGCGGCGCTCCCGACGGGGCGGGCGGGCGCCACGCTTTGATCGTCCGCGCGCCCATCGACACAGCGCGAACTCTTGCCAACCTCAAGCGCGGAGAGGACGGCGCCGCTCTCGTTTTTGAAGGCGTGGTCCGCAATCAGACGCGTGGCCGCCGGACGCTCTTTCTCGACTATGAAGCGTACGAACAGATGGCGCTGCAACAGATGGAATCGCTGGCCATCCAGGCTCTGCAACAATTCCAAATTCGCGACGTTGCTCTCGTCCATCGCCTGGGACGCATCGAAATCGGTGAAACCAGCGTGCTGATCGGCGTGGCCTCGGCCCATCGCGCCGCCGCATTCGACGCCTGCCGCTGGCTCATCGACACGCTCAAGCGCACCGTCCCTATCTGGAAGAAGGAGTACTTCGAGGACGGCGCAGTCTGGGCCGACGGGGAGCCTTTTCCCGCGGAAATTCCCCGCGCCGATTCTCATTCCTGAGGCACCCTCGCGTTGCGAATCGCATCTAACTGAGCGGCCTGCAGCTTAGAGCCTTTTGTGCGCCCGGAAGATCGAAGAGCTATTAACCGCGGAGTTCGCCAAGAAAGGACGCAAAGGACGCAAAGAAGAACGAAGAAACAGAGGCAGCAAGACTTGGCGACCTTAGCGGATTCTCTTCGCTTTTTGCGGTTAAGAGCTTTCTATCCGCCGCCATTGCAAGGTCGTAGGCCGCGTTCACGCAGGTATAATTCCATCATTCGATGAGAAAACTCGCTACGAGTCTGCCCGCCGTAGGCCTCCTCATCCTTGGTGGCTCCCTCTGGGGCTGCGGCCTGTGGGCACAGCAGTCTCCTGCGTCGCAATCCCCGGCCCATCCCGGGTCCGGCCAGTCGGGCAGCCAGTCCGAACCCACAACCACCCTCAAAGTCGACGTCAATTTGGTCAACGTATTTGTGACGGTCACAGATACCCACGGCGCTCCCGTCGGCGGCCTCACGAAGGAGAATTTCGTGCTTGAGGAAGACGGTCGTGAGCAGAAGATCGCCGTCTTCGACAAGGAATCCGCACTGCCGCTTTCCATCGCGCTCGCCATCGATACTAGTCTGAGCACGCGCCATGACCTGCCTCTGGAACAGGCCGCGGCCAAACGCTTCGCACACGCCATCCTGCGCCCGGTCGACGCGCTCTCGGTGTATGCGTTCAGCGAGATCGTTTATGAAGCGACTCGCGGCTTTACTCCAGATGTGAAGCGCATCGACGACGGCATTGACCACATCCGTGTTGGCGCCGCCACCGCGCTCTATGACGCAATCTATCTCGTCTCGCGGGCGCTCGATAAGCGGAAAGGACGCAAGGTCATCGTGCTAATCACCGACGGCGGCGACACCATCAGCAGAATCGACTACAAAGCGGCCGTGCGCTCTGCCGAAGAGGCGGAAGCCCTGGTCTACTCCATCATCATCGTGCCGATCGAAAACAGCGCCGGACGCGAGACCGGGGGCGAACACGCGCTCATCCAACTCTCCGAAGACACGGGAGGCAAGTACCATTACGCGACCTCCACGGCGCAACTCGATGACGCGTTCCACAAGATCAGCGACGAACTCCGCACGCAATACTTGCTGGCCTACTATCCGTCGCAGCATGCGTCGTTCTCCGAGTTCCGCCGCATCGACGTCAAGGTAGCGGGCACGCCCGATGCAGCTGCCTACCACGCGCGCCATCGGGCCGGTTACTATTCAGTAAAGTCGGAGTTCTGAGGCGGTGCCGGAAGGATTTGTTGAGCCAGAACTCGAAACATAACGGAGTTGACTTCGTGGGCGAAACACATGTTTGTAACTATATGTAAACAATAGGGTAACGCCGAAGAGTATTCGCTTTTCCAGAGGTAAAATACAGCAATTGGAATTTCCTGCTAGGATCGGCAACTACTTTTGTTTTCCTACGGTCGCTCCGGGCATGCCGTAAGTTGTTGAGGATAGTTGCGGATAAGCAAATACCCCAGGGCCGCTGCCCTAGCTGGCTGGCGAATTGCATTAGAGAACGCCAAGACACACTCTGGTTCGCGGGGACGAGCCTCAACACCATGCCTTTTGTTGTGCGGTGACGTGGAAGAGCTATACCCCGTGGATTCTGTGGACACTTTACGAAGAGGAAAAGGAAGGTGCACGATGCTGAACCTCAAGTCCCCCCTGCGCAGCGCGGCGCGAGTTGGTTCGTCGCTGATATTGCTGGCCACGTTTGCTGTGCTGCTGTCATCGCTGGCATTGGCCCAGACCACAATCAGTACGGGCAGCGTCGTGGGTACGGTGACTGATCCGACCGGCGCAGTTGTCAGCGGAGCTAAGGTCCAGATCACCAACAAGGGAACTAGCGAAGTTATCACGACTACGACGTCGTCATCGGGCAGCTTTACTTCGGGGGCGCTTACGCCTGGGAGCTATACGGTGCGTATCGAAGCTACCGGATTCAAGACCATGCAGATGCCAGTGGTCGTGCAGGTGAGCACTACGGCTTCCGCCAATGTGAAACTTACGCTGGGGGAGAGTGCTCAGATTATTGACGTGCAGGCCTCCGATCTCGCCGTAAATACCGAACAGGCGACCGTGCAGGGCGTCCTTACGGCAGAGCAAATCGAGAATCTGCCCATCAACGGGCGCAATTTCCTTGATCTCGCGCAGTTGGAACCTGGGGTCCAGATCCAGGATGGAGGCACTTTCGATCCTACTAAGAACGGATTCTCTTCGGTGTCCTTTGGCGGCCGCTTCGGACGCACCGCTCGCATCGAGGTAGACGGCGTCGACATTAGCGACGAGACTGTGGGCACGACAACCCAAAACGTTCCTTTGGGCGCAATCCAGGAATCCTCTCTGCAACAGTCTTCCCTCGACCTTTCGACCGAATTAACCTCCTCCGGTTCCGTTAACATCACCACGAAGTCAGGATCGAACGGGCTGCACGGCGACGGTTTCTATTATTTCCGAGACCAAACGCTGAACGCCGCTCTCCCCGGGGACTCGACCAATTACTTCCAGCGGAATCAGTTTGGCGGAGGCCTGGGTGGTCCGATCATCAAGAACAAGCTCTTCTTTTTCGTTGACGCAGAGCGTAACAAACAAGCCCTCGTCGATCCGGTAATCCCCGGTGGAGATTTTGCCGGCCTTACCAGCAACTTCGTTTCGGCCTTTCCAGATTCGCAAATGCTCGCGAGAGTTGACTATAACTTCGGCAAAGTCAGAACTTTCTATCGCTTCTCGTATGAACAGAACCGCAGCGTGCTCCCATTTATTCCCAATTCCTTTCAACCCTTTGCTAACGTAAACCATTCGCGGAACCACATCGTCGGCGCGGATTTTAACACTGGGAGCTTTACTCACAGCATCCGCTTCGGGTACTCGAAATTCCAGAATGGAATTACAGACGCGGTTATCGGATCGAGCATCTTCAATCCCGGAGGGGCGATCGAACTAGCGATTGGCGGTGATCCGTTCTGCCTGACTGCCGGACTCGACGATTTCTGCTCGGGGCCGAACTTCCTTGCTCCTCAAGCGACGCTTCAGTCGAACCATCAGATCAAGTATGACGGCAGCAAGCCGTTCAAGAACCATATCTTTCGTTTCGGGGCGGGATTGGATCATGTTCACGGCGGCGGCTTTGCCGCGTTCCTAGGATCGGGGCCTGCGGTCGGCTCGCAAAACAATATCGTTCTGCCTTGTGTTGCAGCCGGGAACTGCCCTGATCCCACCGGCGGAGTCAACAACCCACTGAACTACCCCGTTCAAACCCTTATCTTAGGGAATGGACAGGGCTTCTCCTCGGCCAAGAGCGCCTTCGGGTTCCCAGGCGGCGGTTTGGGACCGGATAACCGCTTGTCGCTGTACTTCGGCGATTCCTGGAAAGTGAGACCAAATTTCACTCTGACTCTCGGCCTCCGCTATGCGCGCGACACGGGTCGTACCGACACCGATCTGGGTCCGACTCCAGCTCTGAATGCCTTCAACAATCAGTTTTATTCTGGATTGGGAAACCGTGTAAATCAGCCCAACAGCAATTTTGCTCCGCAGTTGGGATTTGCGTGGGATCCAAGCCACAATGGAAGAACGGTCTTTCGCGGTGGGATCGGGCTCTTCTATGAGAACTCCATCTGGAACAACATCCTATTTGATCCGGCGGGACGACTCCAGCAGGGATTTTTCCTGGCGATCACGGGGGTTTGCTCGGCTGGCGCGTCGCAAGGCGTGACGTTTCCAACCAGCGTCGATCCAGCCAACGTTTGCAACCAGCCGATTGGGTCCGTCAACTCCCAGATTGTTCAACTCGAGCAGGACTACCAGGCGGCAACCCGGGCGGCAGGAGCCGCAAGCAATCCGAGCTACGTCGGGACGGCGAATCTCACTGGAATCGATATCAACGAAACCAGCCTGCTCGCTCCTAGTTACAAGTCACCGCGCTCGGTGCAGATGAACATCGGCATCCAGCGAGAGATCCGTCGCGGAATGGTCTTGACCGTGGACTACCTGCGCAACGTGTCCACTCATAACCTTCTTAGCATCGATACTAACCATGTGGGTGACGCGCGCTTCTTCAATCTGGCAGCAGCACAGAACGCCATCTCGGCCACTAACCTCGCGTTCAATTGCACCTCTGGATTTGACCAAGGTTCAAGCGCCTGCGCGATTGGGAAAGGTGCGACCATCCTCGACTATGCCGCCAACGGCCTCGATTCTGGCTATCAGGTATGTGGCGGCGGCCCATGCCCGAATGCAGCTTTCGGCGGTGTGAACAACGGCGCTACCGGCGCCAACCAGATGCTTTTTCCCATCGGACGCTCCGTATATAACGGTTTGCAGATGTCGCTGAAAGAAGATATCCACCCATCTTTACGCGCAATCAAGTACATGAATCTGCAGGTTTCGTATTCGTTCTCCCGCTACGTCGCGAGTGCGCGAGACAGCGACTTTATTAACTTTCCCACCGATTATGCGAACCCGCTGGCGGCCATGGGACCGAACGGTCTTGACCGCAAGCATCAGTTGTCGTTCGGCGGTGTCATGGATCTGCCAGCGCGCTTTCGGTTGAGCTTGATTGGCCACTTCGACAGTCCGCTTGCGGCCAACCTCACCCTGCCCGTAACTGGGCTCGGCGGCGGTATCTTCCAAACCGATATCACCGGTGATGGTACCGGCGATGGAAGCGTGGCGGCGAACGGTGGGCTCGGCGATCTCTTACCGGGCACCAAACTGGGTTCCTTCGGACGCGATGTTAGCGTCGGTGATTTGAACAAGTTGATTAGTCGTTTCAACACCACCTTCGTGGGGACCGCGACACCAGCCGGACAGAAGCTGATTGATGCCAGTCTGTTCACGCTGGGGCAATTGCAGAGCTTGGGAGCCGTGATTGGCCCCGGGCCGCTGGCTTCGGCACCACAAGGCGCTGTTGGACAGTCTTGGTTGAAGACGTTCGATCTCGGTCTGAATTGGGGCTACAAAATCAAAGACAGGGTTGAGATTCGGCCGGGTGTCACCTTCTACAACGTGTTCAACTTCTCTAACTTCGACGGTCCGGCGGTGCCTTTCAGTTCCGTTCTGGATGGAACTGTAGGCTCCCCGAACGGCACAAGTCGCACAGCTCTGCACGGAGTCGATGGGAACTCCCTCCGTCTGGGTCTGGGATCAGGCGTGAACGCGCTCGGCGCACCACGCGTCGTCGAGTTCGAGTTGAAGCTTAGTTTCTAGTCGATTCAACTCTCGCGAGGCCACCAGTGCAGCAGAAACTGGTGGCCTTTTCTTTTGCAGCGGCGCCGCGTTTACGGCGTGAGCTTCCCACGCAGGTGCTTCGACAATTTCTCAATCTGCTTTAGCTTTTGGATTACATCTTTGGGCAGCATGCCTTTGCGGACGCTCGCTACGTCGGTCGGAATCGTTTGTGCGGTGCGGGCCAGGTCGTCGGCCTCATGCTGCAGTTGGACCAGATCGACACGCCTGGAAATATGGGCGGGCTCTTGATCCGGAGGGTTGGAATCCAGGGATGGCGGGGGAGTTGGCATGGTCGATTTGTGAGGGAGACTCGATTGAGAACCTGCCAGCGCTACCAGTAAGCACGAAATCAGTGGAATGGATAGCAATACGGATTTCTTCACGGCGCGCCTCCTGGTGCATGGGCGAGTTTCCGGCATTCTACTCCGGACCGGCTCGCCGTTTGTCGGGTTCTTGTCCTGCGGAACGGCCCGGTTGCTGAGCTGCGCCGGTGCCGCGCTTGTGTACAATGGCTACATGCCGTTCCGCCCCCCACAAGGCAGTCCCAATGCCGCCAAACGGAGCCGGACGCCGCCTCCGGAAGAGACCTTCGAAGAGGCTGCTTTCCTCAAGGCGCTGGGAGAGAAGCAGAAGCCGGTGTCGATCAAGCTCATGGACGGCCAGACCGTTCGAGGCTGGGTCGAGTACTACGACAAGAATATGGTGCGGCTGACGCGCGAGGGCGCGCCCAATCTGTTCATCTTCAAGCACGAGATCATGTACATCGCAGAAGATTCCGGGAAGAAGAAATGAGCAAACTGGGGGCTTGGCTCGGGCCTCAGGCGTTAGATCGTTAGCCTTGAATCGAGCGACACGTTTTACGGACCGCATCCCATGCCCGAAGAGACTTAAGACCTAGTACCCAACAAAAGACCCAGACCTGTGCCCAACACTCCTCACGAGAGCTTCCTTCCGGCCATGTCAGCCATCGCGCGCGAGGCGGGCAAGCTGCTCCTGCAGTACTTCCACCAGGGGCTGAAGATCGAATACAAGGGCGACGCCGATCTGGTGACCGCAGCCGATCGGGCTTCGGAGGCGCTGATCCGCGAGCGCATCGGGCAGCTGTTTCCGTCGCATGACGTGCTCGGTGAAGAGCAGGGGCTGAACGATCAGGGCAGCGACTACCGCTGGTACGTCGATCCCCTGGATGGCACCACGAACTTTGCCCACGGATATCCAGTGTTCTGCGTGTCCATGGCGCTAGAGCATCAGGTGAGTGAGCAGCGTTCGTCTGGACAGCCGGGCACGCGCATCGCCGGGGTCGTCTACGATCCCACGCGCGACGAACTGTTCACGGCCGAGCAGGGAAGCGGGGCGCAGCTCAACGGCAAGGCGATCCACGTTTCAAAAGCCGCGCAGCTGAAGGAATGCCTGCTTGCGACCGGGTTTCCAAGCCACAAGCGGCATAAGAATCCAAACATTCACTTCTATCACCAGATCACATTGCGCACGCACGGTGTGCGCCGCGCGGGATCGGCTGCGCTCGACTTGTGCAACGTGGCCAGCGGTCGCTTTGACGGCTTCTGGGAATTCAATCTCAATCCGTGGGACACGGCGGCAGGCGCGCTCATTGTGGAAGAAGCCGGCGGCAAGGTCAGCCGCTTCGATGGATCTCCGTTTCAGATCGACAGCCGCGAGACGCTGGCGTCGAATGGCCTGGTGCACGATGCGTTGTTGCAGGAATTCAAAGACATTTTCGCGGGTCGAGGGCTGGGTCCGCTGCCGGACCCGCGAGTGTACGAACGCTAGCCGGAACCCTTGAGGTGCGCTGCGCCAGCGTTACAATGATGTGTGGGGAAGTCGGCCCGCCTCGGGTCTGGAGTCAATTCAGCAACATTTCAGGTTCAGCGTGATCAGCTCACTTTTGGAACGCAAGATCGAAAAGCGGCCTGATAAGGTCCGGTTGCAGGGACGTATTCTCTTCTTAACCGAAGATCCCGAACTCATCAAGCGGCAAATCGCGGGCGAAGATCTCCCTTGGGATACGAAGAATCCCGCCAACAATCCCAAACTGCGCGACGACATTTCAACCGACGAGATTACTCCGGCGCACTACTGTTTTTATTTTGACGAAACGCTGGGTGAGATTCCGTACCTGGGACTGAAGTGCGGCAGCGTGCTACCCGTCGGCCGTGGCGACGTAAAGCGCGGCGGATTTGTCTGTGCAGTGAGCGGCAAGCGGCGCGGCAAAGGATCGAGCCGCGAGCAGTCTCCTTATGCCGAGATGTGTGCGGGTATTCGCGTGGTGATTGCGGAGAACATTGAGCGTATCTACAAGCAGAATTGCCAGAACCTGGGGTTGCTGACTTCCACGAATTTCTCGTTGATTCACCGCATTCGCAGCGGGGAAGAGGTCGCGCTGAGCGAGTTCACGGCGGGCGAGGATGAAATTACCCGGCAGGTCATCGAATACGGCGGGCTGTTTCCCTTCAACGTGGCGCGCATGCAGGGGAAGGTATTCCTGCCGCCGATCGAAGAAGCGGGCAGGAGTGCCCGCTCCACACGAGCTTCGGCCACACGGGCAATGACGCTGGCTGAGAAGATCTTCGCGCGGCACATGATAAACGAGAAGGGCGACGTGGGTGTGCCGTCCGTTAAGCCGGCCGATACCGGATTTGCCCGCGCCGACCTGCGCTTCAGTCACGAATACGTCACGCCGATGGCGGCGATTTTCTTCGAGCGCTACGTCGGCAAGGATGCGAAAGTCAACGACCCGTCGAGCATTCTTTTTTTTCGTGATCACCTGACGTTCCTCGACGAAGTGATTTCCGAAGAGAAAAAGAAACTTGGCCTGCTCGATCTGGCCACGCAACTCAAGCTCAAGCAGCAGGACTTCGCGAAGAAGCAGGGTATCCGGTTGCACGGTGAGTTGACCGACCGCAAGGGATCCGAGGGCATTTGCCATTCAATCGTGCTCGAGAGCTATGCGCTGCCGGGGCAGTTGAATATTGGCTCGGACTCGCACACACCGCACGTGGGCGCGATCGGCTGCGTGGCGTTCGGCATCGGCACCACCGACGTGTTCAATTCGTGGATCACGAAAGATGTGCGGGTTAAGGTGCCGGAATCCGTGCGGATCGTGATTCGGGGCAAGAAACATCCGAACGTGACCGCGAAAGACTTCATCCTGAAGATCCTGAGCCT
>JADGNQ010000272.1 GCA_017883385.1 Candidatus Sulfotelmatobacter sp.
TGTTATTGGGGAACGGCTGTCCCTGTACGCTTCCCGCCGGAGCCGTACCGCCGCAGCCGGCGAACAGAACCGACGGCGCTACCTCGCCGTATCCCGAGTTCGCCGGAGACGTACCCGGAGCATACGGGACGGTGATAGGCGTGCTGCCAAAGTTCCCGCTATAGGTGCTGGGCAGCGGCACCTGCTGATTGTAGTTGCCGCCCTGGCGCAGCTTGCGCCATTCCATGTTGTAGAAGAAGAATGTCGGGTGCGACTTGCCCCACGGGACCTCACCACCCACATTGAATCCGTACGTGTTGAAGTTCAGCTTCGCAATTGGGTTGGGAGCGGGGTTGAAGTAGTTACGAGCATCAAGCGCGTCGTTACGGACGTACTCCCAGGCAGACGCATGAAAAGTCGTGGATCCCGACTTGATAACGGTGCTCAAGGTAGCTGCGGAGGACAGGCCGTAGTCGGCACTGTAATTGGACGTTAACGCGCGAAATTCGGAGATCGATTCGAGCGAAGGCATTACGGCGAACGTTCCAGCACCGCCGCGGTCCAAGGCCTCACCGCCATCGAGCAAGTAAATGTTGTGCCCCATTCGCTGGCCGTTGAAGCTGACGTTGGCGTTTCCGCCGACCGGCGTTGGAATCTGGAAGTCGTCCTGGAGGCTGGACGCACCCGTAGTTTGATTGATAAGCGTATAGATGCTGCGACCGTTTGTGGCGAGTCCCTCGACTTGTTGCCCGGTGATGACCTGGCTAACTTCGCCGGACTCCGTTTGAACGCCAACGGCGGTCCCTTCCACGGTGACGTGATCCGAAGCCGCACCGACTTCCAGCCTGAAGTCGTAGCGGTCCCGGGCGGCCACGTCAAGTACGATGTTATTTTGCTCAACACGTTTAAACCCGGCGACATCGACCAATATCTTGTAATGGCCGACGGAAAGATTAGAAGCGGTGTAATTACCGTCGTTGTTGGTTACGTATTGACGAACGGTAGCAGTCTCGATGTTTGTAATCGTGATCTTGGCATTAGGAACGAGGGCGCCGGAGGGATCAAATACCGTGCCGACAATCGTTCCTTGCTGAGCAAATGCCGTGGGAACGGCGAATCCCAGGAAAAGTAGCACTAGCAAAGAAAGCTGAAGCGCCCAGCGACGTTGTTCTGCGAAAAGGCCGCACGCAGCGGGTGTGTACGATTTTTCACTCGATGTTCTACCAAATCGATTCATATGCCCCCCACCAGAAACAGATTGTGTTACGTCAAAACCAAGCGCGCTTCCCTACTACAACCAGGACGGGCGCGATGAAGCAACCCCGAACTGTGAGATAAGATCAAACGTTACCCCGATGTATCGACTGTCCAGATCGACAGAGAACCCATTGTGCTAACAACCCCGCGACTAAGTCTCTGCCAGCGAACCAACCTCGTTAACGTTAACGAAAGCTCCGTTAACGTTAACGGTGGTAAGTTGTACCTCCTTACCCCGCAAATGTCAAGCGGAAATTAGCGGCAAATTCAACGTGAATCTCAGTAGTCCAAAAACCGGGCTATACTGGTCGCCTGGTGCATCTTCGGTTACTGATGAATCGACCATGCGATGCGAGGAATTGGTACCGAGTTCTCGCGAAGACTATCCTCCTTCTAGTAGGACTGTGGTTCGGCTGCCTCGATGCACATTCCGCCGACGCCAAGCCGGCGACAAAGGCAATCGCCGGGCAAGAGCATGCGAAGGCAGCCGAGATCGTGTTTTCCTTTGAGCCTATCGACTTTCGGCTAGACAGTTCGGAGACGCCGGAACGTCACGCTCCGGAAACAATGGCTGGCGGGGTCGCCGTTTTCGACTACAACAACGACGGAAAACTCGACATCTTCTTCGCGAACGGCGCTGACATCAACACTCTCCGCAAGGACTCGCCAAAGTATTACAACCGGTTGTTTGAAAACGACGGCAAAGGACATTTCACGGATGTCACTGAAAAAGCCGGATTGCGAGGGACAGGCTTCGATACAGGCGTTGCGATTGCTGATTACGACAATGACGGATTCGAAGATATCTTCGTGGCCGGCGTATATCGAAACACGCTCTATCACAACAATGGCGATGGAACGTTCACGGATGTAACCGCCAAATCGGGACTCAGCAAGCCGGATCCGGAGTTTGGTCCACTTTGGGCCGTCGGTGGCGTTTGGGTTGACGTTAACAACGACGGGCTGCTCGATCTCGTGGTCATCAACTACCTGAAGTGGGACGGCCGGCACGAACCCCTGTGCGGAACCGCCGACCACCGTGACTACTGCCACCCGAAGATGTATGAGCCGACTCCCAATCAGCTCTTCATGAACAATGGGAACGGGACATTTCGGGATGCTTCCGCGGAGTGGGGCTTGCGCTCGCATCCGGGCAAAGGCATGGGTGCCGCAACTGCCGACTTCGATCTCGACGGCAAGATGGACATCTTCGTCGCTAATGACAAATTGGTGAACTGGCTGTTCCGCAACAATGGCGAAAAGTTCGACGAAGTCGGTTTCCAAGCAAATGTGTCGTTGCGCGAGGACGGCGTCTTCATCTCCGGGATGGGCGTCGATTTCCGCGACCTCGACAACGATGGCTACCCGGACATCTGCCTCGTGGCGCTCGATAACGAGACGTTTCCGATCTATCGAAATACGGGTCAAGGCACGTTCGTCGAAGTCACTCAGTCAAGTGGTATGGCGCGCCTGAGTTCGCTTATGGCGGGATACTCCCCAACCATCGCTGATTTCGACAATGACGGTTGGAAAGACATCTTCGTGACGCGCGGCCACGTGCAGTCGTTGCTCTCGGCCCCCCGCATCGCGGTGGAACAGCCCAACACCGTGTTTCACAATCTTGGTGGGATGAAGTTTGCCGCGCTAACAGAAGAAGCCGGCCTGACATCGCAGCCACCGGCGCGGCACCGCGGTTCAGCGATCGGGGACCTCAAAGGCGACGGCACGTTAGACGTAGTCGTGAGCGCTATCAGCGCACCTGCCGAGATCTGGATGAATGCGAGCCCCGGCAATAACCATTGGCTGGAGATCAAACTCGAGGGAACCAAGAGCAATCGGGACGGAATCGGCGCGCGGATCAAAATTGTGAACGGCGGCGAGACCCAGTACAACCACATGACCACCGCGGCTGGATACGCATCGTCCAGCGCCGGTCCGGTACATTTCGGTCTGGGCAAGAATGCCGTCGCGGAATTGGTCGAGATTCGCTGGCCTTCGGGAACTGTTCAGCGGTTGCGGAACGTGGCCGGCGACCGCATTCTTTTAGTCAAGGAACAGCCCTAGCCGTGAACTCACAGCTTCAATATTGCAAATTTAACCGAATGGTATATTAGACACCCTTCAACCCGGGAGTGAATGTTGAAACGAGTCGGTCTTCACGAAATTGCGCGCCAGGCACAGGTCTCGATCGGTACGGTGGATCGTGCTCTACATTCCCGTCCCGGCATCAGCGAAGCCACCCGCAATAAGGTGCTCGAAACCGCCGAGAAGCTTGGGTACACGCCCAACCTGGCGGCCCGGGCGCTTGCTGTCGGACGCTCGGGGTTTCTTATCGGCGTCTGCATCCCCGAGGAGATCCATCATTTTTTTGACCAGATGCGCGACGGAATCTTCGACGAAGCGCGCCGGGCTGCGCGGGTCGGCATGGAACTTATCTACCGTCCCGTGCCAAGGCTCGGCGAATTTGAGCAAAGGGAGCTTTCGAGCCTCCTCGATGAGGACCTTCGCGGCCTCATTGTTATGCCCGGAAATCCCCGCGTTGTCGCTCCGATCATTGACGCGGCGGAGGCGCGAGGCATCCGGGTGGTCTGTATCTGTAGCGACGCGCCGCACAGCCGGCGCACGGCAGTAGTGTACGCGAACCCGAATCTTCAGGGACGTCTCGCAGCAGAGCTTCTCTCGAAGTTCATCCCCGGCGACTCTGATGTCGCGGCCATCACAGGTATGCTTCGAACCGAAGAACACCGTCAGAAGGTCGAGGGCTTTCAGTCGCGACTTGCCCAGTGTTCCGAGATGACCTTGGCTTGCGTGCTCGAGGCGCACGAATCGGAAGAAGAGAGCTATCAGAAGACCATGGACCTGCTAAGCGACAATGCCAACCTTCACGGCATTTACGTAACCACGGTCAACTGCCTGCCTGTCTGCCTCGCTCTCCGCGAGCACAGGAGGACGGACGTTCGGCTGATTACCACCGACCTTTTCCCGCAGATGGTTCCCTACTTCGAAAACGGAATCATCGGCGCTTCGATCTATCAAGATCCATACACCCAGGGCCAGACCGCATTAAAAGTCCTCGTCGATCATGTCATTGAGAAAGCTCCTATCGCGTCGAGCAATAGCCTGAACCCGGGAATTGTGCTTCAGTCGAACCTAAACTTCTTCCGGGAGGTGCACTCCGCCGGAATCGGAGCGCGCGATCTGACGACGATGCGAACAGGGGAGAGAGCCGCATTATCCGTGGGCTAAAGACCGAGGGGCAGGTCGCCCCGGTGTCCCAAGCTTTTGTCGTCAGCATCATTCATATGCAAATTGTTCGTTCGCAGTAGAGGGGCCTATGTCATCCAAGATTAGCCGCCGCTCGTTCGTCGCCTCCGCCGCTGTTGCCGGCGCTGGGGCTGTGCTTCGTGCACCGGCGTTCGCATTTGAGAATCAGAGTCCAGGTACAGCCGTCGCGACCGGAGCAAAGCCGAAGGCCCGCGAGGTTGTATCCCTGCAAGCGGTTCCCTTTGGTATGAGCAACGTCCGGCTGGGACCGGGCGCGTTCAGCACGGCAGCGGAAGCCAACCGCCGCTACTTGAAGACACTGCCTCCCGACCGCCTGCTCCACACCTTTCGCCTGACAGCGGGACTTCCCACTTCCGCAGAGCCGTTAGGTGATTGGGAAAAGCCCGATTGTGAGTTGCGGGGTCACTTCGCGGGCGGGCACTATCTGTCGGCTTGCGCGCTTTCGTTCGCCAGTTCGGGCGACGAAGAACTCAAGCGCAATGGCGACATCATGGTTGTGGAGCTTGCAAAATGCCAGGCGAAACTCAAGAACGGCTATCTGAGCGCCTTTCCGCTGGAGCTCTTCGACCGCTTGCGCGACGGCGTCAACGTCTGGGCGCCGTTCTACACCATCCACAAGATCATGGCAGGGCATCTCGACATGTACCTGCATGCAGGCAACCAGCAGGCACTGGAAACCCTGGAGAAGATGGCAGGATGGGTGCGGAGTTGGACTGACCCCTTGAGCGAACAACAAATGCAGCGCATCCTCCAGGTGGAATACGGCGGAATGGGCGAGGTGCTCGCCAATCTTTACGCGGTAACAGG
>JADGNQ010000107.1 GCA_017883385.1 Candidatus Sulfotelmatobacter sp.
CGAAGCTTTAATGTCTTTGACAGCCAAGCTGACTGAAAAGGCACCAAGTTCCATGTTCGCTCCTTCTGCGTCTGTAAGCACTCAAACAAATCCGCTGCGGCGGAATGCGAAACGTGAATGCCGACGCACCATACCGCGTCAGGCAGGGTCCTTGTCGTCATCCTTTCGGGTGATTTTGGCTGCGGGAGAGAAAAATCATTCGTTCGCGTGAGTAGTTCAAGGGAGCAAGCCGAATTCCCGGCCGCGTTGCACTGCCTGCGTCCGTCGCTTGGCCCCCAGTTTGTCGAAAACGCGGCTGGAATGGGTTTTCACCGTGTTCTCGCTTACATACAGCTTCCCGGCGATCTCACGGTTGCTCATGCCCTGGGCTATCAGTTCAAGGATCTCAAGCTCGCGAGGCGTGATGCCGAGGTCTTGTTGTCTTCTATCGTTGGCGACGAACGGTTCCCCGGCTGGGACAGGGACCTCCTTCACAACGATCCTCTGCCGCGGTCCTGTCAGCTTGAGGCCGAGCCAGATCCCAAGAACGGCAAAGGTCGCCGCGATGAGTCCGCCATAGATTTCGATCGAATGCTCGATTACCAGGAACCGATACTCAGTCCACTTCAGTATGGTAATCAGGATTCCACCGATTAATCCATAGATCAGCACGTGCCGTTTCATAAGTTTCAGGGGAGAGGCTGCAGGCCAAGATCATGTCCCCCGCAGTGGCGTCGATTATACCGTTGGAGGGGAACATCAGCGGATGGACCGATTTGGCCCAAAATCGCCGCCGGGCCAGCCGAGATTGGCTCCCATTCAGATCCGCCAGATTCGCGGCCAACACGGCGGGGGGGGCTTGGGCGCGGTAATCTCACTTAATCTCCTCGGCATCGTCTAAGGGGAGAGGACACAAACTGTTATGCAGCTCAAGCCCCTGCTCGCAAGCCTTCTTCTGCCGCTTTTTTGCCTGCCGCTGTTCTGCGAAGATGCCCAGATGTTTCGGGGAAACGCGCGGCACAGTGGGGTCTATGAAGCGGCGGGAGTGCCAAAATTCAGCAGCGTCAAATGGAAATTCCACACCGGCGGTATGGTCATTGGCTCGCCCGCTGTGGCCGGCGGACGAGTTTATTTTGGTAGCGACGATGGGAATCTTTATGCCGTCGATACTGAATCAGGTGCGCAGCAGTGGAAGTTCGAAGTGAAGAGCCGGATCCCGTCGACGCCGTCAGTGGCGGACAAGGTTGTCTACTTCGGGGCTTACGATGGGAATTTTTATGCGGTCGATGCATCCACGGGAACATTGAAATGGAAGTTTCAGACCGGAGGAGAGCGACGATTCGCCGGCAAGCACCTGCATGGGGTGCAGCCGGCCAGCGAGACCATGCCTGATCCCTTTGACTGCTACCTTTCGTCGCCTGTTGTGTGGAATGGAGCGGTGTACTTCGGCAGCGGGGACGGCAACATTTATTCGCTCAACGCCGCATCGGGCGCACTGAAGTGGAAATTCAAGACCGGGGACGTGGTGCATGCGTCTCCGGCAATTGCGGACGGCACGTTGTTCCTCGGGAGTTGGGACAGCTACTTTTACGCCCTTGACGCATCGACGGGGCAGGAAAAATGGCGGTTCAAGACGGGTGAGGATCACGATACGCACAATCAGGAAGGCATTCAATCCTCGGCGGCGGTAGTGGATGGCATGGTATATTTCGGATGCCGCGATTCCCATCTCTACGCGCTGGACGTGAACACCGGAGAGAAGAAGTGGGTGTTTTCGGGTGAGGGCTCGTGGGTGGTGTCGTCGCCGGCGGTAAGAGACGGCAAGGTGTACTTCGTAACCTCCGACACAAGCCTGTTGTACGAACTCGATGCCAAGTCCGGCGCGGTGCTGCAATCGGTGGGATTCAACCACTGGTATTTGTATTCGTCGCCGGCTCTGGCGGGCGGCATGTTGTATTTCGGGTCGACGCAGGGGAAGTTGGTTGCGGTCGATCTCGCTGGGTTCAAGCCTGTCTGGAGTTTCGAAACGCAGGGGATGAAGGAACATGGACCGGCCTACACGAAACCTGATGGAACACCGAACGAAGAGGCGATCTATCGATCCGATTTCTACGATGACATGGTCGCAGGAGTCGACCGGGTGATGAGTATGGGAGCGATCCTCTCGTCTCCGGCGGTGGTTGGCAACGTGGTCTACGTGGGGAGTGCGGACGGGAACCTGTATGCGCTGAGGTAGAGGCACCGGATTCTTGGCGCCTTTGTGAAGAATGAGCGTGATTTGGTGGCTGCAGATGAAATCTGCATTGGTCCTGTTTTTTGGGTGGGAGATTTTACAAAGTTTTACAAAAATAGACGGAACTTCTGCGGATTCCGGTGTTTAATTTTTCTACATACTCCTGAAAACGACAGGGTGAGTAAGGAGAAACGGTAGCCCATCGGATGCTGACCCGAGCACGCCCCAAGCAAGCATCCGGTGGGTTTTTTGTTGGAGCTGTCAGCTATCAGCCGTCAGCTTTCAGTAAAAGCAGGGTCTCCATTGCTTCTTGCCAATAGCCTCAATCGTGCTGGGTTGTTCTCGTCAGCGGGACTTTGATTTTCGCTGACGGCTGATAGCTGACAGCTGGCGGCTGCCGGCTGGACTTCTCTCTCCGATGTAGTCTTCGACAACTTTCTTCCATTTGCCTTGGGCTTTGAGGATGAATTCGACGGCGTCGCGGAGGGCGCCGTCGCCGCCGGCGTGGGGAGTGATGTAGTGAGCTTCCTTCTTGACCTCGGCGCGGGCGTTCTTCACCGCGATGGCCAAGCCTGCGGCGCGCATGGCAGGGAGATCGATTACGTCATCGCCAACGAAAGCGGCCTCTTCCGGTTTGAGACCTTCCTGTTTCACGATTTCCATAAAACACGTGCGCTTGTCGTCGACACCCTGATGCACGTGTTCGAGCTTCAGGTCGCGGGCGCGTAGGGCGACGGTTTCGGAGATGCGCTTGGTGATGAGTCCGGTCTTGATGCCGGCGAGGCGCGCCAGGGAGATGGATGTGCCGTCGTGAGCATGGAAGCCCTTGGCTTCGATCATGGACTGGCTGTGGAAACCGAATCCGCCCTGGCCGCCGTGCTTAGCGGATTGTTCGAGGATGCTTTGTTGCGTTCCCGGCGGAGCGGGGAAGATGAATAACTTACCGTCGGTGAGCACGCCGTCCACGTCGAAGAGAAGGAGCTTGATTTTCTTTGCGCGAAGTTTAGACATTTCAGAAATCTATTTCTCCGATCCAGAGCATCCGATTTTATCAGGACATAACTTGAGGGACTTGGCGCTTACCAGACCCGGCATGGAACGTCTACCAGGCAGAAGGCCCTTGGCATTGCGGCGGTGCGATATGTTGCTGTCCGCTGGCGGACGCTGCGAATCAGAACCGGACACTCTGGTTTGGTTGCGGGCGTTAGCGGATCGCGGCTAGCCCAGCAATTGCGGGGGTTTCGGCGCGGCGGAGTTTGGCCGCGGAAATGCAGCTCACAAAAATAGCTGGATCGCGCGGAACTTTTTCGCCGGCACAGCCGTATAACTCCGAATCAGAGACGCTGTTGCGCGAGTCTCGGAACTTTGGAACGGATCTCACGCTCGGTTTGGCGGCCCAGGTGAGCTCTGTTTTGGAGTGCAGAGAGCTGTCGCTGTCTTCCAAAGTATTTCTTTGTTGTTACCAACAGCGTCGCACCCCGGTCCAGCCGCCTTCAGCCGATTCCCGACGCTTTCGGGAAAGAAGAAGGAATCCAATGAAATCAAGAACGCTCTATACAAATTTGCTGTTGGGCGCGGCTATGTTGGTTGCGACGAATGCTGTTGCGGCGGAGAAGGTGACCGTGGAAACCCAGCAAGCGATGACGGTAAACGGTAATCAGTTGCCGGCCGGCAAGTATACCGTGACCTGGGATGGCAGCGGGCCAAGTGTGGAACTGAAGTTCCTCAAAGGAAAGAATGTGGTGACAACGGTTCCGGCCCAGGTCGTGAATCTGAAGGACGCTGCTCCTGGGAGCATCGTGACCCGGAAGGATGCTGGTAACGTCGCGTTGACACAGATTCGGCCGGAAGGAAAGAAGTACGTTCTGACCATCGGGGGCGAAGCGGTGCAGACTGCAGCGGAAAACAGCGGGAGATAGCGGTTGTGTGGAAGGGACACGGCGGGAGCCAAGAGGCTCCCGCTTTTTGTCATTCTTCGCAGGCGAATATATAGCGAATATTCGTTTCTCCGGATACAATACCCGGATGCTGCCCGTTCCTTCCTCGCTGGCTTGGGCCCACCCTGTTGTGGCGGAGTGGTTTGTGCGGAAGTTTGGCACGCCCACGGAGCCGCAAGAGCAGGGTTGGCCGCACATTCTGGCGGGGCGGACTACGCTGATTTCGGCACCGACTGGGTCGGGAAAGACTCTCGCTGCATTTCTTGCCTGCATTGACCGGCTCGTGCGCAAGGCGCTGGCTGGGGATCTAACCGACCGGATGGAAGTGCTTTACGTTTCGCCGCTCAAGGCGCTAGGCAACGACATCCAGAAAAATCTTGAAGGGCCGCTGGGGGAAATTCTTGCGCTGGCGGGCGAGCGCGGGCTGCTGATGCCGGAGATTCGCACGGCCGTGCGCACCGGTGACACGATGCCGGCGGAGCGGAGGGCGATGCTGAAGCGGCCTCCGCACATTTTGGTGACGACTCCGGAGTCTCTCTACATTCTTCTTACTGCGGACAAGAGCCGCGCGATTCTGCGGGATGTTGAGACGGTGATCGTCGACGAGATTCATGCGGTGGCGGATGACAAGCGCGGGGCGCATCTGGCGCTGTCTTTGGAGAGGTTGGATGCGCTGGCTCACAGACCTCCGGTACGTATTGGGTTGTCGGCGACGCAGAAGCCGATTGAGGACGTGGGCCATTTTCTAACAGGAAGCGGAAAGCCGGACCCGGTCATCGTCAACATTGGTCATAAGCGGACGCTGGATCTTGGGATCGAGGTACCGCCGATGCCGCTGGGGCCGGTGGCGTCGAATGAGATGTGGGACGCCATTTACGACCGGCTGGTGACGCTGGTGGAGCAACATCGGTCGACGCTGGTGTTTGTGAATACGCGTCGGATGGCGGAGCGCCTGTGTCATCAGTTGGGCGAGCGCATGGGCGAGGAGAATGTCGCGGCGCATCACGGCAGCTTGTCGCGCAAGCTGCGGCTGGCGGCCGAGAAGAAATTGAAAGAAGGACAGGTGCGGGTGCTGGTGGCGACGGCCTCGCTCGAACTTGGAATTGATGTGGGCACCGTGGATCTCGCAGTGCAGGTCAATTCGCCGCGGGCGATTGCTGTGGCGCTGCAACGCGTGGGGCGGTCGGGACACTGGCGCGGGGCGGTGCCGAAGGGGCGATTCTTCTGCACGACTCGCGACGATCTGATGGAATGCGCGGCGCTGGTTCGGGCCATCAAGCAGGGAGATCTGGACCGGTTGATGATTCCGGAGTCTCCGCTGGATGTGCTGGCGCAGCAGATTGTGGCGGCGTGCTCGGCGGAGGAGTGGGGCGAGGACGAGATGTTCGCGCTGGTGCGGCGCGCGTATCCGTATCGCGAGCTGAAGCGCGAGACGTTTGATGCCATTCTTGAAATGTTGTCGGAGGGGATTGCGGCGCGGCGCGGGCGGTATGGGGCGTACGTGCATCGCGATCGCGTGAATGGAAAGTTGCGGGCGCGGCGGGGAGCGCGGCTGGCAGCCATCACGAGTGGGGGAGCGATTCCTGACAACTCGCTGTACACCGTGGTCGCGCAACCCGAGGGCGTTGTGGTGGGGACCGTGGACGAGGATTTTGCGGTCGAGAGCATGGCAGGAGAAGTCATGCTGCTGGGGAACAGTTCGTGGCGGATTCGACGGATTGAGACCAACGCGGGGCGGATACTGGTGGAAGACGCACACGGAGCGCCGCCAGGGATTCCGTTCTGGCGGGGCGAGGCTCCGGCGCGGACGCAGGAATTGTCACAGCATGTCGGTGAGCTGCGGGAAAAGATCAGCGAGATGTTGTTGCGCACTTCGCCAGTGGGATTTTCGGCGACGCAGCCGGAAGTGGCGGCTGCTGTTTCGTGGCTTAAAGAAGAGTGCGGGCTGGATGATTCGGGCGCGGAGCAGGCGATTGAATACATCCTGCAGGGACGCGCAGTGCTGGGCGCGGTGCCGACGCAGACCACTGTGATAGCAGAGCGCTTCTTCGATGAAGGCGGCGGCATGCAGTTGGTGATCCACGCGCCGTTTGGCGGGCGCATCAATAAGGCCTGGGGGCTTTCATTGCGCAAGCGTTTCTGCGTGGGGTTCAACTTTGAACTGCAGGCGGCGGCTACCGACAACGGGTTGAACATCGCGCTGGCCGAGCAGCACAGTTTTCCGCTGGGGGATGTGTTTCATTTTCTGCGGGCGGATACGGTGCAGCCGATTCTGGAGCAGGCGGCGCTGGATTCTCCGATGTTCGGCACGCGCTGGCGGTGGGATGCGAGCCGGGCTCTGGCGCTGCTCCGGTTTCAGAATGGCAAGAAAGTTCCAGCGCAGATTCAGCGCATGCGGTCGGACGATTTGCTGGCGTCGGTGTTTCCGGATGCGGCGGCTTGTTTCGAAAACATTGAGGGCGAGCGAAAGATTCCGGATCATCCGCTGGTGGGCGAAGTCATGAAGGATGTGCTCACCGAGGCGATGGACGTTGAGGGGCTGAAGGTAGTGCTGCGGGGGATGGCTTCGGGAGAGATTCGGGTGCTGGCGGTGGATACGCCTGTGCCGTCGCAGTTTTCGCACGAGATTCTGAATGCGAATCCGTACGCGTTTCTGGATGACGCGCCGCTGGAGGAACGGCGGGCGCGTGCGGTGGAGATGCGCCGCATGCTGCCGGAGTCGGTGCTGGAGGAAGTGGGGGGACTGGACGCGGGGGCGATTACGCAGGTGCGAGCAGAGGCGTGGCCCGATGTGCGGGATGCGGATGAGTTGCATGATGTTCTGCATACGCTGGTGGCGCTGCCGGAGGAATCGGATTCTATGTGGGGACAGCCGCCCTCGGCTGTCCGGTCAAGCGAAGCTCGACAAGCTGCTGTCGAGTCGAAAACACTCTATGGTGAGAGCGGCGACAGTTCAGCTTCGCTGAACCGGACAGCCGAGAGCGGCTGTCCCCACATGAGCACTGCCGGATGGGTAGGTCACTTCGAAAGGCTGGACTTTGAAGGCCGAGCTGGGATGGCTTCGTTTGACGGGCGACGTTACTGGGTTGCGGCGGAGCGGGCTCGGAGTTTTGCGACGCTGTTCCCTTTGGCTGAATTTCAGCAGACTTTGGCTGACGTGGAGACTGCGCAGAGTTCTCGCGATGATGTTTTGCTGACACTGGTAACTGGGTGGATGTCGCATGTGGGGCCGGTGACGGCCTCGCAGCTTGGAATTGCGCTGGGGCTTCCTCCTTCTGATATTGAGAAGGCTTTGTTGCGCATGGAGGCTAGCGGGACTGTTCTGCGGGGGAATTTCACCGGCGCTGCAGGCACGCGGGGGGCGCCCGCGCCGCACGAACCTGTTGAGCTGCGGTCGACTGGACCCTTCGACTCCGCTCAGGGCAAGCAGCTGGGGGCGGCTTTCCCCACACAAGCAACGGAGACGGAGTGGTGTGAGCGGCGGTTGCTGGCGCGGATTCACCGGTTGACTGTGGGGATGCTGCGGAAGCAGATCGAGCCCGTTACTGCAGCGGCATTCATGCGGTGGCTGATGCGGTGGCAGCATGTGGCTCCGGGGACGCAGGTCGCGGGCGAGCGCGGGGCGCTCGAAGTGTTGCAGCAGTTGCAGGGATTTGAGATTCCGGCCAATGCCTGGGAGCGGCAGGTTTTAGCGCGGAGGATTGTGGACTACGATCCGATGTGGCTGGATCAACTGTGTATGACGGGAGCGGTGGGATGGGGAAGGTTGTCGCCGCATCCGGCGACGCTCGATACGGGCGGCGCAGCGCGCGGGAATGATTCGAGCAATGGGCCGTCTAATGGTTCATCGGAAGTGGCGGCGCCGCGGCAGCGTCGGGTGATTCCGACCAGCGTTGCGCCGATTACATTTTTTGTACGCGAAGAGGCGGATTGGATGATTCCTCGTCACACTGCCGGTGACGAGGCCGAGTTGCGGGGATTAGGTCATGGGGCGCAGATCGTGCTCGACTTTCTGCGGCAGCGGGGCGCCTCGTTTTTTGCGGACATCGTGCGCGGCACGGGGAAGCTGAAGGCGGAGATCGAGACCGCACTTTGGGAATTGGTGGCCGCCGGGCTGGTGACGGCGGATGGGTTCGACAATTTGCGGGCACTGATCGATCCCAAGCGGCGGGCGGGACAGGGAAGCGGGCGCACTACGCGCCCACGGCACAGTTCGGGGCGGTGGGCCCTGCTGCATGCGGATGTGGCTGCGGAGCTGCCGCGCGCGGTTGAGGCCGCGTGCTGGATGCTGTTGCGGCGTTACGGAATCGTGATTCGCGATCTGCTGGCGCGCGAGTCGAACTTGCCGCCGTGGCGCGAATTGCTCATGGGATTCCGCCGGCTCGAAGATCGCGGGGAGATTCGCGGGGGACGGTTTGTCGATGGGTTCCTGGGCGAGCAGTTCGCGCTGCCAGTGGCGGTCGAGTCGGTGCGAGCGATACGAAGCCTGCCGTTACGCGGCGAAACGATTACGCTGTCGGCGGCGGATCCGCTGAACTTGATTGGGATTCTGGTGCCAGGGGAAAGAGTGCCGGCGATCTCCGGCAGGACCGTGAGCTATCGGGATGGGATTGCAGTTTCCGCTCCGCAGCAGATTGCGGCCGATGAGAGTGCGACGAGCGAGGCGGCGGTGGGGTAGAGCTGACCGATATTGCGGAATGCGCGTAAGAACCGGTGCCGTCCCTCCGGACTCGCGTCCTCTTTGCACTGTGACCCGGCACTTCCGTGCCGGGCTTTCATATGCCGCCGCTTCGCGGCTGGGTTTTCGCAGACATATCGCTGGACCGCTCTCCCGGAGAATTTGGATTTCGCGCACAGCAGAGAAAGCCTTGATCGTAGCTGCTGAAAGCACCGCGCCACCCAAAATCGGCGCCACTCAGAATCTGGTTCTTAGCTCGATCAACTTCGATCTCCAAAATCAGAGACGGCTCCTACGGTTTGGCGGCGATGAAGTCGAATGTGCACGGGCCGGAGGCTGGGTCGAAGGTACAGAAGGGATTCTGGAAGTTAGCCAGGTTGGGGAATGCGAGTTGGACGATGTCGCTGCCGCCGAGAGCCGTGCTGACCTCGTGCACCATGCCATCGCTGGCGGCGACCAGAATTGTGCTGGCATCGGCAGTCATGTCAGCGCTGACTGGAGTCGGATTGCCGGTCCCGATCAGTTGAATACCGGTCACCGCGCTGGTGGTGAAATCGTAGACCAGGATGCTGCTGCGATCGCTGGCGACGACGTAGAGTAAAGTGCCGTCCGCGGAGACGAAGAAGTTGATGGGGCGGATTGTGCCCTGCCCAAGATTGATCTTCTGGGGCGCAGCATGACCGACCAACATGGGGCAGAGGGACGTCGCCGGTTGGGTCAGAGTCGCGGCGGGGATTCCAGTGATGGACGCGGTGATGTATTCGAGAGTGCCATCGCTCTCAAGCGCGACAAAGTGCCGTCCATCTGGCAGTGCCTTGAAAGCAAGGGGAGACGCGGCCAAGGGAATGTGGTGCAGGCCAGTGGCCGTGTCGGTGAAGAGTTGATCGTCGCAGGTGTTGTAGACACTGACTGCTGGGCTGCCACCGGCCAGCGAGGGCTCGACCACGTAGGCAAAGGCTCCGTTGGTTGAGAAGACGATCGAGTTTACCGAGGTCTGCGGCGACAAAGGGATCACTTGCAGCGCCTGCAAGGTGGAATATACGTAGAGATTCGGCAGGCCGTTGGTGTCGAACCCGAAGATGAATGTCTTCAGTCCATCCTGTGAAAACGCCGCTACCGACGCACCTGCTATGGGCAGCGCAGTAACCAAAGGCGACGTGGCATTCGACGAATTAACAACGTAAACCTGATTCGGGGAGTGGAGCGTGTCGGAGAAGACGGCCACGCTTCCGTTGGCGGAGACCGCCAGCACCTTTCCGGTCACCGTGCCCAGCGCGGTGAAGGCGCTGGTCTGACCTCCCAGATTTGTGGGATTGATCACTTGGGCCCCGAAGTCGCTTCCCATGTAGACCTTGTCGCCCGCGAGAGTAAAGAGGAGGGAGTTGGGTGCAACGGGCATTCCATTCGCAGTACCCGTCGCAGCCTTGGCTGTGGAGAAGCTGTAGATCCCTGTAGTGCAAGTTGCTGGAGGCTCGCCGGCGCAATCCAGACTGGTCGAGAGAACGGAACTGGCGGACGTAGTTCCGGAGGCTACGCCGGAGATGGCAGCTGTGGTGTGGACTGCACATGTAGGACATTTGGGCGGCAGAGGAGACGCGTAGACCGGGAGAGGGATGAACTGCTGACAACTGGTGACCTGAGGTAGTAACGAGTGAATGTACTGCCCGCACGCGGCCAAAGAGGCCGTGGAGAAAGCCGCTGGAATCGCGGGGAAGCCGATGTTACAGGTAGGGGGAGAGCAGGAGGCAGTCACGGACCCGGCGCCGGGCGATAGAGTCGAGACCGCACAGGATTCAATGCACCCCGCGCCCGCCGCGATGACTCCTGGCTGCGACGAGGTCCAAGTCAGAGGGACCTTGCTCAGGACGATTCCATTATTCGTGTTGGGAAGAGAGCTGTTTCCCATTGCGTCAGTGATAGTCGCGATGATGGTTTCCGCAGTCCCTTTGGTGACTGCGAAATCCGTTTGCTGCGATCCGGCGCGGCCCAACTCCAGCGCGACGTTCTGGATTGGACACGTCTCGAAGAAGTCAAAAACGACAGGCGGGGAAGGGACAAGATTCGGCTGCCGAAAAGAATTGCTCGAAACGCCGCTGGCAGAGGCGTAGATCTGGGTGAGTCCAGGAGTGGCGGCCTTGGCCGTGGCCCGGTTCGTAGCAAAATTGTAGGCAGAATTAATGAGGGGCGAGAGGGTGACGACGCTGGCATCTTTCGCGGACCAAGTGAAAGGCCCGACGGAGGCGGTGATGTCGGAACCCTGACTGAAAGCGTGAGCCTCGACAGTCATGGTCTGACCCTGGGAGAGGCACGGCTCCTGGACCGGGACACCGTTCAGGAGAACACCGGTGACGGTAATGTTGTCGATGGGAGGATGCACAAACACGAACGTCGGCGGGCTGCTGGCACCCTGGGCCGACGCGGTCACCTGGACCACGCCCGTGCCCCCGGGAGCGCAGGTCGTGAAAGCGGCGTCCCAGCGACCGGCGCAGCCGGCACCGTTGGGGGCAATGTTCAGGATCGAGGTATCGCTGGAAGCGAACGTGAAAGTTGCGGAGACGTTATTGCCGGCCGCATTCGTCGCCGAAGCGACGAAGTTGATAAAGCCGCCCATTTGCACGGAAAAGTTGCCGGCGGGACTGAGGTTCACCCTTGCGGCAAAGGGCGACTGGCCCGCTGGTGCATGCCCGCCGCACCCGCCAATACTGCATAGAGAAATGATTGCCACTATGCAACCCAACCCGCCAGAGCGAAACCTACGCATGCACCCCTCTTTTAGCCCTTATTCCAGCCCCGCTCCCGAAAGTAAGCGGGAAGAACCGTCAAATGAATTGGAAAACCTGTAGTGTAGAGGCTGGAGACAGAATCAGCAAGCGCTGCGCGATCCAAGTAATTTCTCAGCTTGCCGGTTCGGACCGACTTGGGGTGTCGAGCTTCGCTCGACCCTTCGACTCCCGCTCAGGGCAAGCTAGCCGAGGGCGGCTGTCCCCACATAAGTGTTTCGGCGAACTGAGACTCCACCGCGATCCGAGCGCTTGCTAACTGACTCCTGATCGTCCGTCCATGGGATGCAAAAACACGGGTTGACGATGTTTGCGGGCGCTTGCTATAGTAGTTGGGTTCCGCGAGTACATCCAGGCTTGCTGTGTGCTGTGAGTTTTTCGCGCGGCTGTGTGCGCAGGGACTTACAGTGGAGCTTTAGAGAAATACGTTTCCGGATGAAGTGCAGGTTCGGAGACTTTCCTCGCTGAAACGTTCCTGCGGTGCCTTCTGCCCTATTGTGGAAGGATATGCAGGGCAAGGCTGACGAAACGGAGTGCCCCCGGAAATTGGCCGGGCGCCACCGTCGGCAGCGAAAGTCTAAAGGGAATCCAGAATCTCTCTGGCGCGGCTTTGCAGTGACGAAGCTGCGCGGTGAGAAGTAATGGTTGGCGGTTGAGCCGGCCATGCCTACGGATGCGCGTCAAGAATAGCAGGATTGAAGCAGGATTCGAGCTGTGCGCAGCCTACGCGAAATGCAGGCCGGTGCGCGGCTGAGGAGTGGCGAAGAGTGCCTACGTTTAACCAGTTGGTGGCTCAGGGTCGCAAGCGGCCCCGGTACAAGACGGCCAGCCCTGCTTTGCAGGGATGTCCCCAGAAGCGCGGAGTTTGCACCCGCGTATACACGCAGACGCCCAAAAAGCCGAATTCGGCTTTGCGCAAGGTGGCCCGTGTGCGTCTGACGAACGGCATTGAAGTGACTACCTACATTCCCGGTGTTGGCCACAATCTGCAGGAGCACTCGATTGTGCTGATTCGCGGGGGCCGCGTGAAGGATCTGCCGGGTGTGCGCTATCACGTGATTCGCGGAACGCTGGATGCGGTGGGAGTTGCCGGCCGCATGCAGGGACGTTCGAAGTACGGCGCCAAGCGGCCGAAGAAGGGCTGACGACAGGGGTCAGTGGCCAGTGACCAGTTGAGCTCAAGCTAGAAGCTTATGAGCCAGGAGCTAGAAGCTGAATGCCTCGTAAAGGACATATCGCAAAGCGGACCGTCCCGGCCGATGCCGTTTATCAATCGGATCTGGTGACGAAGTTTATCAACTCGATGATGTGGCAGGGCAAGCGCTCGACCGCCGAGGGCATCTTCTATGAGGCGTTGGCGAAGGTGCAGGAAAAGGGTGGCGACGAAGCGCTGAAACTCTTCAAGAAGGCGGTGGAGAACGCGAAGCCACTGCTCGAAGTGAAGACCCGCCGCGTCGGTGGCGCCAACTATCAGGTACCGGTCGAGGTGAATGCCGACCGCCGTACCTCGCTGGGGATTCGCTGGCTGATTACCTATGCCCGGTCCCGCGGCGAAAAGGGAATGGTCGACAAGTTGACCAATGAGTTGCTGGACGCCGCTGCGGGAAAAGGCGCCGCAATCAAGAAGAAAGAAGATGTGCACCGGATGGCAGAAGCCAATAAGGCATTCGCGCATTACCGGTGGTAAGAAGTGCATAGATCCTTCGGCGCCAAAAGCTGCGCCTCAGGATGACAAGCTTTACTGAAAGCTGACGGCTGAGAGCTGACAGCTGATTTTGGAGCCCAGAAAGAGTTAGAGAGTCGTGCCCAGAACAGTCCCATTAGAACGCTGCAGAAACATCGGCATCATGGCCCACATCGATGCCGGCAAGACCACTACGACGGAGCGCATCCTGTTTTATACGGGACGGACGCACCGCATCGGAGAGGTGCACGAGGGCACGGCCACTATGGACTGGATGGAGCAGGAGCAGGAGCGCGGGATTACGATTACGTCCGCGGCTACGACTTGCACCTGGCGTGACATTCGCATCAATATTATTGATACTCCCGGCCACGTCGATTTCACGGCGGAAGTCGAGCGATCGTTGCGCGTGCTCGACGGCGCCGTCGCGGTGTTTGACGCGGTGCATGGCGTACAGCCGCAGTCGGAAAAAGTCTGGCGCCAGGCCGACAAGTACGGCGTCCCGCGAATTTGCTTCATTAACAAGATTGACAAGATGGGTGCCGATTTCGAGCATGCCGTCGATACCATCCGCAAGCGCCTCAGTGCCAAGCCCGTCGCGATTCAATTTCCCATCGGCCAGGAAGATAAGTTCAAGGGCGTCGTTGATCTGATCAACATGAAGGCGATCGTGTGGCAGGACGACACGATGGGCGCGGAATACGTCACCGAAGAGATTCCCGCAGACCTGAAGAAGAAAGCGGAAGCGTTTCACGCCCAGCTGGTTGAGAGCATCGCGGAAAACGACGACGAAATCCTGCATAAATTTCTGGAAGGCGAAGAGATCAGCGCCGACGCATTGCGGGCTTCGCTGCGCAAGTCGACGATTGCATTGAAAGTGTTTCCGGTGGTTGTAGGAACAGCATTCAAAAACAAGGGTGTGCAGCCGCTGCTGGACGCGGTCGTGGACTATTTGCCTTCGCCGCTCGATGTGCCTGAGACCCACGGGATCAATCCCGACAACGGGGAGAAGATTTTCCGCCATGCCGACGACAAAGAGCCGTTCTCGGCGCTGGCATTCAAGATCATGGCCGATCCGTTCGTCGGGCAGTTGACGTTTATTCGGGTTTACTCGGGTCAACTCAAGACTGGCGATTCAGTGCGAAACGTCCGCACCACGAGGACTGAGCGCATTGGGCGCCTGCTGAAGATGCACGCCAACAAGCGCGAAGAGATCAGCGAGATTCTGGCAGGCGACATCTGTGCCGCGGTCGGTATGAAGAACGTGAGCACGGGCGACACGATTTGCGACGAAGATCACCCCATTGCGCTGGAGTCGATCACGTTTGCGGTTCCCGTGATCTCGGTTGCGGTGGAACCCAAGACCAAGGCCGACCAGGAAAAGATGGGCATGGCGCTGGCGCGTCTGGCGCAGGAAGATCCCACCTTCAAAGTTCACACCGATCCCGACAGTGGACAGACCATCATCAGCGGCATGGGCGAGTTGCATCTGGAGATCATCGTCGACCGCATGATGCGCGAGTACAAGGTCGAGGCCAACGTAGGCAAGCCGCAGGTAGCGTATCGCGAAACCATCCGCAGGCACGCCGAGGCGGAAGGCAAGTACATCCGTCAGACCGGCGGCCGCGGCCAATACGGTCACGCGAAGATTTATCTCGACCCGCAACCAGCGGGGACCGGCTACGAATTTGTGAACGACATCGTGGGTGGTTCGGTGCCGAAGGAATTCATCAAGCCGATCGATCAGGGCATTCGGGAAGCGCTGGAAGGCGGAGTGCTTGCCGGTTATCCGATGGTCGATGTGAAGGCCACGCTTTACGACGGCAGCTATCACGACGTCGATTCGAATGAAATGGCGTTCAAGATCGCCGGTTCGATGGCGTTCAAGGAAGCGGCGCGCAAGGCCTCGCCAGTGCTGCTTGAGCCGGTGATGGCGGTGGAAGTGGTCACTCCGGAAGATTACGCCGGAGCGATCATGGGCGATTTGAGCTCGCGCCGCGGACGGATCGAAGGCATGGAGCACCGCGCGGGTTCGCAGGTGATCAAGGCAATCGTTCCGCTGGCGGAAATGTTTGGCTACGCGACCCACATGCGTTCGTCAACGCAGGGCCGTGCGGAATACTCGATGCACTTCGCGCGCTATGAGGAGGCTCCGCGGTCGGTGGCGGAGGAAATCATTGCCAAGGTGCAAGGTACCGCGAAGTGAAAGCCAGCGCCGCGGTTCGTCGTCGACCGCAGGTTCCGGGTCCGAGAAAGTAAGCGAGTTGAGTTTGTAAATGTTTTTCGGGCTGAGGGTGTCTGGGCGCGGTTTTTGCGGCAAGCCCAAGGCTACATCGCGACGGAAGTGAAGTGCGAGGCTGGGAGCGATGGGCGGTATCGGGTGCGGGATTTCTGGAGTTGGCATCGCGGGTTTGAAGTGTTCCGCGAGCGATTCTCCGAAGATTTCGCGCAGTTCGATCGACAGATTGTCGACGAACTGGTCGAGAAACAGGAATTCGTTGGCGCGTATTACGAAGCCGGCGGGGATGATTGGATTTCGGCGTAAGTGAAGCCGAGGAGAAAGAAAGATGGCGAAAGAGAAATTTGATCGGAATAAGCCGCACTGCAACGTAGGGACGATTGGTCACATTGACCATGGCAAGACGACGTTGACGGCGGCGATCACG
>JADGNQ010000273.1 GCA_017883385.1 Candidatus Sulfotelmatobacter sp.
AAAGCTTGGTCATGCAAGTGTACGCTCGCAGCCAGGTCACGAAGCTGAAATCCGAATGCTCCCAGGACGACTTGCCGCTGGATCCAGACGTCGCAACCATTCTTTTGGAGTGGAAGCGTCTCTGTATAGCGACGCAAGGAGACTGGGTCTTTCCCAGCCCACGAACAAACAAACCGTACGATTCTGGTACGCTCCGGAAGAAGGTGCTCAAGACTGCTGCGGCGCGTGCCAAGATTCAGGGACCCATCGGCTGGCACACGCTGCGTCACAGCTACCGCGCTTGGCTCGACGAGGTTGGTGTGCCTCTCGGCGTACAACAGAAACTCATGCGTCACGCGAACATCTCGACCACGATGAACGTCTATGGTGGAGCCTTCATGGAAGCGAAGCGCAAAGCCAATACATCCGTGGTGCAGCGGGTACTGCTTCAAGACCGCACCAAATAGCAAAAGGCCGTCACGTGGACGGCCTCTGTTCTGTCGCTTCAAACCTTATTGGACCATTTCAGACCACAATCGAAAACCCAAATTCCTCGTAACTTTATGATTGCGTTGGTTGCGGGGGGTGGATTTGAACCACCGACCTTTGGGTTATGAGCCCAACGAGCTACCAGACTGCTCCACCCCGCATTTCGATCATAGCAACCAGTGGGTGTGCCGTCAAACATCGCCGGGACCTATTGCGGCGCGGTTTTCTCCCTGTTTCCAGAAGAATGCGCGAGAGCAAAGCATCCTATCGAGAACGGCAGCATCGAAGGTAGGTGTTTGCTCGGGTTGTACCGGCACGTTCCTTGAGCTTAGACAACGAGCTTAGACAACCCGAGCACGCTCACTTGCGGAGGAGGTCCGCACTATGCCGAAGAAAGAAGTCACCGCTACGCGTCAAACCACAATCAATGCGCAGCCTCGCATCCACCAGAGCGCTGCCGAGATTCAAGCGTACGGCACGGTTTCTCACGCGCTGCCGCTCGAGTTGGAAGAGCCTGTACGTCTGGAAATGACCGAACAACTCAACCTGTTACTAGCCGATACCATGACATTACGCGATCTCTACAAGAAGTCGCACTGGCAAGTCGCAGGGCCGACGTTCTATCAGCTTCATCTGCTATTCGACAAGCACTATGAAGAGCAGGCGGAGGTCGTCGACACTATCGCTGAGCGAATCCAGTTGCTCGGTGGAGTCTCGCTGGCCATGGCCGCCGATGTCGCAGAGACCACACGCATCGAGCGTCCGCCACGCGGCAGGGAAGAAGTGCCTGTGCAGATCTCCCGCCTCCTGGATGCGCATCAAATCATCATCGGCCACTGCCGGCAGTTGGCGCGCCGCGCTTCGGAGATTGGCGATGATGGCACGAACGATATGGTGGTCAGCGACGTACTACGTGCCAATGAACTGCAGGTGTGGTTCCTCAGCGAACATCTGGTCAATGTTCCTCTGGTGCATGCGGTAGACCCGGGCGTTAGAAAGGCTGGGTAGGCCGAGCGGCACGCTGAACTTGCGCCGATACGAACGACGGGCCCTGGTCAGCCAGGGCCCGTGCAATTCTGTCTACACAACTTTGTCCGTATAACAATGTGACTACTTTGCACTGCCTGTTCTCAGATTGTCGTGATCGTAGTATTCGTACGCCGACATCGGTTTCTCGCCTCCCTTTTTCCAGATGCGAGAATCTTCCGGCAACTTGTTGAGGACGCGCGCCATTTCCCGGATATGCATGGCGACCGTTCCGCAGCACGCGCCGATGAAGCTGATTCCAATATCGCGAGCCCGCACCGCGTAGTCCGCCATTTCCTTGCGCGTAAGTTGCAGAGGATCCAGTGCGTAAGGAAACTCCGGAAGGCTCGTGAAGTCGGGTTTGTCTTTCGGGGTGCGGTAGGCCACGGGCTGGCAGGCAAGATATCCCGATACCGCTTTGCGCATCTGTTCCATGGGACCCAGGATGTGTTGCGGCGGGCGCAGGCAGTTCATGCCGACGATGTCAGCGCCTGCGTCGAACAGCGCTTTCGCGGCATCGGCCGCGTTCTTGCCTTCAGCGGTTTCGTCTTTGTTCTCAAAGCAGATCGTGACCATCGCGGGCAATCCCGTTTTCTTGGCGCGCTCCACTGCGATCAGAGCCTCGCCCAGCCAAGAGAAAGTTTCGCCAATGATGAAGTCAACTCCTTCGTCGACCTGCACCGCGAGTTGTTCGTCGAATGTCTTGCGGACCCGATCGGCGGCGGAAGGGCTCCCGGGTTCGTACATCCACGTCAGGCTCAGGTTGCCGGCGACCAGGCATTGGTCGCCTGCGACCTCGCGCGCCACGCGAACTGCGGAACGATTGAGCTCCTCCAGCCGGTTCTCAAGCCCGACGGTGGCCAGCTTGTCGCGACTCGCATAGAACGTGAGAGCCTGCAGCACTTCGGCCCCAGCTTCGCGGAACTCCACGTGGAGCTCGCGCAGTGCAGCCGGGTACAGCAGCGCGACTTCTGGCGTGAACGGACCCGCGCGCACCCATCCACGTTTTTCCAGTTCCAGCAAATAGCCGCCGTCGCCTAGCACGGGGCCATCCTTCAATCGTTCGAGAATGCCTTTCTTCTTCATGACTGCTCCTGAGAATTGTTAGTCATCCACATATTCGTACTCCGCCTTGATCGGCTGGCCTATGCTGAACCGGTCCGGGCGGAACGCACTGACGTCCAGGGTCCGGCCTGTGCCGTCAAGGACGAGTTCACTCATCACCAAACCGATCGCAGGAGAAATCTTGAAGCCCATACCAGAAAATCCTGCGCAAACATATAGGCCGTCAATTGCAGGGATCTCGCCCAGCAGAGGGCGCGAATCCGGAGTCATGTCATAAACGCCGGTGACGCCACGCATCACTTCGGCTGCTTCGAGTTTCGGCACCCGGAGGCAGGCACGCTCAATGATCTCTTCCAGCGACTCGTCGGAAGCGCGCTGCGGAAAATCGTCAGGGTCGGTCGGCCGCTTCCCGTAGAAATCCCCCACCAGAAACTTGTCGGGACCGTCCGAACGGAAATACGTTGCCGTGACCGAGTCAATACAAGCGCAGCCCCCGCCCTTCATGCCGGGGGCTGCGCGAAGAATTGCGACCTGGTGATATTCGCACTCGATCGCCAGGTCGTGGCCCGCCTGCTGAAACAGCGGCCGTGTCCATGGTCCGGTGGCGGTGATGACCACGGGAGACGATGTTACTCCGGCGTCCGTGACTACACCGCGAACGTGACCCGACTCAACGACGAACTCTCTTGCTTGCGTACGGGACAGATAAGTCACACCCATGTCGCGCGCGGCACCGAGGAAATCTCCCGCGACTCCGGCACCGTCGCCATATCCCGAATCTGGTTCGTAGGCGGCCAATTTCACCTCGTCTACGTTCCAGTCAGGTTCGAGTTCGCGCAGTTGGTGCTTGTCGATCAGATCGACTTTTGCGCCAAGCTTGCGCTGCATCTCGACGTTCCGCTTGAGCCGTTCCGTTTCATGCGGATGCACGATGCGTACGAATCCGGTTTTGCGGAAGTCGCCGGGTTGGCCCACGATTTCCTGCCAGTTCTCGAACATGCGAAGGCTGATTAATGCGAGTTGTACTTCCGGAGCAAAGCTGTAGTGCATGCGAATCAGCGCGGACGATCGGCCACTGCCGCCGCGTCCCACGTGATCCTTGTCGATGACGACGATCTGCCCCGCCTTCCGCTTGGCAAGGTGGAACGCGATCGACGCTCCCATTACGCCGGCGCCAAGAACCACGATGTCGGCGGTCTTCGGCAGGGAAGTGGAATGTCCGTTGGAGGAAGTCACGCTGCCGCCTCCTGCAATCGTCCCTTCTTCCAATCGCGCAGCGCCTGATGGGCGGCATTGCGTCCGGGCGCTCCCGTCACGCCCCCTCCGGGATGCGCTCCCGCACCGCACAGATAGAGTCCGGCGACCGGAGTACGGTACTGCGCCCAACCCGGCACGGGCCGCATGAAGAAGAGTTGTTCCAGGCGCAGATCGCCGTGGAAGATGTTGCCCTCGGTCAAGCCGTACGTGCGTTCCAGATCAAGCGGAGTCAGCACTTGTCGGGCGACGATAGCGCCGGGAACATTCGGCGCATATTCGGCGATCTTCCTGACGACGCGATCGCCCAGCAGTTCACGCTTCTCATCCCAGTTGCCCTCCCGCAAGTGATATGGCACGTACTGCACAAAGCAGGTGAGAATGTGTTTGCCCGGCGGAGCCAGCGAGTCATCGGCGTTCGAAGACACCACGCAATCGACCCATAGTTCCTCGGGGATCTCTCCGAACTTGGCGATGTCGTAGCAGCGCTCGGCGAACTCCAGCGACGGAACCAGCGTGTAGAACGTGCGTTCAAGCGGTGTGGCTTGCGGCGAGGTTCCGCTGAATCGCGGCTCTTCGGCAAGGACCAAATTCACTTTCGCGCACGGTCCGGCCATCTTGATTCCGCGCACAGCGAACAGGAAGTCTTCCGGCAGTTCCTTCTTATCCAGCAGTTCCAGGAAGGTCCGCTTGGGATCGGCGTTGGAGAGAATCATGCGCGCGCGAAATTCAGTCCCGTCTTCGAGCACGACGCTCCGCGCCCGGCCATTGCGCACGTCAATGTGTGCAACCGGTGCCGAAGTGCGAATCTTCACTCCGAGTCTCTTTCCGGCGGCAGCCAGCGCCTGCGTGATCGATCCCATGCCGCCCATCACGTGTCCGTAAAAGCCCTGCAATTCATGTTCTCCGCCGCTGAGCAGATGAAAGAGCAGTCCGATCGCGGTTCCTGGCTGGTATGGCCCACCGTGTTTGCCGTACACGTTATTCGCCAGAAACATTGTTTTCATTTTCTCGGACTCATAATTTTGGTCGAGAAACTCGCCAAGGCTGCCCGTGAGGAATGACACAAGTTGCGAAATCTCGACGTTGGAGATTCCGCGGAACCGCTTGCCCACCCGGAACAGATCGGTCCAGCCCTTCATGGTCGACGTGTCAATCTCTGGCGGAGGTTCCATGAAAAACGGCTGCAAGTAGCGTGCCAGCTTTTTTAGCTGATCATCGACTTGCACAAAGCGCGCTGCATCTCTTACGGAAATCTTTGAAAATTCTCGTTGAGCTCGTGTGCGATCTGCCCACCACGGCACTACGTGACCATCAGGGAAGGGAACTTGAATTGCCGGGTCGCAAGGAATCATACGCAACCCGTGATCCGCGAGACGCAATTCCGAGATCACTTCCGGGCGGAGCATGCTGGCGATGTAAGAAGTCGTGGATGCGCGGCAACCGGGAGCGATCTCTTCCGTGACACAGCATCCGCCCACAACGTCGCGGCCGAGGCGAT
>JADGNQ010000274.1 GCA_017883385.1 Candidatus Sulfotelmatobacter sp.
GGCGGGGGGGCCACCAGAAGGAACATCATTTGCCCCTTGGGCAAGGCTTCCGTGAAAATCAGTGGGATCAGAACCATGACGCCAACGATCCCAATCTGAATGGCGAACGACACCATGGACGTCCATCCACGGCTCGTCTTTAGCCTGCCGCCGGACTCGATAAGACTGTCTTCAAACATAAGTGATTCTCCCCTACTTCAGACCCTACGGAAACTTAGACACCGACTGCTTCCCGTTTGCTCCCAGTTTCCTTGTACGCCCTTCGAGCCACCCAAGCCCGCAAGGCGCTTCGAGCAAATCCCTTCTAACTCCTTACGTAAGAAGGCCTACCGCAAACCATGACCACCGCGCCATCGGGTAACTTGCCCAGGTTACCTGGCCTTACCCGGCATGGCCGCCGGACGCTTGCCTTTTCCAATCCGCCAATCCTGGTATGCCACCAGGATGGGAGCGGCGATCGCAATGGACGAATACGTCCCGATTAAGATGCCAATGACCAGCGCGAGGCTGAAGCCATGAAGCACCTCGCCACCAAATAAGAAGAGTGCGAGTACGGTAAGGAAGGTGAGGCCCGCTGTCAAGATCGTTCTGCTCAGAGTCTGATTAATGCTGCGATTCACGACTTCCGACAGTTTCTCGCGCCGCATGAGTTTAATGTTTTCGCGGATGCGGTCAAATACCACGATCGTGTCGTTATTAGAGTAACCAATCAGGGTCAGGATGGCGGCGATCACGGTCAGGGAAATGTCGGTTTTCGTGAGGGAAAACGCGCCAACGGTGATCAAAGTATCGTGAAATACGGTCACCACCGCGGCGACGCCATAGATCCACTCAAACCGGAAACCCAGGTAGACCAGCATTCCGGCCAGCGAGTAGATGGTCGCCATCGCCGCCTGCTTCTGCAACTGGCCGCCCACCTGGGGGCCAACGATCGCGACGTCGCGCACCCCGAAGTCGGAGAGGAAAAACCCATCCTGCAACGAAGCCACAGCGGCGGGATCGGCGGAACTGCCCTTCATTTGGTCCATGGAACTCAGCACGCCGCCCAGGCTGGTGTCGCGGTAATTTGCGATGGCCTGCGCCTGTGCCGTGTATTTCTGGTCGGCGTCGGAGCCCAGACGCAGGGGGTCCTTGTCCATCAGATACTTCTTGATGGTCAGAGAACTGGCGTTGTTCAGGTCAATTTTGCCTGCCGGAGCGTTGCTCTCGAGCGCCTGGATGATCTTCAGCTTTCCCTGATCCAGAGCGTCCTCGCTGGTTTCGCGCACGTCGAGGTCGATCAGAACCTCGTTGTTCGCGACCTGGCCGTAGCGCTGAATTTTGGCATCCCGCAGGCCCGCGCGGTCCATGGCCGCGCGCACTGCATTGTCGTCAGGAGTGTGCGCGAACCTTACAGTCACCAACGTGCCCCCGCGAAAGTCGACGCCCCACGGAATGTGGTGCCAGAACAGCATGGAAAGCACGCCGGCCACGCTGAAGATCAGCGAAAAGGCGAGAAAATACCACTTCTTCCCGAGAAAATCTATATTGGTATTGCGAAAGAACTCCACCGGTTTTTCTAGCCCCTTATCTATCTATGACTTAGAGAACAATTTGGTAATTGGGAAATCTAGTAATTGCGTAATTGAAAAGCTTACGTCGTAGCCCGAATCCCGTTCTTCAATTACCCGATTACCAAATTCCCCAATTACTCAATCCTTCAAATGCTGAGCGCTTCTCCACGCTGCTTGCGCTCGAGCAACCAATCGAAAATAAACCGCGACACGAACACTGCCGTGAACAGGTTCGCCAGTAGACCGAAAACCAGCGTAGTGGCGAATCCGCGCACCGGGCCGGTGCCGAAGATAAACAGAATGGCCGCCGAGACAATCGTCGTGACGTGTGTATCCACGATGGTGATCCAGGCATGACTGAAACCCTGATCGACGGCCGAAGGCGGCGTTTTGCCATTGCGCAACTCTTCGCGAATGCGCTCGAAAATCAGCACATTGGAATCGACGCCCATGCCGACCGTCAGGATCACGCCCGCAATGCCGGGTAACGTCAACACGGCGCCAAAGTAGCCCATGAATCCGAGCAGGATGATCAGGTTCAAGATGAGGGCGACATCGGCGTTGATGCCGGCGCCGCGATAATAAATCAGCATGAAAATCAGCACGGCGACCATGCCGACGATGGCTGCGCGCACGCCGGCGCGAATCGAATCCGCCCCCAGCGACGGCCCTACCGTGCGTTCTTCCATATACCTGATGCCCGCAGGCAGTGCGCCCGAACGCAGGATCATCGAAAGATCCTTCGAGGTCTGATCACTCATGCGACCGCCGCTGATCTCGCCCCGGTCGCGGATCGGTTCCTTAATATTGGCAACTTCCTGCACCTTACCGTCGAGTACCACGGCCAGACTGTCGCCAGTGTGAGCGGAGGTGAAGTTGTAGAACCGTTGTCCACCCTCGCCGGTCAGCGTGAAACTCACGCTGGGCTGGCCATTCTGATCGCGGCTGGGTTGGGCGTCGCGCAGATCTTTTCCACTCACGGCCGATACCCGCGACACCAGGTACCATGCCTGCCCTTCCGCCTCGGCTCCGGGCATGCTGTGTCCGGGCAGTAGAATCGCGTCCGCTGGCAGAACCCCGCCCTTATCCTGCAGGGCCGCCTGCTCGCTCGGATACGGCCCGCCGAGCGACTGCTTGATTTCAAGCATCGCGGTGGACTGCATGATGTCCTTCACGCGCGCCGGATCGTCCACGCCCGGCAGTTGCACCAGGATCTGGTATTTTCCCAGCCCGTGCTCCTGAATCGTAGGCTCGCTCACACCGAGAGCGTCAATGCGGTTGCGGATGGTCTCGATGGCCTGCGTGACCGCCTTATTTTTCAGGGCGTCCAGCTGCTGCGGCTTCATCGACAGGTTCCAGGAATTTTCCGCGCCGCCGTTGATGTCGTACTCGGGCAGGTGATCCGACACGATGCTCAGCAGGTCCGTGCGCGAACTGGCCTGTGCACCCTTCAGCACGATGTGGTCGGGATTGTTCTGCGGGTCGGACTGGGTGATATCGGCGTAGTCAATCTTGCGGGTGCGCAACTGCTCTTTCAGAACTTCAATGGCGTTCTGCGCATCCACGTTGACCGCGTCGTTGACCTTGACCTGCAAAACCAGGTGGGTTCCGCCGCGCAGATCGAGACCAAGATTGATGCGCTTGGTCATCGCCGCGAGCAGTCCATTGCCGGAAAAACTACCCGGAACGCCGAAGATTCCGAACAGGAAAAAGAGCAGCGTGCCCAGGATGAGTCCGAACTTCCAGAGATGAGTCTTGTTCATAAGAAAATCAGTAGTCAGGGATTAGGGTTCAGCGTTCAAGTTTAGAGTAGATTCTCAGGCTTTAACTGACCCCGGACCCCTAAACCCTGCTCCCTTACTTCGTCTTCGTTTCTTCCTCGGCCGTAGTCACCTGCATCACCGAGGCCTTGGTCACTTCCACCCGCAGATTGTCGGGCGGGACGCGCAGATGGATCGAGTCATCCTTCAGGGCAATGATCGTGCCCCGCAACCCTCCACTGGTGGTGACCTTGTCGCCGGTCTTGAGTTGGTCCAGCATGGCCGCCCCTTTTTTCTGACGGCGTTGCTGCGGCAAAATCATAAGAAAATAGAAAATGCCGAAAATAAAGATGATGGGTGCGATGCCGAGCCATCCCATACCACCGCCACCACCACCGAGCTGTACCGCCAGTAAAGATTGCGTCATGAGGTCTGAACGGATGAATCCGCGAAAAATCACCCGCGCCCATTAGCGCCGCGGGAGCTGTTATTTCACCACGGGGTTTGGATCGACTTCGGCCGGGTTTCTTCAGCTTTCAGGCTTACATCCGGGGAAGGCCTATAAGGCCGTCTACGCTTTCGGTCCGGACCAGACACTAGAAAGAAAACGCGACTCTTCCCCAAGTGAGATAGAATGCCGCACCCGCCGCATAGTGTCAAGGTAGAAACTCAGGTTGTGGATCGTGTTCAAGACCTGCGCCAGCACTTCATTAGATGCATAAAGGTGCCTTAAGTAGGCCCGGGAATAGCGAGAACACACCCGGCACGAGCAATTGGGGTCCAGGGGGCCGGGATCCTGGGCATAGCGCGCCTGCTTGATCGAGACCTTTCCCTCGGACGTAAACAGCAGCCCGTGCCGCGCGGCGCGGGTCGGCAGTACGCAATCCATCATGTCAACCCCCAGGCCCGCGTACTCCACAATCTCTTCCGGAGTGCCCACTCCCATCAGATAGCGTGGCTTGTCGGTGGGAAGATGTTCGAGCGTCGATTCGACGATCTCGCGGGTAAGCTCGCGCGGCTCGCCCACGCTGAGCCCGCCAATGGCGTACCCGGGGAACCCGATTTCGATGGTGCGCTCGGCAGATTCCTTGCGCAGTTCGCGGTCCATTCCGCCCTGGACGATGCCGAAGAGGCTTTGTGTGGGGACAGACGCCCCCGGCTGTCCGTCGGGCCGCAGGCCCGATTCCTGTCCACTTGGATTGCTGCCGGCACCAGGCCCCGTCGAGCTTTGCTCGACCGGACAGCCGAGGGCGGCTGTCCCCACATGTTCTCCGCGCTCCCACGGAACTTCATGTTTATGCTCCTCAAAGTGCTTCTTGCTGCGCGCCGCCCAGCGCGCGGTCAGTTCCATGGAGGCGCGCATGCGCTCCCGATCCGCCGGGTACTCCGTGCACTCATCAAACGCCATGATGATGTCGGCGCCGAGCCCGATCTGCGCCTCCATCGCGCTCTCCGGGCTGAAGAAGTGCGAGGAGCCGTCGAGATGCGAACGAAACGTCACGCCTTCCTCGGTGACCTTGCGCAGCTCGTTCAAGCTGAAAACCTGAAAGCCGCCCGAGTCGGTGAGGATGGCGCGCCGCCAAGCCATGAATCCATGCAGCCCGCCGAACTTTCGGACGGTGGCAACTCCAGGCCGCAAGTACAGGTGATAGGTATTGCTCAGAATGATCTGCGCGCCCAGTTCTTCGAGCGTGTCCTGGGGCACGCCTTTCACCGACGCCAGCGTACCCACCGGCATGAACACTGGTGTCTCGCACGCGCCGTGCGGCGTGAGCAGGCGCCCGGTGCGGCCTTTGCCACTCGCAGCATCGACCTGGAACAAAATGGACACTCTTTGGGATTGTAGCAACGGCGATGCAGGAACCAGCTCTCAGTGGTCGCACCCGCGCGCAAGTTCAGATCTTCAATCTGAAATCAAAATGACTTCGCCGCGAACCCGCCCGCCCTTGACGACCAGCCGTCCCACGCTCACCGGCAATTTGAAGCGCTTCCGT
>JADGNQ010000275.1 GCA_017883385.1 Candidatus Sulfotelmatobacter sp.
CCGACGATGACGGGCGCGTTGCTTGCTACCATCTTCTTTTTCGTCAGGCTGGTGGTAGAAGGATTTCGTCTCGCTCATGGCAATCAAAAAATCCGATCTTTACTCTTCACTCTGGGCCTCCTGCGATGAATTGCGCGGCGGCATGGACGCCAGTCAATACAAAGACTACGTCCTCTTCATGCTGTTCATCAAATACATCTCCGACAAATACGCGACTCCGATGATTTCGCCCCGCCGGTCACTATTCCGAAGGGGGCCAGCTTCAAGGACATGATCGTCCTCCAGGGCGATAGCGACATCGGCGACAAGATCAACAAACAGGTGATCCAGCCCCTCATCGACGCCAATTCCAAACTGGCCCGCAGCGATTTTCCGAATTTCAACGACCCCAACAAACTCGGCGATGGCGCGGCTCGCGTAGAGAAGCTCTCCAACCTCGTCGCCATCTTCCAGAAACCGGAGCGGGACTTCTCCAAGAACCGTGCCGAGCACGACGACATCCTCGGCGACGCCTACGAATATCTGATGCGGCACTTCCCCACGGAGAGCGGCAAGAGCAAAGGCCAGTTCTATACGCCGGCCGAGGTCAGCCGCATTATGGCCAAGGTCATCGGCATCTCGCCGGCAATTGGGCCTACCTCTATCGCGCGGTCGATTCGACCGGCGAGGCCATCGAGTTCATGTTGTCGCCGAAACGTGACCTGATCGTCGCAAAGCTGTTTCTACGGCTTGCCTTATCCACTGGTGGACCATCGCCGCGGGTCATCAACGTCGACGGCCATCCCGCCTATCGCCGCGTAGCTCTTCGCCGGTAAGGTGATCGTCGCCATCGCTCGCCACCTCTTCAGTATTTGCAACACAACCGATTAACTCAGTAACACCAGCGGGCCGCCGTTCTCGCGCTTGCACGTTTGCAACACTTCCCGGCGATCAGGTACGACCGATAGGGCCAGAGAATTGGCATTCCGTGTTGAGTGTTCCTGCCGATTCGTGCGCCTGCCGAACCCACTGCCTTCCGGGAAGCCTAAAACGAATTATCATTCGGGTGGGCAAGTATCAATTCTTAGGCCGAAGAGATGCGCCGGGGCGTACTCTCTGTTGAGGACGCCCCGACTATTCGAACTGACAAAGAAATCCATGAATGGGCCTCTTGCTGACCATCTCACCCCGGCCGGATTCCTTGTACTCAATAAAGCTCGTTACAGCGATTACTCGACTTTGATGAATACGGTGGAGATGGCATGTGCGTCGAGCACGGCGCGGATTTCGTTGCCTTGCCTAACGACCACGAAGAACAGCTTCAGCGGAACTGGACTATTGGGACTGATGACCAGAGCGGTTCCAGTGCAATCAGGATTGACGGTATAGGTTCCGCTCGCCGCCGTCCAACCGGGCGCGAGCGGTTGGCCTCCGACGACAGTGTGCTCGACCCACGTCACATTACCGGTCCCATTGAAATGTGCGATAGTGACACCGCGGAACTGAAGCACAACGCCGGGTGCGGGGAGGAGCACGCCGTCGGCGGCAGATCCGTAATCGCCCGAAAGGGTTCGGTTCGAACACGAGCGGTCGTCCTGCGAAGCCATTGCGGAGACGCCTGAAGCCAGTAACCCGAAAACGATAATCATGGGAGTAGCGGTCATCGAAAATCTCGAAATCAGCATCCTCATTTGTTTGGACCTCCTATTGGTCTGAGTCACACTATGTGGTCCCGGCGATTCGAACTCAATGGTCGGCGGGTTGTATTAATGTTACGGCCTGCTTCCCCGGTAACACGTTGCTAATAATGAGGTTAGGCTGATTCCGAATTCAGGTGTGTTGACTGGGGGCAGACAAAGTGATTGAATGTGTGGGTAATCTTGAGGGGGCCGCTTACGCCACGAATCCGCTTTGGGGTCTTTGAAGTCGATCCTCGATCCGGCGAGTTGTTCCGGCAAGGCTCCAGGATCAAGCTGCAAGAGCAGCTATTTCAACTTCTCGTACTATTACTGGAGCGTCCGGGCGAAGTGGTCTCGCGCGACGAACTCCGAAACAGGCTGTGGCCGGAGAACACCTTTGTCGATTTCGACCGGGGCCTGAACAAGGCCATCAATGGACTGCGCGCCACTCTGAAAGACCACGCCAAGAAGCCTTGCCTTATCGAAACTCTCCCAAAGCGAGGATATCGCCTTATTGCGCCGGTTGAAATTGGGGCAGCGGATTCGACGAATAGGTCCCTGGCGAGCGGTATCTTATTGGAGCAACCAGCCCCGCGGATTGAATCGCTGGCGGTGCTACCGCTCGACAACCACTCCGGTGATCCCGCCCAGGATTACTTCTGCGACGGCATGACCGAGGAACTGATTTCCGCAGTTTCTAAAATCAGTTCACTGCGGGTGATTTCGCGTACCTCGGTGATGACGTACAAGGGAGCAAACAAGTCGCTGCCAGAGATTGCAAAGGAATTGCGCGTCGACGCGGTGGTGGAGGGCTCCGTAATGCGGTCGGACCAGAAGGTCCGGATCACAGCGCAATTAATCCACGCGCTGGACGACAGACACTTGTGGTCGGGAAAATACGAGCGCGAACTGCGCGACATCCTGCAAATGCAAGGTGAGATAGCGGAGAGCATTGCCAGTCAGATTCACAAGCTGGTAGACCCGGAACTGCGATCCCGTGGCAAGGCGCGCCAGGTGCATCCGCAGGCTTATGAAGCTTTTCTCAAAGGTAACTATTTCCGCGACAAGATGACTCCAGCGGAATTGGAGAAGAGCACCGACTTCTTCACTCTGGCGACCAATCTCGACCCCACCTACGCTGAAGCTTACGCAGGCATCTCTCAGTCCTTTTTCTTAATGGGCGTCTTCGGTATGGCTCCCTCCAGCGAGGTATTTCCGAAGGCGAAGGCGAACGCCCTGAAAGCTCTGGAACTGGATGACACCGTTGCTGCCGCTCACAACGCTCTGGCCGCCATCCACATCCTTTACGACTGGGATTGGGCCGCCGCGGAAGCAGAATGCCGCCGGGCTCTGCAATTAAGCCCAGGCGATTCCTGGACACACGTACATTTGGCTGACTATATGTCCATTCGGGCGCGGCACGACGAGGCGATTGCGGAAATGAAACGGGGGCTGGAATTGGATCCGATCTCCCGCCCGCACTTAGGCTTCTTTGGACTGATCCTATACCGGGCACGCCTTTATGACGCAGGGATCCTCCAGTGCCAGAGGGCGCTGGATATCGATCCTAACTACGCGAATGGCTTGTGGTTTCTGGCTCTCTCGCTGGAACAAAAGGGCCGGCTCAACGAATCGATCGCGAAACTGGAGAAGGCAGTGAGCCTCTCCGGCGGACTGCATTACCTGGCGTTGCTGGGCCGCGCGTATGCACTGGCAGGCGAGAAGACGAAGGCGCTGTCCATACTTTACTCGCTGGAGGCGCTAACCTCGCAGAGGTACGTTTCACCGTTTGACTTCGCCGTGGTTTATGTGGGCCTGGGTGACCGAACGTCCGCGTTCCAATGGCTGGAGGAAGCGTACCGCCAACGAGTGTTCCGAATCGTCGAGCTAACCCTGCCAATGTTCGACAGCGTACGTTCCGATGCGCGTTGGGGCGATCTCGTGCGACGTATCGGCCTTCCGCAATAAGTGATCCAATTGCACTCTTGTCCAAGACAGGTTCCTGCAGTCTAAAATAGGAGGGAGCGCCCTCCTATAATTGACGTTGGCGAGTCAGTTCCTTGCTGGGAGCCTCGCCAAACGCTGCCCACAGGAGGGCAACCCAATCGTACAATTCGCGAGTCTATTCAATCAACTGCTCCAGCACTTTCCCCGAACCGAGTTCGCCACACTCGTAAAGAAGCATGCCGCTGAGCGTGACGCCAAGGGCTTTACCTGCTGGACGCAGTTCGTCGCCATGCTGTTCTGTCAACTGGGACGCGCCGATTCGCTGCGCGAGATTTGCAACGGCCTGGGCTGCTGCCTGGGGCGCTTGGTGCATGTGGGGATTTCCCGAGCGCCTTGCCGCTCCACCCTGTCCTATGCCAACGAACACCGTCCGGCAGCTCTATTCGAGGATTTGTTCTTTACCGCGCTGGGTAGGTTTCGCGATCAACAAGGGCTGGGCACCCGCCAGCACAAGTTCCGGTTCAAGAACAAATTGCTCAGCCTGGACTCGACCACCATCTCGCTGTGCTTGACGATGTTCCCGTGGGCCAAGTTCCGCCGTGCCAAAGGCGGCGTCAAGGCCCACGTCCTGCTGGATCATGACGACTACCTGCCCGCCTACGTGCTGCTCACCGAAGCCAAACGCAGCGATGTCAAACTGGCCGATTCCTTCCGCCTGAATCCCGGCTCGATTGTGGCCATCGATCGCGGCTACATCGACTACGCCTTGTTCGCCCGCTGGAGCACGGCCGGGGTTTTCTTCGTTACCCGCCTGAAGGATAACGCCGCCTTTGAGGTGGTCGAGGAATGCGAGATCCCGCAGAACCGCAACATCCGCGCCGACCAAATTATCCGCCTCACCGGCGCCCGAGCCCAAGCCGACTATCCAGACCTGCTGCGTCGCATCGTAGCTTGGGATGCCGAAAACCAGCGCGAGATCGTCTTGCTGACCAATCTGCTGGAGTTCGGCGCCACCACCATCGCCGCAATCTACAAGGAACGCTGGAAAATTGAACTGTTTTTCAAGGCTCTCAAGCAAAATCTGACCGTGAAGACCTTCGTCGGCACCAGCGAGAACGCCCTCCGCATCCAGATTTGGACAGCCTTGATCGCCCTGCTGCTGTTGAAATGGCTGCACCATCTCTCCCAGGCCAACTGGTCTCTGTCCAATCTGGCCTCGATGCTGCGGCTGAACCTGTTTACCTATCGCGACTTGACGCAGTGGATTGATAATCCCATGGGCACTCCACCTCTGATCCCGGCTGCCGAACAACTCACCCTGGCTCTGGCATGACTTGGACAGGCAGCGACACTTCAAACGGGAGACCTCCACCCAAATAGCTCGCTGGAGTCCCTTCAAGCCGCGTGTTTTCAGCAGGCCACGCTACAGGTTCGTCCTGTCTTGGACAGCAGTGATTCCACTTGCCACCGTGACTTGTATATCTGAGCGATGGTGAGTGCCGGAAGCATGAAGTTGTTGGTCAGGAACTTAAACCGCTTCTTCGTTTTCACATCGAGATAACTCACTCGCCGCAACTGATCTGGGTAGGCTTTGACGGAATTGATGGCAGTCAGAATGACAGTGTGATCGGATCGGACGCCGGTGGCCTTGTCTACCGGATGGGAGTATCGGCGCTGGATCAAGACATTGGACTTGG
>JADGNQ010000108.1 GCA_017883385.1 Candidatus Sulfotelmatobacter sp.
GATGATTGCCTTGCTATCAGCGAACGTGCGGAGGTAATGGAGCTGAAAATCAGTCGCGCCTTCGATTGGCAAGCGGACCGGGGCGGCTCCGGTGGCCAACAGGAGAGCGCCAAATTCGAGGGCCTGGCCACTCTCAAGCACCATCCACCGACTTTTCGTATCAAGCGATAAAACTCGTGAGTGAAGGAGAAGATCGATTTGGCGGTCGCGGTAATAATCCGAAGGCCGCAAGGGAATCCACTCTTCTTGAGCCGTGCCAGCCAGGTAGTCCTTGGAAAGGTTCGGACGATCTACTGGCGGAGAGGCGTCGGCACTCACGATGGTGAGAGGACCATCGTAGCCCTCTCGCCGCAGCATGTCGGCGGCCGCCAGACCCGCGGCGCCTCCGCCCACAATCACGACCGAGCTTGGACCCTCCGTTCCACGCTTGTGAGCCGGTGGTGAGAGCTTCTCACGAACAAAAATCTTGTCGCCCAATCTTTCCACACGCCAACAAGGGACTGGATCAAGAGCCGGCGCCCGCAGCGCCTCGCCATTCCGCAGACTAAAACAGGCATGATGCCAGGGACAGCGCACGGTGTCACCCACGATTAAGCCTTCTGCGAGCGGGCCGCCGTAGTGGGTGCAGTGGGCGCCGATGGCAAAGAATTCATCACCGCGGCGGCCCAGAACCAATTCTTCGCCGTCGGCCTGGCCCAATATCATGCTGCCATCGTGGAGATCGCGAATCGAAAATCCAGTTCTGAAATCGGGTTTGTTCGTCTTTGGTGTCTCTGCCATGACTTGCCTCCCGAACCGTTCGATACCGCAGTAGATCGAAGCTGCTGGCTCTACTATTTCTTCCGTGCAATCGAGGCCTCTTCCTCACCGGCATGCTTGTTCCACCCGTGGAAACGCGAGAGGTCACCCGCATTCCACGCCTCGCGGAGTCCAGGGGTGCTCAGATCCCAGTCTGGGCGGATTTCGCTCGTCACGGCGCGCAGATCGTGCCAAAGATCGATGACCGACGGACGCCCCCAGAACCAGTAGCCGTTATAGATGCTGTAGACCACGAGGCCCGGCTTGAGCACGAGCGTATGCGGGATCATTGGATTGTGCTCGGGGTCGGTGTACTCCGGGATGTCGAGATCCTTCTGAATCGTTCGGTCGGGGTCGGAAAGGAAGGTCCACTGGGCTCCGACTGACGCCCGGAATTCCTGCAGAGTATGGTGATCGTCGGTCGCGATCGTGGCGATCTGAGTGTACGCCACCGCGATCTTCGGGTAGAACGCGGCGAGTTCCAGATGCTGCTGGTGCTCCTTTGGGCAATAGTGGCCACGCGCAAGAGTGAGGATTAGCGGATCGTCGCCCTGAAGCTCGCTGAGCTTGCGCAGTTCGCCCGTGTGATCGGGCAATTCGTAGTTGGGGAAAATGCCTCCGGGCACAATATCGGAACGCATGATTGGACTCCTCTCTTTTCTCTTAAAGATCCAGAGTGACTCCCAGGTTTGGTTGGGAACAGCATACGAGTACGTTCCCGGGAGCGGGCCTCTCCAGCGGCTCAGGGTTATAAGTAATCGATCCGCCAATCAAACCAGTCATGCAGGTATGGCAGACTCCAGTCCTGCACGACCATCTGACCGGAACGTCGCACGCTTCCGCCAGCTCAAGCAAGCTCCCGAATTTCGGATCCCAAGCGACGGTAATCCCGCTACGCGCGAATGAGACCGCCGGGCCGGATCCGGGCGGCCCCTGTGGCAGGTGAGGAGTGTGATCGACCCGCTCCATACCAGGTGTGAAACCCTCAACAGAACCGAAGATCTCCGTGTGTACATTCTGGGCGAGCACACCCCAGTTTCCTAGCCCATCGCGCATATTCTTCAAGAATGAAGATGGGCCACACAGATAAAAGTCACTACCCTGTGAAACTCCAATTCTCTCCAGCAAAGCTATGTCAATGTGCCCGGGAGCGTCGTAGTCTGCCCCAACATGGTCAGTTGCAGCGGGCCTGCTGTACACGATGCATCCTCGTGCGCGAGCGAGCTGTTTCAGTAATGAACGCGATTCTTCCGCAAATGCGTGGTCGACGCGATTGCGCGCTCCGTGTATCCACCAGATCTCTCGTTGCGATCTCTCGGCAGCGAGTGCGTGCAGCATTGCCATTACGGGCGTTGCGCCCACTCCCGCGCTCAGCAGAACTACAGGGTTTTGGCTGCGCAGCAGAGTGAAGTTTCCGCGCGGCGCGCTGACATCCAATACGTCGCCTTCTCGCACGCGGTTGCACAGAAATGAACTACCAATCCCGTTCAGTTCGCCCTTCACGCTGATGCGGAGATGGTCAGTCGCCGGCAGATCGGACAACGAATAGCTGCGAAGGACCGGTATCTTGTTCGGATCGACGAGCAATCGCAGAACCACAAATTGACCTGCCTGGAAGACAGGAAGAGGCTGCCCATCGACCGGGGCCAGAACGAAGGAAGTTACGTTGTCGCTTTCCTTATGAATGCGCGTGACCTGCATCTGCCGAAAGCCGGTCCATGCTGGTGCTTGTTCCTCATATGCGAGTCCTGGATTCCCCACCGTAGTTTTGGAGTTCGAGTCTTGTTGGAGCATTGCGTGGAACGAACCCTGCCAACCCTTGCTAAGCGCAGGAACCCGGAGCGCGCGTTGCAGTTCTTCGCGGGAATGTCCCGGCAGATACAGCAGGCCGTCAACCTCGGCCACGGTGATTCGTTCTGAACCGTCGGCAATTTTCACGATGTCGTCGCCCGCCCCAACGTTTCCTTCCTGCAACACGCGAAAATAGAATCCTGGTCTGTGATGTGCTACGAGGAGCGCCGCCATCCGAGGTTCATTCATGCGGATGCCGACGCGGTAGCACGTCACACGTGGCTGGCTCACTTCAAATATCGCATCACCAATGCGGTATTGATCTCCAATGCAGACCTCGTCATCAGGAAGTCCCTCGACGGTGAAGTTTTCTCCGAACTGGCCGTAGATGAAGTCCTTGCGTCCGAGAAAGCGTTCCCAATAGTGATAGGAGTCCATCTGATAAACAAAAACGGCTCGCTGCTCCCCACCATGACCGGCCAGATCGCCTTGCCCGTCGCCAACAATATTGAGCTTGCGCACCATACTTCGGCCTTCAATTGAAGATTTCCAGATCCCGGTACGCACAGGCTTTCCGTTCCATGTCACGTCTCGCGGAAGGCCGACATTTACTGAAAGCAATCGGGGCATGCGTACCTCGTCGAGATCGAGCGTGTGGTTAGAGTCTTTCAATTTTTACCACCGACGAGCCGGAGCCGCACCATCCACGTGGAGTATCTCTCCGCTCACATGACCTGCCTGTGCCAGGTACAGAACGGCATCGACAATATCCTTCACTGTCGCCTTTTCCATAGCCGGCTGCAACGTCGATTCGTTGGGATCATCCCGGTGCATCTGCGTATCCACAACGCCAGGGGCTACGGCATTGAAGCGGATGCCGTCTCTTGCATACTCGATTGCGAGATTCTGGGTTGCTGAATTCAAGCCACCCTTCGTAATCATCGAAACGGAGCCGTTTACACCGGCGATTGGACGATCGGCAAGTGCCGCGGTGATGCTCACGACGCACCCGGATTTCTGTTTCAGCATCTCTTTCACCGTGCGCTGCGTGATGTAGAAGAATCCGAGCAGATTCGTAGAGACAAGGGCGTCGATGTCCTCAGTAGTGAAGTCAGTGAAAGCCTTGGTTAGGAAGATGCCAGCGTTATTCACCAAAACATCGATCGCTCCGAATGTATTGATTGCTGCTTCGATAACTGAGGTAGCAGTTTGCGGCTTGCCGATATCGCCATCGACCAGAACGAGGCTACCCGAGCCGGTCAGCTTTCGACTGGCTTCACGAGACGTCGCGACGACGTTATAACCTTCTCGCAGAAACCCTTCGACTAAACCCGCGCCAATGCCCCCCGATGCTCCGGTTACGATCGCTGTTTTCCTTCCCGACATAAATGAACTTTCATCTAGGCGGCAACCTTTTCCGCCGATCGGGCCTTGTGCGGCGGGCCGACGTAAGGGAACGAGGCGAGCAGGTCTTTGTGGGGCCCTACGTTATCCTGCGTCACCTTTCCATTGGTGAGGAGAGGAAGGAAGAAATCTACGACGTCGTCGGTGAGTGCCCGGCCATTGTCCGGATAGGACGCCAGCCGCGTGGGATCGTAGTGGAGGACATCCGGCAGCAGGGTTGCGGCAACGCGCGTCGCTTCCGCTGGCGTATATCCGCCGGTGTGCTCCAGCGCGTGCGCGAAGACGGGGACAAAACGGGCATCGTCCGCTGGCTCCGCAGCAAGATAGGCAGCGTTCTGCTCGCCGGCGAGAAATGGAGTTTGATTGGGCCGCGCACCGCGATCCGCCTGAATCCACTTCCCGCTTCTGCCCTCCACCGTGCGAGCCCACAGCCCCATCTTTTTAGAACCGAGGGTAGAGTTGGGTACTTCCAGCACGATGCTGCACACATCCTTGTCGGCGAAGTAATCGTCACCGGTGAATTGCAGGTTGTTCAGCGCGCCCAGCGTGTCGAAGAAGAAGGGATCGCCACGCCAGCCGGCGAAGAAGCGATAGTTCCCAGCCTCGGTCACGTGTGCCTCGAGTCCTGTCGAGACCGGCGCCCCCTCGACGATGACTTGCCCGTCATCACCTGTCCCAGCGGCTTGCGCTCCCTCAACGCGGCTAAGCGTCGCAGTCTGCGCGCCGCCTTTGTCTGAAGTGAAACGGATTCGATATGCGATGTCAGCGACGGCATCGCCGTTGGTATCAATCTTGAGTTCATAGAAGGCATCAGTCGCGAAGGGTACGTCGGTTGTAGGCCCCTGTGGATTCACGCCGGCCGACGGATGCACGTTCATGATCAGGATCGACTTGCTTGCATCCCCAGACTTCGGGAAAGCGTACAAGTCAGTAAGATCGAGGCGGGCGTCCCCGTGGGGAAAGCCAAAGTCTGGACCTGAGTAATGGTGTGACATATTATTTTCTCCTTGTACTCTGGATAATCACGCATCACATCAGAAAGCGTGAAGGACAAACACTTGGACGATGGCATTGTCTTTTGCGTCAAGGCGCGTAACGAGTAAAGACAAGGTCGCTCCCTTTCGTCTTCTCGTGGCAGGGGAAGCAGCTTTTCATAAACGCCGCATCGCCAGGTTTGCCATCTGTGCCGAAGTGCCCGAAGCCCCAGCCCCCGGTTGCGGCGTACTTGGTTGAGTCCTTGACCATAAACTGAATGTTCGTGGCGGCGCCGGGAACGAAAGATTGAGCCTGGCCAAAGACTCTGTTGTTTTCGTCTGATGAGACGTGACGGTAGTGCAAAGCAGCAATGATGGTGCCGTCCGGGAACGGAAGCTTCTCGCTACGATAGGCGTCGATCGCTACATCGTTGCCCAAGATGGCACCTAAACTATGGAGGTTGCCTTCTTCATGAGCCGAGGAAATCCACCGCCAGTCGCGGTATCCATGAGGGATTTCTGTAACGAAGGGCGGGGCGGGTTGCCCATCCGCGTGGCCCGGGGCAGGGGAAATGAGGGTGACAAGGCCGGCCATCGTAGCAACTGCTACCAAGAAGAATGCGAAGCGTCTCACGATGGTTCCTCCATTCAATATGCTTCGGTGAACTGACTACGGAAGCGGGGGATTCTACCGGCAAAGACGACGCCTGGAATCACCCTGGCCGACATGACAGACACCGAAAGCGGGCCGATGCCGGGCGTCGATCGAAGCAGCAAACTAGGCGGCTTTCTCCGCAGCGAGCAGGTTCATAAGATTTTGAGCTGCGACGGTCGAGGACGCCGGATTCTGCCCGGTAATGAGACGGCCATCAACGATGGCAAATGGCTGCCAGTTGGCGACTTTCTCAAAGATGGCTCCTAGCCGCATCAACTCATCTTCGACTAGGAACGGCACAACGTGGGTGAGGTGCACGTCTTCCTCCTCGCTATTGGTAAAACCGGTCACGCGTTTTCCTTTCACAAGCGGCGTGCCCTGGTAGGTCACATGACGAAGCACTCCGGGCGAATGGCAGACCAGCGCGATCGGCTTGCCGGAATTGTAGAAGGACTCCAGTAAAGCGATGGAGACGGGGCTTTCTGCGAGATCCCACATGGGGCCGTGCCCGCCCACATAGAAGACCGTGTCGTAATCTTCCGATTTTACTTCGGCAAGCTTGACCGTCTGCGACAGGGCCTTCTGTGCCGTGAGGTCTTGCTTGAAGCGGCTCATGGCCGGGGTTTGACCTTCTGGTAAATCACTCTTCGGATCGATGGGTGGTTGCCCACCGTTCGGTGAGGCTAGGGTCAGCTGTACGCCGGCGTCTCTGAAAACAAAGTAAGGAGCTGCGAATTCTTCAAGCCAGAAGCCGGTCTTGCGGCCGGTGTTGCCGAGGACATCGTGCGACGTTAGCACCATCAGTATTTTCAAGTTCCTTCTCCTATTTGTGTTTGTGAGGATTCCGATTAAATTCGGTCGATGCGAGCCATCAGAACAGAAGCTTGAGAGATGAACAATTGGACGATGGTATCGTCGATACTTTGGTATCGCTCTAGTGCTAACCGGCGCGTGGCAAGTTCCTCCGGCTTACGGACTGAACTTCTCGCCACGCCATCGGCTGGAAACGATGTTGACCGATTTCTGACAGGCGAGCCACACCTCTGCCTTCTCAAGGGCTCTTCTTCACACCGCAGGAATCCCACGGCACGACCCTCTCTTGTTGATTTCCAACGGATTGTTGTTTTAGAATTCCTTCCACGGTGGGGCGGCGTCAGTCAATTTGTGCGCAGTGGAGTATGGGTTTAGCGCACGCACTTGTCCATGAACGGGGTCACCATCCATGCCGCACGTCACACCAATTGTCTTCGTTGTCGACGACGACATCTCCGTACGCGAGTCACTGGAGTCGTTGATCCGGTGTGAAGGCTGGCAGCCCGAAACATTCGCATCCGCACAAGAATTCCTTGACTACCCACGAGTTCTTATTCCGAACTGCCTCGTACTGGACATTTCTCTTCCTGGTCTCAATGGTCTAGACCTCCAAGGGCTCGTCGCCGACGAACGGACGGACATGCCGATCATCTTCATCACAGGCCACGGCGATGTGCCCATGACGGTCCAAGCCATGAAGGCCGGGGCTGTCGAATTCTTGACGAAGCCATTCAATGATGACGTGCTGTTGACAGCCATCCGGGCAGCCCTAGAACGTAGCCGGGTTGCTCTTAGCCTGGAGGCGGAGATGCGGGTACTCCGAGATCGTTACGCTTCGCTATCGCAGCGCGAACGGCAAGTTATGGCGTTGGTGGTCTCGGGCCTTTTGAATAAACAGGTCGGTGGAGAGCTCGGTATCAGCGAGATCACGGTGAAGGCACACCGAGGCAAAGTGATGCAGAAGATGAAGGCCGATTCTCTTGCCGACTTGGTGAAAATAGCCACGAGGCTCCGCCCCACGCCCGCAGCGATTACGGCGGCGTAACGGGCATATTCACCATCGTAATTATTCGTGAAGACGCGGAGTTCGCTGACCCGCAGAACGTTTCTACCGAATCGAGTGTCAAGTTGGCTGTCCAAGGGGGTGAAACATGATCGGCTCTGGCAAATCGAGAAATGATCTTCCTCTCGAAGCTTCAATTCCGGCTGGCACGGCTCCTCTGGAGTCGATCCTCTGTACGGAAGAGTTGCAACGCCGCCCATCGCGTCCGCCCGATTATGAAAAGGAGAACCGCGCGCTGGTGAAATTGGTGAGCGCGTTGGCTGACTCCCCGAGTACCATCTTTCAAACACTAGCTGAAACGATCCTGGATGTTACCCAGTGTGACTCCGCTGGCCTTAGCCTGTTGACGAAAGACGGCAAAACACCGCATGTTGAGGGCCAGAGGTTCTATTGGCCAGCCATTTGCGGAATGTGGAATCCCCACGTCGGAGGTGGGACCCCGCGCAACTTCGGCCCTTGCGGAGACGTGCTCGATCAGAATCGTACCCTCCTGTTCACCCATTTCGAGCGGCGTTATCCCTATTTGATGCCCGTCAGTCCGGCAGCCGAAGAATGCCTGCTAGTCCCGTTTTACGTCGACGGCAAGGCGGTGGGAACCATATGGGGAATTATGCACAGCGACCACCGCAAATTTGACGCAGAGGATGACCGGGTCATGGCCTCTCTAGGGAAATTTGCGTCCTCAGGGTATCAGTCATGGATGCAGATAGAAGATCTCAAAATCCAAGTGGCGAAGCGGGAGAAGGCGGAGGCAGAAGTTCGTGAACTGGCAAGTGGGTTGGAAGCTAAGATCCGGCGTCTGGTCGAGGCCAACGTTGTGGGGATTGTGATGTGGAATCTCGAGGGCACAATCACCGGGGCCAATGAAGCATTTCTCCACACGGCGCAATACGACAGGGAAGATCTCGCCGCCGGTCGCGTGTGCTGGAAGGACCTCACGCCCCCCGAGTGGTCCGACCGCGACGAACAGGCGATAGCTCAGCTAAAGGCAACCGGCATCTTTCAACCATTCGAGAAGGAGTTCTTCCGGAAAGACGGTGGCCGTGTGCCGATACTACTCGGCGGAGCGCTCTTCGAAGGCAGCGGGAACGAAGGGGTCGCTTTCGTGCTCGATTTGACCGAGCAAAAGCAACAAGAATCTGCCCGCCTCTACAGTGAAGAGAGGTATCGCGTCGTGGTCGAAACCGCCAGCGATGCGGTTGTGAGCATTGATGATGAAGGCTCAATAGTGTTTGCCAACCCTGCCACTGCGACAATTTTTGGCTACAACCCAGCCGAACTGGCGGGGAAACCCTTGACCCTCCTAATGCCTGAATACATGCGCGAACTCCACCAGGCCGGGCTCAAACGCTACTTGGCTACCGGTCAACGGCACATGAATTGGCAAGGCACCGAACTGACCGCGCTTCGCAAGAATGGCGAGGAGTTTCCCGTAGAGGTCTCCTTTGGAGAGGTAACCAGAGACGGTCACAAAACATTTACGGGTTTTCTCCGGGATATCAGTACAAGAAAGCAAGCGGAGCAGGCACTGCGGCGCAGCGAGGCATTCCTCGCGGAAGCTCAATATCTCAGTCACACAGGCAGCTTTTCCTGGCGTGTGGCGACAGACGAAATCACGTGGTCAGAGCAACTCTATCGGATCTACGAGCTTGAGAACAGTGTGCCCGTGACGCTCGAACTGATCCGTACTCGAGTTCATCCTGAAGACCTCACTTTGTACGAAAAAATGGTCGAAGAGGCACGAAACGGTGGCAGCGACTTTGAATGGCAGTACCGTTTGCTGATGCCGGACCACTCGATCAAGTACATGCATGCACTGGCTCGATCGACCCGCGACCAGGATGGTCAGCTGGAGTACATCGCAGCGGTTCAGGATGTCACGGCGCGCAGACTGGCGGAAGAGGCACGCGACAAGGCTAGATCGGAACTTACACATGTGGCCAGGGTGACGAGCCTTGGAACGCTGACGGCCTCCATCGCCCACGAACTCAACCAGCCGCTGTCCGGCATTGTCACGAACGCCAGCACTTGTATGCGAATGCTGGCAGCCGATCCTCCAAACGTCGACGGCGCACGCGAAACTGCGCGGCGGACGATTCGCGATGGCAACCGCGCTTCCGAGGTCGTCACACGATTGCGCGCCCTCTTTACCAAGAAGGACGCCGCGACTGAATCCGTGGACCTGAATGAGGCGGCACGCGAGGTGATTGCGCTTTCATCGAGTGAACTTCGGAGAAGCCAGGTGACTCTACGCCAGGAATTTGCCGATGATCTCCCGACCCTTACCGGTGATCGCGTTCAGCTCCAGCAGGTGATTCTGAACCTGCTCCGGAACGCTTCGGAGGCGATGAGCACAGTTGACGATCGCCCGAGAGAGTTGCTCGTCAGAACCGAACGGGATGAGGGGGATCGGGTCAGGCTTAGCGTAAAAGATGCGGGAGTCGGTTTCACACCTCACGTCGCGGACAAAGTCTTCGAAGCTTTCTATACAACGAAAACCGATGGAATGGGGATCGGGCTATCGGTTAGCAGGTCTATCATCGAAGCTCATCATGGCCGTCTGTGGGCGGCACAAAATGACGGTCCGGGAGCGACTTTTTCATTTTCTATTCCGTGCCGGCAGGAGGAGGGTTTGACAAGCGACAATACGGGTGCTGCCACTGGGATGGGTTCGGCAAGGGACGCAGCATGATCCCGGAGTGAACAATACCAAAGTACAATTGACGCGTCCCACTGAGAGGCGCAGTGTTGGCGCGTGGAGTCCCAACCAGAAACGAGCTCCATCGAACGTCCACTTGTATCAGTCGTCGACGACGACGAGTCTGTCCGCGAGTCGCTTCCTGACTTGTTGAAGGAGTTCGGCTTTGCAGCCCGCGCGTTCTCGTCGCCGGAAGAGTTCCTCGCGTCCGATTGCGTCGGCCAAACCAAATGCCTGATCCTCGACATCGCTATGCCGGGGATGAGCGGACCCGACCTTCAGCGGGAATTGAAGCTTCGCAGGCAGGAGATTCCGATCATCTTCATCACCGCCAGCACAGATAAGACTGTTCGCCCGCGACTACTCGAACAGGGTGCAGTCGACTGCCTGTTCAAGCCATTCAGCGACACGGCTCTGCTTGCGGCACTCAATGCCGCACTCCGAGTGAACTGAGCAATCGGCACTCTGATACGCGCCTGGGCGACTTTGTCTGTCCGAGTCGCGTTTAGTTTGATCCGCAGTTTTGAGTCGCAGCGTTAGTTCAACACCTCATGTTCGCTGATACCAAGCTATCGCCAATACCATCGTCCAATTGATTCCCCGGAGCACCTCGGGTGTAATCGCTCCATCGCAGCCGATTCGGTCGGAAGAGCGACATTGCAAAACACCTGTCAGGACAGGAGGCACCGCATGAATCTGCCTGACGCGCCGATTGCACACGAAGGCTTCTTCGCAACTCACTTCTTCACCGTGAGCGACCAGGACAAATCGAAGGACTTCTATGTCCGAATTCTTGGCGGGAAAGTGATCAAGCCAGACAATCCCTGCTACATCAAGCTGGCTAATGCGTGGATCATTCTCAATTCCGGCGGTGGCCCGACTCCCGACAAGCCAGAGGTCCTTCTTGAAACACCGTCGGATCTGAACAGAGTAAATAGCTTCCTTAATTTGCGTGTCGCCGACATCTGGGCCTGCTACAAACAATGGGGCGACAAAGGAGCATTCTTTCTCACCGAGCCATTAGACAATCACGGCTGGGAATGGCGCTGCTACATGCGTGATCCCGATGGCTACCTCATCGAGGTCGGCCAATATACCGAAATCGCCCTCGACTGGTTTAACAACCATCGTTAATTTGGCAAGCGATAAACAGGACGTCTTTGAAGACAATTTTGTAGCCTTTCGGAGAAAAACTATGTCAAGCAACATCGCAGAAATCGCCATTGAAGCACCGCTCACGTCGAATCCTCTTGATGTCGTCCCAGACGAAATACCGTTCGATGTGCCCTATGGGCCGCCAATATCATTAGACCGAGCCCAGGCGGTTATTCAAGCCGCTGTGGCAGAGGCCAAGAAACGGAATTGGAAAATGAACGTAGCAGTAGCCGATTCCGGCGGTAACTTGGTTGCCTTCCAACGAATGGATGGCGCGATGCTCGCCTCCATTCAGATTGCGCAACATAAGGGGCGAGCAGCGGCGACCTTCCGGCGCCCAACGAAGGTCTTCGAGGATGGTATCCAGCTTATGCATCTCAACTATTTGCTCGCGTTCGATGGAGTCATTGCGTCGCGAGGCGGCATTCCACTGATTGACCAGGGCGTGATTATCGGCGCAATCGGTTGTTCGGGAGGCACCGATTCCCAGGACGAAATCGTCAGCAAGGCCGGTGCGGCAGTAATTAATGAACTCCCGGGCTAGCGCGTTGGTTTTTTATGTTGCGTAGCCCACGGGTTCACTCGCCTGACTGCGGGTATTCCAGCACCGCGTCCTCGTGATAAATGCGGTGCTCCGTTTTAAAATCGTTGGCATCGGACGCCCCCCAATGCTGATCCACTGCCGCACGGTGCTCTGGATCTCGCACTCCAGAATAGAAGAATGTTCCTTTGGCCTTCGCAAAAAGCGGCTCAGACGCCCCCTACGAGTTGTGGTTTCGCGGATCGTCTTTTGCGCTGAGGTACTCCAGTCCAAGCGGCCCCATCGCGGTTATTTGCGTGACGTATTCGCCGGATTTCGCCCAGTGGAAATGGGGTGTGTTGCCAGGGAGAATGATTACGGCGCCGGGCGGATAGGCTTCCAACTTACTCGCGTCGAATTCATCACCCAGTCCGATATAAAAGACGCCGGAAATCACCGTATAGACTCGATCCTCTGAGTGTTTGTGAGGCATCAGCTTCTCGCCGTGGGGCGTTTTGACCCTGATTGTGTAATGGCCCGACTCCGAGGGCTGACCCACGACGACGGCCAGCCGGACGGAAGGTGGGAAGGCCGGGAACGGTTTCCAATCGACATCTTCGCACAAGATGGTTTTGAAAACCTCCTGCCCGAGTTGGTGAGGCTGGACTTCGCCTTGCTGAGCACGCTCTACGCCGCTGGCTTTCTGCGACATACAAACCTCCTTCGTGCAGAAAATGTAAAACAAAACCACAGACTTTCGAAACCGGTCCTCCAAGATTGGTTTCGAACGCCTCGCATCCTTCAACGTCCCGGAGTTGGGAACCGGGTCGGCGCCGGCCTAGCGCGGGATTTGGCTTAGGTAGTATCCGAGCCGATTTTCGACATCCCCCGGCTTGTGAAAGCCGCGCGCGATTAGCGCCTTGATCCCCTCCTGGGCAGCAGGTCGCCCGAGCGAAGCGATGCACGCATCCCACCCGGCACCGAGCTCGACGTCCGGTGGCAGGCTGGTGTTGACGAGGCGCTTGGTGTTGGCGATCGCCCACTTGTCGAATTTGGCGATCCGGGTCGCGAGCGCCTCTACGAACGCATCTAGATCGGCGTCGGGTAGGGCGCGATTAATGTAGCCGTATGCCTCGGCCTGGTCAGCTCTGACGTCTTCCGAGCTCAAGAGCACCTCAAGGGCGCGGTTTCGGCCGATGAGTTGGGGCAGCCGGGCCATGGGGCCGCCGCCGGCGACCATCCCTACGCCCACCTCCCATTGCGAGATGATGGCCTTCTCGCGGCTGGCGAAACTCATGTCGCAGGCCAGCGTGATCTCGCTGCCGTTGCCGGTCGCACGGCCGCGGATGAGGGCGATGGAGGCGACTGGCAGGCGGGTCAGACGAACGAGAAAGTCCGGCCAAGGCGGCAAGCCTGTAGGACCCGCGGGCATCGAGGTCAAGTCCTCAAGCTTGGCCATGAAATCGGAGTGATTCAGAAAGTAGTCGTCGACCGCGCTGTCGAAGACCACGACCCGGACCTGCTCGTCAATCTCGAGAGCGTTGATGACTTCCTGGAACTGCCGCACCATTTCCGGGCCCATGACGTTGATCGGCGGGTTGTCAATCGTGACGCGCCAATAGGCGGGCGACCGGCGGGCCAGGCGAATCTGTGCGGGTTTCGTAGGAGCGTCCATCTGTGTGAGTTTGGCAGGTTCGCTTATAGTTGCCATGGGATTTCCTCCGTATTCGACAATCTCAGGAACCTAGAATCTCTATCCGAAAACCGTCGCTCGGGTGACACGAACCACCCTGCGACAAAAGCTGTTCCCATTCAGCCAGAACAAAATGGGCCGCGCAATTGGACGATGGTATTGCCCTTATTTTTGTATCCACTGCAGTGCCTTCATGCCTGAGGCTATGGCCTAGTCCTGAAAATCGACCAAATCGAAGGAAATTTCCTCCCCGCTCACTAGATACGAAGGTATTGTCGATACCTTCGTCCAATTGTTTTGCTCCCCGAGGTCTGGCCTAATCGCAATCGTTCGAGATGCACTGATCAGACTTAGAAAACTTTTTTGTGAAGGAGAACACATTATGGCTGAACGTGTGACGAAATCGGTGTTGCCAGAACAACAACGGAAGATAGAAACACGCGCCGCCGTGGTACCTATCGCCGGCTTTATCGTGATTGCGACAGTCGTGGCAGTGCTCGCCGTCCTCGGCGCCGCGGCCCTTTTCGCGCAAGACCAAGTCCAGGTCCAAGACAAGGACAAGTACTCGCTGAAATCGCCGAGCGGAATCGAGTTCGCCGACTTCAAGGGATACGAGGACTGGTCGGTGGTCTCTTCCGCGCGGACCGACGAAGTGCTCAAGGTGATCGTCGCCAATCCGACCATGATCCAGGCGTACAAGTCCGGCATTCCGGGCAATGGCCGGCCTTTCCCGGATGGCGCCAAGGTCGCGAAGCTCCAGTGGAAGCCGAAGAAGAGCACGGAGGCCCAGTTCGTCGTGGATGTGCCCGACGTCTTTAAACAGGCTTTCGTCATGGAAAAAGACAGCAAGCGATTTCCGAAAAGCGGCGGATGGGGATACGCGGTGTTCAACTACGTCGCCGCATCGGACAAGTTCGAGGCCGATCCCAAAAGCCTCTCAGACTGCGGAAACGCCTGCCATACGGCCGTGAAGGCGAAGGACTACATCTTCCATCCGTATCAGAAGCGTTGAACCGCGCGTGCCCCCGACGTCAAGTACTCGGCGCGACGCCGTTTAATTGGGAACTGCACAAGCGAAGGCAAACGACAATGAGCATGAAAAAACTGATGGCACTAACATCCCACGATCAACTCGTTGTCCTCATCGCCAACTCTAAGCGCGCTCAACGCGGAGACCTAGACCTATGCGGTCCTTACAGAGGTCGAAATAGATCGCACCGGGCTAACGGAAGCGTGCGCAAAACTGAGCGTGGCGAGATTCTGTATCGGTCCGGAGAGCTGGGAGTGTCGTTTCTGCCGTCCATGAAATCGTGGTTCTTACGATCACTGGAAAAAGTTCTTTGCAGGGAAAGCACAGGTCGACCATGAAAGCCACCGAACTCCTAGGTGCACCAGTCAGCCCTTGCGTGCGGATTTTCATCGAATCGCTGATCAATGAACTCGCGGGAACAAGGGGTGACCAGACATTCACCTTGTTAGGGTTGGAACAAGAAGTTGCGGTGAAAGGCATATCAGGTGGTGCGGCGGAAGATGATCCCTAAGCCCACGATTTCGTCTTTACTCATTGCGAACCTTAATACTCGGAGCTACAGCTGACAGGAATGAAACGAAGACCACACACCATTCAACCGCAACGCAAACCAAAACGATTCAAAACCCCTCAGAAGGACGACAACATGACCCAAACCAGTGCTACACGACAAAACAGCAAGCAGGCAGATGACAATAATGCGATTCGTCCGTTCCCCAAGGTGAGTGTGCCAGAAGCGGAACTGACTGAATTGCGCAGACGCGTCCACGCAACAAAGTGGCCTGAACGAGAAACGGTTACGGATGCGACGCAAGGCGTGCAGCTCGCGACCACTCAGGCGCTGGCACGCTATTGGGCGACGGAGTATGACTGGCGCAAGATCGAGGCAAAGATGAACGCCCTACCGCAGTTCATCACCGAGATCGACGGACTCGACATTCACTTCATCCACGTCCGTTCGAAA
>JADGNQ010000109.1 GCA_017883385.1 Candidatus Sulfotelmatobacter sp.
CAACCAGCCCATACGTGTGCTGCCAGAGCGCCCGCATGTGCACTAGGGCTCGGCTGATCTCTTCGGCGGAGATCTCGGAGTTCGGCCCGGCCACCACGGCGGCGGCCTCGCGCTTCGCAGCCTCGAGCAACTGTGCATCGCGGATGATGTTGGCCACGCGGAAGCTCGGCATCCCGGCCTGGCGCGTGCCGAAGAATTCCCCAGGCCCGCGGAGTTCGAGGTCGAGCTCGGCGATCTGAAAGCCGTCGTTGGTCTTCACCATGGCATCCAGCCGTCGCTGTCCCTCTTCGCTGACTTTGCCTCCAGTCATCAGGATGCAATATGACTTAGCGGCGCCGCGACCGATGCGTCCGCGCAACTGGTGCAGCTGCGCCAGGCCAAAGCGCTCCGCATGTTCGATTACCATCACCGTCGCGTTGGGCACGTCCACTCCGACTTCGATGACGGTGGTCGCGACCAGAATCTGCAGTTCGCCCTTCTGAAACATGCGCATGACCTGGTCTTTCAGCTCGGCGTCGAGGCGGCCGTGCAGCAGGCCGACTTTGAGATCGGAGAAGACGACGCCACTGAGCTCGCGGTACATTTTGATCGCAGCCTTGAGCTCGCTCTCTTCATTCTCAGCGATCACGGGATAGACCACGTAGGCCTGATGTCCGGCAACCACCTGCTTACGGACGAACTCCCACACTTTCGGCGACTCGTCGTCCGAGCCGCAACGGGTGACGATGGGAGTACGGCCGGGGGGAAGCTCATCGAGCACACTCAGGTCGAGATCACCATAGAGCGTAAGCGCCAGCGTGCGCGGGATGGGGGTCGCAGTCATGACGAGAACGTCGGGCTCGGCGGGTGCGGCGGTCGTGTGGGGACGGGCGCCTTCGCCCGTCCCGACGAGCGGAGCTCGGCTGCTCTCCTCTCCCTCGCCTGTCTTCTTCATCAATTTCAGCCGCTGCATCACGCCGAAGCGATGCTGCTCGTCGACGATCACCAGTCCCAGTTTCGCGAACTCTACTTTCTCTTCCAGCAGCGCATGCGTACCAATCACTAGTTGCGCGTTGCCTTGCGCGATGTGGCGCCGGATCTCGCGCTTGCGGTCGGCTTCGAGCGAGCCCGTCAGCAAAACGATGCGGTAGCCGGCGTTTTCCAGAATCCGCCGTGCAGAGAAGTAGTGCTGCTGTGCGAGAATTTCCGTAGGAGCCATCAGCGCCACCTGGCAGCCGTTCTCGATGGCGATAATGGCGGCCTCGAATCCGACGATCGTCTTCCCTGATCCGACGTCGCCTTGCAGCAACCGCCGCATGGGATAAGGCTTCTCCATGTTAGCGGCAATCTCTTTCAGTACTCGCTTCTGTGCGGCCGTGGGATGGAAGGGCAATATTTTTTTGATCGCAGCGCGCACGCCGTTGTCCAGTCGAAACGCAATCCCGGTCTCTGCCTTAAGCTGGCGGCGCTTCAACTCCAAGCCGAGTTCGACGAAGAACAGTTCGTCGAATATCAACCGGATATGGGCGGGCGTGCGCGACGACTGCAGGTCCTGAAAACTCTCGCCGGGCTCAGGCCAATGCACACTCCAGAGCGCCGCGCGTTGTGAGATGAGCCCCAGGTGGGCGCGTACCGCCGCCGGGATGGGCTCCGGCAGGTCAGGCGTCAGGTTATCGAGCGCGGTACGAATGGCACGGCGAAACCAGCGTGGGGTAAGGCGTCCCTGTCCGATCGACTCATAGATGGGAACGATGCGGCCGATCTCCAGCGATTCCGCGGCTTTCTTCTCGGCGCCGTTTTCGCCGTCTTCGCTCGCATCTCCGAGAATCTCAAACTGCGGCTGCACGATTTGCAACTCGCGGCTGCGCTCATCTTCCTCGACCTTCCCGTACAGTGCGATCAACTGCCCGGGCTTGAACTTATCCTGCAGGTAAGTCGCGTTGAACCACAGGCAGCGCAGGCGCGTCCTGCCCTGCCCAACCGTCAACTGAAAAATGGGCATGCGGCGAGTGCGGAATAACCCGGAATTGCGCACTTCCCCGATCACGGTGGCCATTTCGCCGGGACGCAGTTCGGCAATCCCGCGCGGGTTCAGCCGGTCTTCATAGCGAAAGGGCAGATAATAAAGCAGGTCGCCGACCGTGTGGATCCCCTTCGCCGCGAGAACGTCCGCGATTCGCGGACCCACACCCTTCACGTATTTCACCGGAGTGGCAAGTTCGAGCATGCGCTATGGTTCCGACGTCAGGTAGAGAGACTAGGGCAGAAAGAATGGTAGCAGGAGCAGACGGACGCCGCCTGAGCGCGGCGCAATCCGCACCGAGGTGCCGCGGTGTCTAAACCATCGGTGCTGGTCAATTTCCTCCAGGCGCTCTTGGCAATTGTGTTGGGCAACGTGGCGTACTTTGTCCTTGCGCCGTCGCTTCCTCCTGCCGCCCGTCACCATCCATTCCAGCCAGATTTGGGCTTGGCCGTGGACTTCTGGTTCTGCCTGGTGGCCTACGGCCTGATCCGCACGGCCAGAAGGTGGAGATAGCCTGGAGATCACCGTCGCTCTGTTTGTAGGCGGTTACTTTAGGAACTTCGGGGTAACTGTTCCCGCCCGTTACAATCCGGTTTGAATGGCGAAAATCGCGGTCCTGTACGATGCGGGCCAGGCGGTCCTCTCCACCTTTGATTTGGACGAGGTGTTGCAGAGAATCCTGGCTATCGCGCGTGACTATTTCCATCTGCCGAACGTGGCCATCCTTCTGCTCGACAAGGAGGCCCAGCAGTTGCGCGTTCGTTCGCAGATCGGCTGGGATCCCGGCAAGGATAGTATCTGCATGGGATGCCACGAAGGCATCATCGGAGCCTCGGTTCTCAAGAAACAACCGATCTATGCTCCCGATGTCAGCAAAGATCCGCGGTATGTTTGTGCCGCGCAATCCACTCGCTCCGAGTTAGCCATCCCGCTCATGGTTCGCGATGAAGTTGTAGGGGTGCTCGATTGCCAAAGCGACCGCCTCGATTACTTCGACCATGAAACCATCGATCTTCTGACTCTGTTCTCGACGCAGGCCTCAATCGCCCTCCAGAATGCGCGCCTTTATTCGCTGGAACGGCAGCGGGCACGGCAACTGGAGGCCATCAACGCAATCGCGCAGCAGACCACCGCCGTAATGGATCTCGAAGATCTGCTGTCGCGCGTGTGTTTGGTGATTCAGCAGGCCTTTCAGGTGTCGCATGTGTCACTGTTCTTGCGAGAAGATGGCGACCTGGTCATGCGGGCGCATGAGGGGATGCTGACTCCCTGTACTCTTCCCGGCGGGCGCCTGTCGGCTGACCGCGAGCCGTGGTCAAGCATTCTGACCACAGGCGGCACGCTCATCGAGAAAGACCTGAATGCCCCGAACTCCTTCAAACTGTTCACCGATTGCGCTTCCCGCATGAGCATTCCGCTGATCTCGTTTGGACAGACGCTGGGCATACTCACTCTGCATAGCTCCCAGTGCAACGCGTTTCGCGAGAACGAACTGCAGTCGCTGGAGTCGGTAGCCGACATCTGCGCCAGTTCCATCCAGAATGCACACTACGTCGAGAGAATCAGGCAACTCTCCTATCTCGATGGTCTGACCGGCATTTTTAACCGGCGCTTTTTTGAGTTGCGTATTATGGAAGAGATCGAACGTGCCAGGCGCTGCGGAACAGGGATGGCAGTGGTGATGGTCGACATCGACCAGTTTAAGAGGTTGAACGATGAGTTTGGGCATCTGCTCGGGGACGAGGTGCTGCGGCAGGTGTCATCCCTGTTCCACCAGCAGTTGCGCAAGATTGACGTGGTTTGCCGCTATGGAGGAGAAGAGTTTGCCATCCTGCTGACCCAGACTAACGCCCAGCATGCGCTTGGGGTAGCCGAGAAACTGCGGAAACTGGTGGAAGGCTGGCAGTTTCCGGGGGTTCCGCGCACGGTCACTCTCAGTGCCGGCGTCGCCGCTTTCCCCGACCACGGCACCACCCGTGATGAACTGGTCCGCGCAGCGGACACCGGGCTCTATGCCGCGAAGCAAGCGGGACGCAACCGCGTCTGCCTCACCGGCCTTGTGCGCACGACATCAAGCGGCAAGTAGAAACGAGTGTAAACGCGCCCTGCGAGGGCTGCGTTAGCAGACAATAGATGAGCACGGGTCCGCATCGATTTTGCGTGCTCAACGCGGCGCTGAAAGTGCCGCTCTTTCACTGTGTTGCCGGCGCCCACAGTCTTTTCCCGGCATCCCGCTAGTCATCACAATCATGCCTATTGATCCTAATTTCAGATCCTATCGCGGGCGCCTCGCGCCTTCGCCTACGGGCCTGCTGCATCTGGGGCATGCGCGCACGTTCTGGGTTGCGGCGCGGCGTGCGGCGGAGCAGGGCGGCCAGTTGATTTTCCGCAATGAGGATTTGGATTCGCAGCGGTGTCGGCCGGAGTTCGTGCAGGCCATGCTGGAAGATTTGCGATCGCTCGGGATCGAGTGGGGCGAGGGGCCGGACTGCGGTGGGCCGGTTGGTCCGTATACACAAAGTGAACGGCGGGGGCACTATCTGGAGGCGTGGAAGAAGCTGCGCGATCGAGGGATGATTTATCCGTGTGCTTGTTCGCGGAAGGATGTGGCGCAGGCGGCGGGAGCGCCGAATGAGTTGGATGATGAGCCGGTGTATCCGGGGACTTGCCGGACAGCTGTCTCCGAAGCCGCTCGGCTTCGCCTTCGCGGGACAGCCGAGGCGGCTGTCTCCACATGTTCCGAACCATGGGCTGGACCCGGGGGAGTGAACTGGCGGTTTTGTGTTCCCGATGGAGAGGAGATTTGCTTTACGGATTTGCACTTGGGCCCGCAGAGGTTTGTTGCGGGGCGTGATTTTGGGGACTTCATTGTGTGGCGACGCGATGATGTGCCGGCGTATCAGTTGGCGGTCATAGTGGATGATGCCGCGATGGGGATCACGGAGGTGGTGCGCGGAGCGGACCTGTTGAAGTCGACGGCGCGGCAGATTCTCTTGTTTCGGGCGCTGGAACTGGCGGTGCCGGATTACTATCACTGCGATCTGGTGCGCGATGCGGCGGGGGTGCGGCTGGCGAAGCGGCATGATGCGTTGAGCATTCGGAAGCTGCGGGACTTGGGATGGACGGCGGACCAGGTGCGGGCGGGGGAGATTAGCGTGGGCTGACTCTTGGTTCGCGCAATCCATCCAGCGAGTGGGGAGATAACCGCGGAGCTTCCGCCCGGCCGGGTCTGAGACCCGGCCCCACACGAGCACCAGTCGGCCCACACGAGCCGAACACAGCCGCTTGGCTTCGCCTTCGCGGGACGGCCGAGGCGGCCGTCGCCACATGAGTCGGTCTGGTCCATGTACCTGGGGCGTGTACAATCTTTAACTTCAACGATGAATGACCATTCGACCGACGAACAATCTCCTCGCAAACTGACGATTGCCATTGACGGGCCGGCGGGTGCGGGCAAGAGCACGATTGCTTCGCGGCTGGCGCGCAAGCTCGGGTATGTGAACCTGGAGAGCGGAGCGATGTATCGCGCGCTGGCGTTGAAGGCGATCGAGAGAGATGTTTCGTTCGACGATGAAACGGCCCTGGTGAAGCTGGCGCAGAACTTGCGGATTCAACTCGAGCCGACGATCGGCGGAAACCGCACGCTGATGGATGGGCGGGACGTGTCTTCGCGAATTCGCGAGCGCGACGTGAGCGAAGGGGCTTCGCGGGTATCGGTTCATCCCCACGTCAGGGAGTGGATGGTGGCGCATCAGCGGGAGATGGGCGCGGGCGGTGGCGTGGTAATGGAGGGCCGTGACATCGGAACGAAAGTTTTTCCCGATGCGGATTTGAAGATCTTCCTGGATGCCGATCCGGTGGTACGTGAGCAGCGGCGCATGACGCAGCAAAAAATCAAGGGCGACGTGGCCGCGAATGTGGCTGCGGAACTGCGAGAGCGCGACCGGCGCGATCGGACGCGGGCGGCGTCTCCGCTGGCGGCTGCCGCGGATGCCGTGCTGATTGACTCCAGTTCGTTGAGTGAGGACGAGGTGTTGACGAGGATTGAGCAATTAGTACAACAAAGGCGCAATCGCTGATCTGTCGAAGACGCCGTCCACTTCGCTTCCTAGGGCGGAGTGGAAGAATTTTGCGATTCGCCGTTGTGACCCTGTCTGTGTTTCTTGCTGCAAGCCATCAGGCCGCTGGGCAATGGATGGGAAAGCAGACCGGGTGCTACGCAGATTCCATCGTTGCGAATCCGAACCGGCCGACGGTGGCGAATCCTGCCGACATCACGCAATACGGCGTATTGGAACTGGAGTATGGCTGGGACCGGCTGTGGCCCGGAGCGGGCGTGCGGCAAACGTCGGCGGGTGGTCTTCTGAAATTTGGGATGCTGTGCGATGTCGAGTTGCGCTGGAACACAACCTCGTTCCTGTCACAGACTGACGCAAGTGGCACGCACCGGACTTTCGGAGACAATTGGCTCGGTCCGCAGATCCGCGTCTACCGGCAAACGAAACGGGTACCGACCCTGTCCTTCGGCTATGCCGTCAAGATACCCTCTGCCAGCACCGAAGATGGTTTGGGAACGGGGCACGTAGATCACGCATTTACCTTCCTGGCGAGCAAAGACATCGCGCAGTTTCATTTCGATTTCAACATCACTGAATTCCTGATCGGACGGCCGAATGCGTCCGGCTTTGACAAAAATCAGCAATTGAATCTGGCGTTTTCACACGTCATGCACGGCAAGCTTCAGTTCACGGGAGAGTTCTACGGTGACACCCAACTCAACCAATCCACACCAGGGTTCGCGTCTTCACTGTGGGCACTGACGTACACGGTAGTTCCGCGGTTGGTGATTGATAGTGGGTTTGAAGCGGGACTCACTTCCGGCGGGCCGCATCGGCACGCGTTCGTTGGAGCGACCTACTCGATCATAAATCTCTACCCCGGAGCGCGACGAAAACGGAGCAAGCCAGTCGATCGATGAGAAATCGACTGACCAGATGCCGCTAGTGTTCTGTAGAAGATAGAAGTGGGGTTCCGACCATGTAGGACAGCCGAAGGCGGCTGTCCCCACATAGATTGCTTTTCAGTTCTCGGTTGGTTCGACTTTTTCCTTCGGTTCAGGCAGGGCTTTGCCGGGCTTCGCCCCCTTGGCGCCCGGTATTCCGCCTGAGACTCCGCCGGTAATTCCTTCTTTCGGCCCGCCGTTCACCGGAGCCCTGCGAATCTCAATGCCTTCGTGCTCGTTGTTGAGCACGACGTGGGAGGAGGCGTTGCCAACACTGCCGCTGGCCTTGGACTCGTGCTCGTCGTTGTTCACCTTCAGCTCGGGGAAGTCCGACTGAATCTCGCCGCCGCGCGTACGTGCATCCAGGCGGAAGCCGGCCTTTTCGGGCACGCTAAACTGGATGTCACCATTGCGATTGTCGATCTGGACATTGCCCAGGGTGCGCATCACTAACTCGACGGTACCGTTGTCATCCTGAAGGCGAACATCGCCTGAGATGCTGTCGAGACGGATGTTCTTCGAGCGAGTCGTCAGATGCAACGGGCCCGTGATCTCTTCGGCGTGGAGATCGTCGGAGTCGAGGTCGAGCGATCCCGCAATGCGCGAGAACTCCATGTCAGTGCGCGAGGACTTGAAGGTCACGGTCTTGTCGATGCGGGCCAGTTTTACGCTCTCCTGAAATTCGCCGTCGAGTTGCACCGCGCCTTTCACGTCGGAGACTGAGACTTCGTTGACCCGGCCTTCCACGTGCACGTCGCCGGTGATCTGCTCGACTTTCACTGAGCCTTTTTCCTGGCTTACTTTGACGCTGCCGGTTACGTCCTCGATGGATGTGTCGGAATGCTGGGCGGACACATCGATGTTACCGTCGCGGCCGACCACATTCACATCGCCGCGGCGGGAGGAGATGGTGACTGCTGCTTTGCGCGGCAGGGAGATGTCGAGGTCGGTCTCGACCGGATGATCTCCTGCGCCCTCGGCCACGGCATCGACGGTGATCAGTCCGCCGATGGCGGTGATCGTGGGCTTGGTTTCGTGGTTGTACTTGTCCGCGTATTCCTGGTTCTCTGCCCCCACACGTTTGCGGACGCTGATGGTGATCTTGTTATCGTCGGAGGCGTGGACGCTGACGGCGCCGCGCGTGTCGATGATTTTGAGGCTCGCTCCGGCGGGGAAATTCTGCTCGAGGTGGTCGTCGAAGTTATAGGTTTCTCCGAAAATATTGGAAAAATCGCCGTCGTCGACGTTGAACCCGTCGCGCAAACCAGACCAGTTGACGTGTTCGAGTTGGGTTGCGATCAAACCGAAAACGACGATCATGATGGCCAGGAAGACTCCTCCCGCGCCGATGCCGGGAGAGCGAGTGCCTTCCCGCTGAGCTCGCATGTGCTCAAGCAGCTTGATCACGCCCCAGAAAATGAGCAACACCGGCCAGTAGTTGGCGAACAGGTGCGCCAACCGGCCCATGGACAGAACACGCATGGTGGCGAGCAGGCACACGGTGCCGAGCACGATCAGGACGAACGGTCCCGCGAAAGAACGGCGAGGCCGTGGCAGAGGGGGCGGAAGAGGGACGGGAGCATATCCCGGGGTCGACATTGGGCTAGACATTGTTCACCTCGCCGGAAGAGGCTGGCTGCTCCGGACCCTGCGTTGCCTGGGGAGGCGGAGGAACGCTCGGCGGAACCCCGGGCCGCACGCCCGGAGGCAGCGAGCCGATGTGTCCGTCGGATGACGCGTTGCTTTGCATCAGTTTGACCACTCCAATCACCAACAGGATGGCGGGCCAGGTTCGACCAAAGCCTACGCGGGAAACGTTGTCGAGCAGAAAGAGCACACCCAGGGTTACCAGGATCGCCGGACCCATGAGTTTATTGGTGCGGCAGCGCTCGCAGCGGCATACCGCGAAACTGCCGCCGATGAGTCCCCAATGTTTGGCGAAGAGCCAGACGCCGAGGAAGATCAGAATGAGTGGCCAGAAGCGATCCAGACCGAATTGAAAGAGGCCAGCGGTGTGCAGAAGAAACAGCACACCCAGGCCGATCAGAATGGCGGCCCCGGCTGGGACCTTGGTCCCTTCGAATCTATCACCGGCGCCAAACGCTTGTGCCAGACCGAATGGATCGGGGGCAGGTTCTCCCACCTGGATCGCCTTCGCGCTGCGAATGGCGTCGATGATCTGGTAGACGTAAAAGAATCCCATGGAGATCGCAATGACCGTGATCATGTACCAGGGAAGATCGGAACTGACGCCGAGGATCATCAAAACCGTGATGACCAGGTGCGACAATCCCTTGGCATATTGGCCGGTGTAGACCGCTCCGACGCCGATGGGGAAGAATCCGGCGAGAATTCCGGCCACTGCAGGATTGGGACCAGTGTTGAGCGCAGGCCGAGGCGCCGATGAAGACGATCCCATGGGCGGATACACGGTCTGCACCGGAGGAATAAATCCTGCGGCTGGGGCTGAACCGGCACCTTCCATGCGCGCGGCCAGGCAGGCCTCGCAGTAAATTACTCCGCGGACGTCGCGGGTGCATTGATTGCAGAGTGGCTTGCCGCAAGTGCGGCAAAAGGCCACTGCAGCAATGTCGCTGTGTGTGGCGCAGTTCATACGAACCTCCTGTCAGTGGTCACCGACACTACAGGCAGATCGTTTACAGATGGACCCAGAGGAGCGCTGGCCAGAATGAGATGGCTATCGGTTTGGCTGTAGTTGCGTTCCTGCTTCTGCTCGGGCTGTTGTGTTGTGTCGTTCTTGTTGTCTTTCGGTTTGGCCGGGGCAGGCTCGGCGGGCGTGATGTTGCGCTTGATTTCGCGCACGCGCGATTCCACTTCGTAGACAAACCGGATGTTTTCGTAGCGATGCACGACCTGGGCTCGGGTGCTGTAGTACGTGCGCCGGATCGCGGCCGGACGCAGGCTGATCTTAGTCAGGTCTGCGGGTTTAACGCCGGCTACGGTCAGGCCTACCGACAGCGCGAAGAAGGCCATGCCGAATGACATGGCAAACCGCGGCTGACGGACTGTGGCCCAGATCGGTTCCATGAATCCGGAGACCGAGGCTTGCACACGTTCCAGCCAGGTAATGCCGGGCTGGGGCGCGCGTTCGACGGTCCGCAGGCGTTGGGTGTCAACGCCCGTTGTGGATGCCAGGATATTCGTGACCAGGCTGGCTGGAGGCTCCACCTCCGTGAGACCCTTCAGCCAGTTGCGGCCCGCCTCAACTTCGGCGAACAGCGGTCCACACGCTTTGCAACCGCGGGTGTGGGCCTGGAACCGGTCGAGTTGAGCCCCGGTCAGGACGCCGTCGAGGGCGTCCGAGAGCAGGAGATCGAACTCGTTGCAGTGCATTCCGTTACTGGTCTGGTCTGACATCACATCACCTGCCTATAGGTACGTTGTAATAGGCGTGCAAGTTCCGCCCGCCCCCTATTTATTCGTGATTTCACGGTACCCTCCGGAACCCTCAAAGCGGTGGCAATTTCGCGGTAGTCCATATCTTGTAAGTCCCTTAGAATCACTGCTTCCCGAAGCTCTGGCGAAAGCTTGGCCAGGGCCGAATGGACGGTCTCACTGACCTCGCGGCTGCGTATGTGGGCATCGGGTGGAGCGGATTGGTCCGGGATCTGCTCACTGAGCGGCTGGGCGTCCTCATGCTCGGAAGCAGCAGTGTCGATGGAGTCGGTCATCCGGTCCTGCTTGCCCTTGCGGAAGTGGTCGACCAGCAGGTTGCGGGTGATGGTCGTAACCCAGGTGACGAATGCGCCCTTGGTGTGGTCGTAGCTGGAAAGGGTGCGGTACATCTTGATGAAGACTTCTTGCGTGAGGTCCTCGGCGTCGTCGCCCGACCCAGCGAAGCGGTAGCAGATGTTGTAGATGCGGCGGTTGTAGTTCTGCACGATTTCCTCCCAGGCGGCGGCGTCGCCAGCGATACAGCGCCGGACCAGCATCGCGACGACCTGGACGTCTTCCACTTGCGCTCCCCGGAAACGTGCTCAAATCCTGAGACTTTGGTTTGGACGTTTACAGCCTGAGACGTGTCCAAACCCTACCCACAAGACAGTACGTGTTTGTGGGCCTTGAAGTTCGAGGCCAAATCCCTCCAAGGGGGTGAAACAGGGCATTGTAGCAAGCGAAGGTGCGAGAACACAGTGTTTGGCTGAGGCTCAGTGCAAGGGAGTTTCAGAACGAATCGCTGCGTCATACCTCAAAGCGTTCGCAGTGGGAGCCTCGATCTATTTGCCCATCGCAGGGGGCGGGTATTCGGGCAGTTTCTCCTTGTTCTGATTGGCGCGCTTCACTTCGAGTTCGTCGAACAGTATGGAAGGCGCTACGACGCTGTGGGGAATGTTGAGCGGGTGGCTGTCGACGTGGGTTTCTTCTCCGGCCGCGATCAGGTCGCTACGCAGGGCGCGAGTGTCCAAGTCTCCGAACGCCGCGCCGCGGACGAGTTCTTCGTGTCCGTCTTTCGTCCAGACTTTGTAGATCAGGCGCGGGGTGAGTTGCGGCCCAAAGGTTTCGACATAGTAGCAGTAGGTCAGGTCGCGCTGTTGGCACATGTCGATGAGTTTCTTCTTTAGCGCTTCCTTGGAGAGCGGCTGAGCCGAGGTCACGATCAGGTTGCCCAGGCTGGGGCCGGCAGGATTGGTGGGGACGCGGGCCCGTCCGTGTCCGTTGGAGGTTGGCAGGTCGCGAATCGGTTCGCGGCCGATCACATAATTCACGAGCGTTCCCTTTTCAACGAGGGAGACACGCTGTGCGGGAACGCCATCGTCGTCGATCTCGTAGTGGCCCAGTAAAGATTGTCCGCCGTACGAAGAAATCGTTGGATCATCCACCGCGGATAGAAAGTCGGGGAGAACGCGGGTCTTGTAGCTCGCCGCGAAAGCCCCGGTGGTACGCGAGTTCTTCCCCAGTTCCGGTTTGCGGCCCAGGACGTTCTCTCCCACCAGGCTGCTGAAGATGGTGGTCGCGGCGTGCGCGGAAAACAGCACGGGACCTCGGTATTCCTCTTCGGCAACAGGTGATTCACGCAACTCTTTCAAGGTGGTGGCCAGTTTCGTGGCGCGCGCGAGGAATTCGGTGGCGGACGGAAGCTCTTTCATGCTCGCCACGTTGAATCCGGTGTCACGCTCCAAACTCATGGCGTCAGAAGCCTGGGTGCTGCCCGCGACGGTCATTTCGTAGAGGCCCTGGCCGCTCCGCACCACGGTGCCTTCGGAGTTCACAAAGTAACGGTTGGCTGTCTGAAAACTCAGCTTCGACTCGAAAGATTCGAGTTCAGCGTCGCTCTTGTAGAGATTCGACGCATCCTGCAGCATTTTCTTCCAGGGCTGCGGATCGAAGTCCAGACTGGCCAGCGGCCCAATCGAATGCACCGGTTCCGCATGGGCAAAGTCGTCCACTGGTTGGTCGATGGTGAGTTGCTTCAATTGCGCTTGCTTGGCGGTAAGCGACTCGGCCGCGGACTTGTACGCGCGGTCGGTTGCCAGCCAAAGCTCGTGACGCATGGACTGAACGTCATTGTCGAGGGGCATGAAGTCGACCGTGCCCTGACCCTGGCCGAAGTAGCTGTCCTGTTTGTAATCGCCGATCCGGACAACGACCCGCAGGAAGCGCATGCGCGTGCGAACCTCGCTTCGCAGGGCGCCGAACGAGGCCTCGGCGGAATATTGGTCCACGTCGAAGACCCGATATTCGATGTAGTATGGCGCCGCCACCTGCTCCATCTTCAGTTGGGACCTGGAGCGGTCTAACTCCGCGCGCATTGCCGAGAGGACAATATCGTCACTGGCCAGCTTCTGCCAGTCCTTTTGCTGCGAGTCTTTCTGCTGAGCGACTGCCGCGGGCATCAGCAGGCCGAGCGCGAGCAGCGAGAGCAGGGTGCGACGGGCAAAAAAGTTGATCACGGTTCGGCTCATTGTTTTGGCCCCGCAGCTTTCTCGCTGTCACTTTCGGTCGGAGATGGCAGAATCGGCGGGCGGTTCAGGGAATGGGCCCGCTTCTGCACTTCGATTTCCGAGAACAACATGGCGGGAGCGGCAGCCGCGACCGGCACCTGGCCGGACTCCGCGCCACAGATTCCGTTGAAGACGTCGGTCTTTTCCCCGGTCAGCAGAATGCGGTTCAGCGCAGCCAGCGGAGTGCCAACGATGTCGATGCCACGGACAAGTTCGTCGGGACGCCCGTCGGCATAAACGCGCCAGACCAGAACCGGCAGAACCTGGAAGGCCTGCGGCATGGACCGCTGCGTGAGCGTGAAGCCTCCCTGGATGTCTTCGAAGTACAGTCCGTAAGGCTTGCCTTGTTTCTTGACTTCGTCGATCAGCTTTTGCCGAAGTTCGGAGTCTTTTACTGTGCGCGACGAAGAAACGATCAAGTTGCCCTGGCGGCCGGTGGGCATCAAGCCAGCCTGGGCGCGGCCGTGCCCGTTGGAGTTCCCGAAATTCTTGATAGGCATGCGCGACATGAGGAAAGTTTTCAGGATCCCGTCCTTGATAACTTCCACATGGCTCGCGGGCATACCCTCATCGTCATATTCGTACCAGCCGCCGAGGTCGGTTCCGTTGAGTTTGCGCTGCGTGGGATCATCGACGACGGTCAGGAATTCGGGCAGGACCGACTGGCCCACTTTCTTGGTGAAGGTCTGTCCCTCTTGCTCGCCACGCTGGCGGTGACCTTCGAGGCGGTGGCCCAGCACCTCGTGAAAAAAGACGCCAGCAGCGCGGCCGGAAAGCAGGGCGGGCCCGTCGAAAGGCTCGGCCAGGGGCGCTTCGCGCAAGGCCTTCAGATCAGACGCCATCTTTTCCACCCGGGTGATGACGTCCGACTGGGCCGGCAGGTGGTCGAGGCTCTCTGCCTGAAAAGTCTCGACGCGCATGAGCTCCATGCCGTCGGTGGCGCGAGTTTCCGCCTCAATGGCAACGCGGATGAAAGCGCTGGGAGCGACCACGTGATTGCCTTCGGTCGAGAGGAAGTGAAAAAGCGTCTTTTGCGCCGTGATCACCACCGCCGCAGAATAAATGTAAGGATACTTGCGAAAATGTGCGGAGTACTCCCGAACCAGTTTTTCCAGCGCCCGCTGATCGGGGGCGGGAGCAACATCTTTGTAGTCGGCGTGGGTCGGCGGCTTTTCCTGCGAAAAATCCGGGGACGTGTCTTCTTCCTCCGCATGCACCTGGGTGTTCGTCTTGACATTCGCATAGGCCTTGGAAGCCTTGCGGTATTCCTCGTAGGTCAGACGCCAGAGTTCGTGAGCAATGGCATCGCGATCGTCTTCCAGCGGGAGAGTCCCGGAGGTGATCGCCGAGCCACGGCTCTGCGCGTGAGAGTTGTCGAGCGCTGAAGTACCAATCCGCATGGTGACGTTGGCTGTGCGCCTGCGAGCCCGGGTGGAATTTACCAAGCTGCCCTGGCTGCCGACAGCCAGGACGATGCTCTGGTCGTACACGGAATAGCTGAGGAAGTAGGGAGACGGGTCCAGTTTGCCGAGGCTCGCCTGGGCCCGCTGCAACTCCGCTTGCATGGTCGCGAGCAGTACGTCGGTTTTATCGTTCTTCTCGCTCTTGTCGTTCTTCTCGTTCGTGTCGTTGGAGGGAGCCGACGCCCAGCTTTGGACGCCGGCGGCCAGAGCGATGACAAGGATGCATCCCAGAATGCAACGGCCAGATCGATTCTTCATGAGGAAGCGGACTCCGTGCGGGGCATGGACCTGCGGCAATCCGTAAGCTTAGCAGATCGATCTGGCAGGCTGTCCGGCGCGGCCCTCACTCGCTGGTGAAGTAATCCACAGTCACAGGATTCTCAAACAGCGAATAGTCGCGGGTGACCACGGTGATGCCGCTTTCCGTAACAAAATAGCGCTGGCGGTCGGCCTCGGCGTCGAATCCGATGGTGGTGCCTTCGGGAATATGCACGTCGCGGTCGAGAATCGCCTTGCGAATGCGGCAACGGCGGCCGACGCTGACATGCGAGAACAGGATGCAGTCGTCCACCTCGGAGTAGGAATTCACGCGCACATCGGGGGAAAGGACTGAGTTCTTTACGATTCCGCCGGAGACGATGCATCCGTTGGAGACGATGGAATCGAGCGCGGTGCCGGTGCGTCCCGTCTCCGCGAAAACGAATTTTGCCGGCGGATACTGCCGCTGGTGCGTGCGGATCGGCCACTCTTCGTCGTACAAATTGAAGATGGGCGAGACCGAGACAATGTCCATGTTGGCTTCGTAGTAGGCCTCGAGCGTGCCCACGTCGCGCCAGTAGAGCGCTTCCTTCTTATTCTCGTCGACGAAGTCATAGGCAAACACGCGGTAGTCGTCGACCATCTTGGGCAGAATATCTTTGCCGAAATCGTGGCTCGACTGCGGGTTCTCGGCATCCTTCAGCAGCACGGGAATGAGCACGTCGGCGTTGAACAGATAAACGCCCATTGATGCCGCAACCTTTTCCGGATTCAATGGCGAACGCAGCGTCGTCGTCTTCGGCTTCTCCTGA
>JADGNQ010000019.1 GCA_017883385.1 Candidatus Sulfotelmatobacter sp.
CGTAAGCTTCGAAGTAGAGCACGGACTCAAGATCGCCCAGCCGCATCGGCCACCTGCTCGATATCTCGCTGCGCGATCTTGAGTCCGTGCTCTACTTCGAAGCTTACGTCGTGGTCGAACCCGGCGACGCTCCGGTAAAAGACCGCGAGGTCATCAAGGACGAAGCCAAGTTCCGCGAACTCGACCAGCAGTACCGTCCGGCCGGTTTCAAGGCCATGATGGGCGCTGAAGCGATCAAGGAACTGCTCAAGCGCGTCGACATCGACGGCCTTTCCGTCGAACTGCGCGAGAAGATGAAGAACGAGAGCTCGCTGCAGAAGCGGCTCAAGTACGCCAAGCGTCTGAAAGTCGTCGAGGCTTTCCGCAAGAGCGGCAACAAGCCGCACTGGATGATCCTCGACGTGATCCCGGTCATTCCACCGGAGCTCCGCCCACTGGTTCCACTCGATGGCGGACGCTTCGCCACGTCTGACTTGAACGATCTCTACCGCCGCGTCATCAACCGCAACAACCGGTTGAAGAAGCTGATGGACTTGCACGCTCCCGAAGTCATCGTGCGCAACGAAAAGCGCATGCTGCAGGAAGCCGTCGACGCCCTGTTCGATAACGGACGCCGAGGCCGGGTACTGCGTGGCGCGAACAACCGTCCGCTGAAGTCGCTCTCCGACACGCTCAAAGGCAAGCAGGGCCGCTTCCGCCAGAACCTGCTGGGCAAGCGCGTCGACTACTCCGGCCGTTCCGTCATCGTGGTCGGTCCCGAACTCAAGCTGCACCAGTGCGGTCTGCCCAAGAAGATGGCGCTAGAACTGTTCAAGCCTTTCATCTATCACCGGCTCGAGCAGACGGGCAACGTCACCACCATCAAGCAAGCCAAAGAGATGGTCGAGCAGCAGGAACCCATCGTGTGGGACATCCTTGAAGAAGTCATCAAGGATCACCCCGTGCTGCTGAACCGCGCTCCCACGCTGCACCGCCTCGGCATTCAAGCGTTCGAGCCGGTGCTGGTCGAAGGCAAGGCCATCAAGATCCATCCGCTGGTCTGCACGGCATTCAACGCCGACTTCGACGGCGACCAGATGGCGGTTCACATTCCGCTGTCGCCGGAAGCGCAGGTCGAAGCCAGCGTACTGATGCTGGCCTCGCACAACATTCTTTCGCCCGCTTCGGGTCAGCCCATCACCGTGCCCACGCAGGACATGGTGCTCGGCCTCTATTACCTGACCAAAGCGAAGCCGGGCGCGAAGGGTGAAGGCCGCGCTTTCGCCAACATTGAAGAAGTTCTGATGGCGATGAATGCGGGCGAAGTCGAAACTCTCTCGCCGATTCGTCTGCGCTACAGCGGTTCGCTGATTGACCTGACCACCGCTTACGACGATCAGGACATCATTCACACCGAGCCGGTGCAAATTGAGCGCTCCTTCGTCAACACGACGGTGGGCCGCGCCATTCTGAACGATCACCTGCCCGAGGGCATGCCCTACATCAATGGCCTCCTCAAGAAGAAGGGCATCGGCGCGCTGGTCAACTATTGCTATCTGACGTTCGGCCTCGAGGTCACCGTCAAGATGCTCGATGAAGTCAAGACGCTGGGTTTCCAGTTCGCGACCCGCGCCGGCCTCTCCATCGGCATCGACGACATGGTCATCCCCGACAGCAAGAAGACCCTGGTCAAGGACGCCGAGAAGCAAGTTGTTGCCGTGCAGCAGCAATACCTGGACGGCGCCATCACCAACGGCGAGCGCTACAACAAAGTCATCGAAATCTGGTCGGCGATTACGGAAAAAGTGGCCGACGAAATGTTCGGTGAAATGCAACGCCGCGACAAGGCCGGCGAACTCAATCCGATTTACGTCATGGCCGACTCCGGCGCTCGCGGATCGAAACAGCAGATTCGCCAGCTCTCCGGCATGCGCGGATTGATGGCCAAGCCTTCCGGCGAAATCATCGAGTCGCCCATCACGGCCAACTTCCGTGAAGGGTTGACGGTGTTGGAGTACTTCGTCTCGACGCACGGCGCCCGCAAGGGTCTGGCCGATACGGCGCTCAAGACGGCGGACTCCGGCTACCTGACTCGCCGCCTGGTCGACGTCGCGCAAGACGTCATCATCAGCGAGTACGACTGCGGCACGGTCGACGGCATTTACGTGGCGGGCATCGTGGAAGCCGGCGAGATCATCGAAGCGCTGCGCGACCGCATCATCGGACGGGTATCGCTCGAGAAGATCAAAGACTACGACGGCAACGTGATCGTGGATATCAACAACGAGATCACCGAAGACCTCGCGGGAGCGATTCAGGCCGCTGGGATCGAGCGGGTGAAAATCCGTTCCGTGCTGACCTGCGAATCGAAACGCGGAGTCTGCGTCATGTGCTACGGCCGCAACCTGGCTTCCGGACGCCTCGTCGAACTGGGCGAAGCGACCGGCGTCATCGCGGCGCAGTCCATTGGCGAGCCTGGAACCCAGCTCACCATGCGTACCTTCCACATCGGTGGTACGGCATCGCGAGTGTCGGAGCAGTCGCGCCTTGAGGCCAAAAACATTGGCAACGTGCGCTTCATCGGCCTGCAGACCGTCAAAGCGAAGACTGGCGATCTCGTGGTCATGAACCGTCAGGGCTCGATCGCGGTCGTCGACGAGAAGAATCGCGAGCGCGAACGCTATTCCGTCGTGTACGGCGCAAAACTGAAAGTCAACGATGGCGATCCGGTCACGCAAGGCCAGATCATGGTCGAGTGGGATCCTTACACCTTCGCTATCCTGACGGAAATCGGCGGCGCCGCGCAGTTCAAGGACTTGCAGGATGGTGTCACGCTCCACGAAGAAGTGGACGAAGTCACCGGCCTGTCACGTCACGTGGTCGGCGATTCGCCCGACGAGAAGCGCCAGCCCGCCATTGTCATCAAGGGCAAGGCCAGCAAGCGCTACCTCATGCCTTCCCGCGCCCACCTTATGGTGCAGGATGGCGACACCGTTTCTCCGGGCGACGTGCTCGCGAAGATCCCGCGCGAAACCACCAAGACCAAAGACATCACCGGTGGTCTGCCGCGTGTGGTCGAGCTGTTCGAAGCCCGCAAGCCGCATGAAACCGCGGTCATCAGCGAAATCGATGGCACGGTCAAGTTCGGCGAAGTGTCCAAGGGCCAGCGCAAGATCTACGTCGTGGCCGACAACGGCACCGAAAAAGAATACTCAGTCCCCCGTGGCGTTCACATCAACGTGCAGGAAGGCGAGCGCGTGAAAGCGGGCGAACCTCTGATGGACGGCCCGCTCAACCCGCACGACATCCTGGCCGTTCTGGGCGAAAAAGAGCTGCAGTCTTACCTGGTGAACGAAATCCAGGAAGTCTACCGGCTCCAGGGCGTCAACATCAGCGACAAGCACATCGAAGTGATTGTCCGCCAGATGATGCGCTGGGTGAAGGTCGAAGACGTGGGCGACACGCGATTCCTGCTCGAGGAACAGCTCGACAAGTTCGCGTTCCGCGAAGAGAACGAGCGCGTGATCAAAGAGGGCGGCAAGCCGGCCACTGGACGGCCCCTGCTCCTCGGCATCACGAAGGCATCGCTCTCCACCGACTCCTTCATCTCGGCGGCGTCGTTCCAGGAGACCACGCGCGTGCTCACCGAAGCCAGCATCAACGGCAAGGTGGACCACCTGCGCGGCCTGAAGGAGAACGTCATTGTCGGACGTCTCATCCCAGCCGGTACCGGCATGGAGTACTACCGCAACGTGCGCCTCTCGCCGGAAATGGAAGAGGCCGCCGCCAAGGTGCAGGCGGAAGTCTCGGCTGCATACGAAGAAGCGGAACGTGCTCTCGAGATGATGCGCCACGAAGGCGAGACCGACGATCTGCCCGCGGAACTTCCCGCGGCCGAGTAGTCGAAACTGAAGCCAGCTTCGGGGGTGAGCCCGTTCACCCCCGAACTTGCTTCTTGTTCTAACTACGAATGCACGCTACCCCCCAGCGAGTGCGTATCGAGGAACCTGCGCTACTTCCCTCCTTGCGCCCGGTGCCCCGCGGCCCTAATCTAGGGCAACGGATGCTACGTTTCTTCCGCCTCTTGCGACTGGCCTTCTGGCGGGCCTTCGTCCACGACGCCTTCGCCACTGCCAAAGCGTCGGCGTATTCCTCGATTCTCACTTTCTTCCCAGTCCTGTTGATCATCGGATCCGGCTTGGCCAACTGGCGAAAGGGTGCTCCTTATCTGCGGGAAATCTCCTACGCACTGGGCAGCATCCTCCCGGCCGGCGGAACCACCGCCCTCACCTATCTGAAGGGAGCCGCGCAACATCCGGTTGGCCTGTTGACCACGACTTCCGTCATCACGCTCTGGACCGCTTCCGGCGTCATGATTTCCTGGATGGATGGTTTCCGCCGCTGCTATGAACTGCCGAAAATCTGGGGCTTGGTCGAAGAGCGCCTCATCGCATTCCTGCTGGTCGTTTTTGCCCTCATTCCCATGACCTTCGCCACGCTTCTGGTGGCTGTGGGCAGCAAGCTCGAGACTCGCCTTCTGCCCTACATTGATCCCGATTTCAGCGTCTACGTTCTCTTGCTCTGGGGTTCGATCCGCTGGCTGATCGCCACACTTACCAGCATCGCGGTGATTGCGCTCATCTACCACAACGCGGTCCCCCGCACCCAGCCCTGGCATAGCGTCATTCCCGGTGCGACTCTGGCGACCGTCCTGTGGTTTTCGGTTACGATTGGATTTCGTTCGTATTTGCAGCATTTCGCCAACTTCGCCACAATTTACGGATCGCTCGGAGTCGCCATGGCGCTGCTGGTATGGATGTACATGATTTCCCTGGTCGTCCTGGTGGGCGCGGAATTCAATGCCCTGCTGTTCCCGCGCGCCATGCTGGGCAAAGAACTCACGGCGATCAATGGCCCCAAGGCGGCCGATTTGCCCTCGTAGAGACGTTGCTTGTAACGTCTCTCTCACCATCGTTCGGATTGCCGTAGGCCGAGACGTAGCCAGCTACGTCTCTACAATTGCCCTTACGTTCCTGATCGAGGCAGACATTGATAGCAAGTGACAATGACACGAAGGTGGAGAACTATTCTGCGGTCGCAGCCCCGCAGTCGCCCACGCGGGTTTGCGCCATGCCCGTCGCCCGCCGTGCCAAGATCATCTGCACCATCGGCCCCGCCTGCAACACCGAAGCCGCCATGCGTGAACTTTTCCGCCTCGGCATGGACGTCGCGCGCCTCAACTTTTCTCACGGTACACACGAAGATCACGCCCGCAACATCCAACGCCTGCGCCGCGCTGCCGACCGCGAGGGCCGCACCGTCTGCATCCTGCAAGACCTGCAGGGCCCCAAAATCCGCACCGGCCCGCTGGAACGGCACGAGCCCGTTCTTCTGAAAACCGGGTCAGTCGTGACCATCACTCCCCGGGATGTCCCCGGAAACGCCGAGCGCATCTCCACCACATTCCCCGATCTTGCCCATGAGATCACGCCTGGCGCCCGCATCCTGCTCAGCGACGGTCTGATCGAACTGTGCGTCCGTGGAATCCACGGCAAAGACGTGCTCTGTGACATTCTCAACGGAGGCATGCTGGGCGAGCACAAGGGCATCAATCTCCCCGGCATCGCTCTCTCCATTCCCGCGCTGACCGAAAAAGACCGCAAAGACCTCGAATTCGGTCTCCGCCACGGGGTCGACGCGGTCGCTCTCTCCTTCGTCCGTACCGCCGCCGACGTCAGCATGGTCCAGCACATCATCGCCACCCACCACAGCGACGTCCCCGTGATTGCGAAGCTGGAAAAGCCGCAAGCCATCGACCATCTGGAAGAGATTCTCGAAGTTGCCGACGGAGTCATGGTTGCCCGCGGCGACCTCGGCGTCGAAATGGCGCCGGAAAAAGTCCCGGTGATTCAGAAGCATGTCATCCGCCGCGCCTCCGCTTGGCGCAAGCCTGTCATCACCGCTACGCAAATGCTCGAATCCATGATCGAAAATCCGCGCCCCACCCGCGCCGAAGCCAGCGACGTGGCCAACGCCATTTTCGACGGCAGCGATGCCGTCATGCTCTCGGCGGAAACCGCCAGCGGCCAGTATCCGCGCGAATCCGTCTCCATCATGGCCCGCATCGTAGTGGAAGCCGAGTGCAACATGGGCGACTTCGTCCAGTTCCGCCGCCGCCGCGAACACAGCGGGCTCTCCGTCGCCGAGACCATCTGCGAATCCATTGCCCACTCCGCCGAAGACCTGCCCATGGGCGCCATCGCGGTCTTTACCGAGACCGGCAACACGGCTCGCATGATTTCGAAATATCGCCCCAAGGCCGCCATCTACGCCTTCACCCACTTGGCGCCCGTGGTGCAACGTCTGAATCTTTACTGGGGAGTTCACCCCGTGCCCTGCCGCCAGGCTCGTTCCGCGGAGCAAATGGTCAGCATGGCCGAACAGGATCTTGTTGGCCGTGGCCTGCTGAAGCCCGGCGACGTGCTCGGAGTCGTGGCGGGCACACGCCAGGCCGCCGGGTCCACCAACCTGATGCGCCTGCACGTCGTCACCAGCGAAGAGGCCGAGCGTATTGTGCATCCTAAGAAGCTGCACCCGAAGAAGTCGCACGCCAAGAAGCTGCATCCCGGGAACCCGCGCTCCACGCGCCGCCGCAAGCTATAATCCCACGTGATGACGCAACCGATCGCCGCGCAGGAGATTCTGTCGGTGGCCGTCTGGGAACCCGTTCCCGGCATGGAAGCCGCGTCGTTAGTCACCCTTCGCGAACTTAGTTCCATCCTTGCCGCCAAGAGCTACGGACGCGACCTCCTCTACCGAGACCGGGAGTCGCACTACGTCCTGTTGCGTTACTGGACCTCCGAGGCCGCGCGCCGTACCGCGCAGGAAGATCCCGACATGCTCCGCTGCTGGGCCCGCCTGGGCAATGAAATCCAAATTGTGAAAGTCTACGAGACGCTGACCGAAGTACCACTCGACGGGGCTGAGTAAACCTGCGCTGCATCATCCACAGATCACGCGCTCTTCGCACCATTTCACTTCGAAAGTCCCTTTCAGGATTTCGCCGCCCTTGAATTGCAGTTCGTAGTGTCCCGCCGCGGCAGTGCGTTCCTGATAGTTGTCGAAAACGATCGTGGCGGATTGCGCTAGTTTGCAGTCGCCCTCCTTGGCGCAGCGGGCCGCGGAACCCGCGTCTGAACCCGCACCGAGCTTGACGACTTGGCCCGCGTGGATCGGCAGGCCTCGCCAGATCGCAATGGAGATGTAGGGTTCGCTGAATCGTTTGCACTGCGCCGGTTCCGTTGTCAGTCTGAACGCGACCGCCGGTCCGTCCCATGGCGCACAGGAGCTTTGCATGATCCCGTGAGAGAAAGACGGCCCGTCCGGTCTAGCGATTGCGGCAATCGCTGTCAGGGCAAAGACCGCGACAGAAACGACCCGTCTTCTAGTGCGCATCACGCGGTTCTCCTTGGACTCATTCCTGGTCAGAACGATAACACGCACACATCTTGCGCAGTATCGCCTCCGCCCATAGCGTGCTCATTGACCCGTGGCGGCAAGAACCGGCATGGAGGTTTACCTACAGTTAGAATGTTCTCTTGCCCCAGAACGCCATTCGCGAATTTGTTGACAACGCGGTCGACCCCAAGGTCCGCGGGTTCCTGCATCTTCCCGAAACATCCAACGGCAATGGCCTCGTCCTGACACATGGCGCAGGCTCGAACGCGCAAGCCCCACTTCTCATCGCTCTGGCCGACAGTTTCTCTGCCGCTGGATTCACCGTGCTTCGCTGCGATCTCCCCTATCGCCAGACGAGATCCTTTGGCCCGCCCGGCCCCGGCGACGCTGCCCGCGATCGCGCCGGCCTGAAAAACGCCATCGCCGCCATCAAGAAGATGATCTCGGGTTCGGCTTTCCTCGCTGGCCATTCCTACGGCGGCCGCCAGTCGAGCATGCTCTGCGCCGAAGAGCCCGGCCTGGTTGCGGCGCTGTTGTTGCTCTCCTACCCCCTGCATCCCCCGCGCAAACCGGAGCAGCAGCGCACCCAGCACCTGCCCGACCTGCACACGCCCACGTTGTTCGTCCAAGGCACGCGCGACCCCTTCGGCTCGATCGCCGAGATGGAACGTGCTCTGAAGATGATTCCCGCAAAGACGAAGTTACTCGTGATCGAAGGCGCCGGTCACGACCTGGGATTCAAAGGAAAAGCGAAGCAGGAAGAACTCCCCAGGCTGATCTTGTCCGAACTCACCAAATTCCTGGAATTGTCATCCTGAGCTGAGTCGAAGGATCCCCCGCACGTCGGCAGCCATCACAGATGTTAAGGCGTTTCTCTGATGCACCGTGCGGCATGAGAATTTCCGGCTAAGCGACAGTGACACAAGGGCGAGGGGGCCTTCGCTTCGCAGGATGCCAGAGGTCGTTCTAGTTCACCCACCCAGATTTCCCGCCACCATTCCCCTTGGGGGGTTCGTCATCCGGCGGAATGTAATTCCCATGCTCGTCGAAGTGGACCTGGCGGTCGTGCTTCGACATGTAGACTTCAAACTTCTTCGCCGCCCGCCGCCGCTTCCACCGGTAGTAGGAATTGCGCGCGCCGTAGTAGCGCTCCGCGAACCCGACGTTCACGAGCGCCGGCTTAGGCCCGCGCCGCACGTAGAGCCAACCGAAGAACAGCCCGCCCAGGTGCGCCACGTAAGCTACGTCGCCGCCGCCCGCCATGGCAAACGCCAGAGTGATCACGATCAGAATGCCCACGAAATACTTGGCCTTGATGAGGAAGGGAAACGGAATCATCATGATTTCGTTTTCCCCGAACAGCATTCCAAACGCGATGAGAATGGCAAACACTCCGCCCGAAGCCCCAACCGTTGCTGTGTCCGGTCCTCCCAGCAACTTGGTGTACGCAACACCGACGGTCGTCACCGCTGCGCCAATCACGCCAATCGAGTACAGCTCCGTGAACCGTCGCGTGCCCCATGCGCCCTCAATCTGCGAGCCGAACATCCAAAGTCCCAGCATGTTGCCGAACCAGTGCCAGAATCCCATGTGGAGGAAGCTGTAGGTCCCGAGCTGCCACAGCGCTCCATGCTGTACCACCGCACTCGGTATCAGCTCAAAGTGGCGGTAGGTGAACCGCACCACATCCGGCGCAGCCCGGCTGAACAGCTCCATCAGCAGGTATATCCCCGTGTTGATTCCCAGCAGCCACGTCACCGCCTTGGTGAACGGGGGCAGGCTCAACGTCATCGGTTCGCCGGTTCGCCGCACTGATTAACCTCTCGTCCAATTCTACTCGTATTCTGGATGCCCCATTTCTCGCGCGTTCTTGGCGCGAGAAGTGGGGATTCTGAAGTCTCGAACCGAATCACCGTTCCGGCACGGGCACCACCGGCAAGCTCCGGTGCCCAGCGCCATCGACCGCCCGCACCGCGAAGATCACATTATCCTTCGAAAGCTTCAGCGTGACGCGCGTCGCGCCCACGACTTTCTGTGAATGCTCCCATTCCGGACTGCTCGTCGCCCTCCACAAGACCTCATATTCTGTAGCCAGCCCGCCCGGAGAAGCCTCCCACGTCAGCGTCGAGTCATTTTCCAGATCTTTCGTCAGCACATGCACGTTCGCCGGAGGTGCCGGAGCCGCCGCCAACGACGCCAGCGTGGCCGCATTCAGCCGCGCCACGTGCGCCACGTAGTCGTAATCCACAAATTTCGGCACATCCCCATATTCGATACCGTTTTCGGTACGCACGTTCTGATGCTGATGATGAAAGTCTTCCCGAAATTCCGTAAACCGCACCGCCGCGAATCCCTGCTGGTTGAACGAATAATGATCGCCGCCACGTAGGTATCGGTCCAACCGGAACACCAGCATCGGTTTCACGCCCGCATCGTAGATCCGCCCAACCTCGGCGACATACCGCGCCACTTGCCGCGACCCGGAGTCGCTCTCCCCGCCCAGACCGCGAATGCGCCGGAGATCCTGCTCCGTAGCCGCCGCGGGCACTCCCTCGGAAAACACCCGCACAACGGAATGATCCTGCTCCGAGCTCTTATCGCCGCCGACAATGTCGTTGTTGAGGACGGCCTCCAACTCCCAGCCCTGATCTTTCGCCATCTTCGCGAAATGATGGCTGCCGTTCAGCCCCTGCTCTTCCCCCGCGACGGTAAGAAAGACGATCGTCGCCGGAAACTTCAGCTTGCTCAGCACCCGCGCACATTCCAGGCTCACGGCGGTTCCGCTGCCGTCATCGTTCGCGCCGGGCGCGTCTCCACTTACATCGAACGTGTCGCTGTTCCGCGAATCGTAGTGTCCCGTCACCAGCACGACCCGTTTCGCATTCGCGGCGTCCGTACCCTTCAGGACCGCATAAACATTGGTGATCTCCGTCGCTTTTGGAATGCGATCTGCCGGCTCTTCGGTGAAGCTGTCGGTCTTCACTTCCAGGCACCCGCCGCATTCTTTCGAATAGCGCTCGAACTCCGACTTGATCCAATCCCGCGCCGCGCCAATCCCGCGCCCCGCCGTGATGGAAGCCGGGTCCTGCGCCGAAATTGTCAGGCGGGTCCCGAAGCCGACCAATTTCTCGATGTTCGCTTGTATGCGCTGCGCGGAGACCTGCCGCAAGGCCGCCGCGATCTGCGGATCGCCAGCGGCCGTGCCCTCGGACCGCTCCGATTGCGCAGCACAGTCCATCGTCACAGAAAGCAAGGCCGCCAGGCAGACAGCCGTCCAGCGCGTCAATTCACGGAAATGGAGCATGGTTTGAGTGTCTCGTCCAGAAGAATCCCGCTCCGGAAAGCGATTCCCAGCTCCCCAGAAAATCTTTCGTTCCCGGCCTGTGCCCCTTGACCTGACAGCCGGGGAGAATCTAAATATTATCAGGAGGCTCTAATAAGCGAGGGAGGCATTATGGTTCTTTGTCCCGAATGTGAGACCAATCTAGACGTCGACGAGGAAGGAGTCGAAGAAGGGGAAGTCATTTCTTGCCCCGAGTGCGGTACCGACTTTGAAGTCGTCACTACCAGTCCGCTCGAGTTGAAAGCCGTCGAAGCAGGCTACGTAGAAGACGACGAAGAAGAGGTGGAGGAGAGCGACGACGGTGACTACTCCTAAACTTCGCATGGGCCAGCCTTTTGCACAGTTGTCTTCCCTGGGTTTGCTCCTCGTCGTACTTCTCCTGCCGTCCTTCACCTCTCACCAAGGGCTCCTCGCAGCCCAGAAGCCCAAAGTCAAGCCCTACGCCCTGATTGCCGGGACGGTATGGGGTCCTGATGATCGTCCCGTGTATGGCGTGACGGTGAAGATCCGCCGCGCCAAGGACAAAAAGGCCAAGTGGGAGGTCTATTCCGACCACATGGGCGAGTTCGCTCAGCGGGTCCCTCCCGGCGAGTCCGACTACATCATCTGGGCAGACCTCAAGGGCTTCAAACCCGCCGACGGCAAGCCTTTGCGCCTTGCCCAGGAAGTCACCGTCCACATCTATTATGATGAACGCGAAGACATGGGTTTGCATCTAACCCGCTAGGTGTTGCCGTGCGGCGTGACCGTGAGACAATAGCACCAGCATGAATCAGAGACGATCCCTGATATGGGCTGTGACCGTGGCGTGTGCGCTGCTTGTTGCCCTGGGCGCGGTGGCCGGCGCCTCACCCGACAAGAAGGACAAAACGGTCGGGCGCCTGCTGTACGGCAAAGTGCTCGACCCGCGGGATAACCCGCTCCCCGATGCCGTGGTTTACCTGACCAACACGCGCAACCGTGCCGTGAAGACCTACATCGTCGGTCAGGACGGCACCTACCGTTTTCCCGCCCTCTCCACCGCCACCGATTACGACGTCTACGCCCAGTACAAGGGCCACAAGAGCGACACCAAGTCCGTCAGCCAGTTCGACGACCGCTCCCAGGTCTACCTCGACCTGAAAATCGACATTCGCTAGACTTTCCGTCTCGGCTTCCGTTTTTCCAGAGCGGAGTACAATTGCGACGATCGTTAGGCCGCCGGAATCGACACCCCCAGTCGAATCGAGCAGTTGCTCCCCAAGGAGATCTCTATGACAAGACATACTGGTCGAAGCGCGTTCATGACCTCCCCTATGTTTCTGATCGTTGCCCTCTGTCTTATCTCAGTAACTGCGCGGGCTGGGGAAAAAACCATATTCTCGTTCCCCAGCAATGGGTCGGGAGGCGCCTCGGTACCGGGGAACCTTGTTTTTGATCCCTCGGCGGCACACTTATACGGCACTACCTTAGACGGTGGCGTCTTTGACCTGACACACTGTGGCGGCGGTTGCGGATTGGTTTTCGAGCTTACAAGAACCGCCAGCGGTCCGTGGCAGGAGACGATAATTCACGAGTTCACAGGTGGAGTTGACGGAGCGGTACCAGGCTCCGGCTTGGTAGCCGACGCAAAAGGTAATCTTTACGGCACCACCAGATACGGGGGACAGGGGGCGCATTGTGGGAACGTGCAGATTAGCTGTGGCACTGTCTTCCGCTTGGTACATACCTCATCCGGTTGGAGCGAAACGATCCTGCATGTTTTCGCCGGTGCCAGCGACGGAAGCTATCCGCAGGGTCCCGTAATTCTTGATGCACAAGGCAATCTGTACGGCACTACCGGAGGTGATGGTGATCCGGCCTGCAAGTGCGGCACCGTTTTTGAGATTCAGCATCTGGCCAACGGCCATTGGTCAAAGAAGGAACTTTATGCCTTCACCGGTGGCTCGGACGGTGCTTCGCCGTTTGCCGGGCTGGTATTGGACGGATCGGGAAATCTTTATGGCGCCACAAGGGACGGAGGCCCATTCAACGGCGGCACAGTTTTCGAACTCAGTCCAGCCGGGGGCGGAGCGCGGTCAGAAAGCGTGATCTACAACTTCGGCTCGACCGCTGGAGATGGAGGGCAGCCGAGCGGCGGTCTCACGATTGATTCGCAAGGCAATCTTTATGGAACAACCAGCGCAGGAGGCGCCGGGTTCGGTACGGCATTTGAGTTAAGCCCAGCAGGCGGAAGCTGGACCGAGAACATCATGCACACTTTCCAAGGAGGAACGGACGGTGCAACGCCGTATTCGTCGCTGACGTTCGACAGCGCGGGGAATCTTTTCGGCACAACCTGGGCCGGCGGCACGAACAATGCCGGAACGGTGTACGAGCTCTCGCCGGCTGGAGGCGGAACATGGACCGAAACGCTTCCCATTGTCTTTAATGGCAAGAACGGAATGGAACTCTCTGGCGGCGTCATCTTTGATAAGCAAGGCAATTTTTATGGCGGCACAGAAGCGGGAGGCAGCAACGGCTTGGTCTACGAGTTTGTGCCCCGCAAGTGAAACCACTCAGTTTCTGGAACCATGGCCGGAAGTGCTCTGCTTACAAGCGCTTCCGGCGGTACTTTTTCGTGCAACTTTTCCCTGCCCTTTCGGGTTCAATATAGAGGGATATTTGTCTGGAGGACACTGTGAACGCATTGCGCTCTTCTCGTAAACCCAATCTTACTGCTCTGGCCGCCCAGGCGGTTCTGGCCTGTTTGACGCTCGTGTGTGTGTCGGCCATCTCAGCCTTCGCTCAAGGTGGCGCCATGACTCCCTATCCGGACGAAAAAGACGGCGTCAGCGCCGGCGGCAAGTGGACGGAGTTTCAGTCGGAAGACAAGATGACCGGCGCCAAGAAAGTCCGCTTCGAACTTCTGTCGGACAACTACTTGAAGGAAGATCCCGAATACAAGCCGCGCGTCGAACTCTTCTGCAGCAACGGCAAGATGACTCTGGCCGACTTCAATCCCGGCACCAGGCTGGGCGGGCCCGATCATCCCGGCTTCTGGGGTCAGCCTAAGATGGAAGTCATGGTCCGCATCGACGATACGCATCACTATCAGGGCTGGAATTGGGTGCGTGGCCACTTCCTGTCGATGGACAAAGGCACCACCCGCGGCTTGATCGGCGCGCAGGTTTTCAAAGTGGAAGTCCGAACGCGCGGCGGCCGCGAAATCGCGGAATTCTCGCCCGCTGGCCTGAACCTGGATCGCGTCCGCCAAGCCTGTGACCTGACGCCGAAGAAATCCAGCAAAGACTAAAGACTAACGATTGCTCATGTGGGGACAGCCGCCTCGGCTGTCCCGTGAGAGCCTGCCCTGAGCCTGCCGAAGGGGCGAAGCCCGGCGGCATTCATCGTTACCTGCTGGCGCAACCCTTCTGGCACTTGCCTGCGCAGCTCTCTGCTGGCACTTTGGAGTGTTACAGCCGAGGTGGCAATGGACGGCAGCATCATTACCGGGTTGGCGTTCTTCCTGTTCGTGGTCGGTGTCCTGATCTACACCGTCATCCTCTACAACAGCCTGGTTCGGCTGCGCAATGAGAACGACCGCGCGTGGGCCAACATTGACGTGCTCCTCAAGCAACGTCACGACGAGATCCCCAATCTGGTCGAGACCGTCAAGGGATACATGCAGCATGAGCAGCAGACGCTGCTGGCCGTGACGAAAGCGCGAGCCGCATCGATGAACGCGGCCAGCATCGGGCAGAAAGCCGTTGCAGATCTGAAGATGGCGAGCGCGCTGCGTGGACTCTTCGCCGTGGCCGAGAATTATCCGCAGCTCAAAGCCAACGAAAACTTCCTCAAGCTGCAGAACCGCATCAGCGAACTCGAAGAGCGCATCGCCGACCGCCGCGAGTTCTTCAACGACGACGTCACCACCTACAACACCCGCATCGGCCAAATCCCCGAAGTATTCGTAGCCAGCTTCATGACCCTGAAGCCGCGCCAAATGTTCAAAGTCTCCGACGAAGACCGCCGCCAGGTGGAAGTGAGCTTCCAGGGCCAAGGCGCCGCTGGAGTGTAGTGATCCATTCCAGGGCCGAGCGGTTGCCGGCGTAACTAATGCATACTCCGTTGTCATCCTGAGGCCCGCGTTTTTTGCGGGCCGAAGGATCTATGGATTCGTCGGCAGTAGCGGTGACGCACTCCAAGTGCACAGGTCCTTCGTTGGTAGTCCGCGGCTTCGCCGCGAACTCCGCTGCCTCAGGATGACAAGTGGGCTGACCGACCGTTGACCGATGCTTGTCCGCACTATATCAACTGAGGGTGCCCCATCCTTGCGTTCTTTGCAAGAGCCTTGCCATGAGCGGAGTCGAAGGAGTGGGCAGCGATACCGCCGGCACGATATTGTGTGTACCTTGTACAAACATTCCTGCACGGGCGAACAGAAATCGCTCACTTCGTTCGGAATAAAAAAAGCAGGCGCCCGCGCCACACAGACAATTCAGCCTAGCAACTTGGCGGCATCCTTCGCATAGTACGTGAGGATAATGCTAGCCCCCGCTCGCCGGATGCTCAGCAGCGACTCCATCATCACGCGGTCGCGTTCGATCCAGCCGTTTTTCGCGGCGGCTTCGATCATGGCGTATTCGCCGGAGACTTGATAGGCGGCGAGGGGCAGATCGAAGCGGTCGCGGGCGGCCGCGATTACGTCGAGGTACGGCATGGCGGGCTTCACCATGATCATGTCCGCGCCTTCTTCGATGTCGGCTTCAATTTCGCGCATGGCCTCACGAATATTGGCTCCGTCCATCTGATACGACCGGCGGTCGCCGAATTGCGGCGCGGAGTCGGCGGCCTCGCGGAACGGTCCGTAGAATCCGGAAGCGAACTTGGCGGCGTAGGAAAGAATAGGCGTGTTGATGAGGTCAGCCGCGTCGAGAGCGCGGCGGATGGCCGCGACCCGGCCGTCCATCATGTCGGACGGAGCGATGATGTCGATGCCGGCCTTAGCCAGCGAAACTGAGGTGCGGGCCAGGAGTTCGAGCGAAGCGTCGTTCACGATTTCGTAGTCGGACTGGCTGGCCTGAGCTACCAGCGGCGCTGTTGCGGCCTCGATCGCCTTGGCCTTCTCCTCGTTGTTCTTCACCGCGACCACGCGGACTGCGTTCATCGCATCGACCGCAGCAGCGCCCAGGGACTGCGGGGCCGACGTCGCTTTCACGATTCCGCAGTGGCCATGACTCATGTATTCGCACAGGCAGACGTCGCCCATCAGGACTAGGCCCGGGACTTCGCGCTTCATGGCGCGCGCGGCCTGCTGCACGATGCCGTTCTCGGCCCAGGCTCCCGTGGCGACTTCGTCCTTCTTGTCGGGAAGGCCGAACAGGATCACCGAGGGCACGCCCAGGGAATAAACTTCCTGTGCCTCTTTCACCGCTTCGTCCACCGAAAGATTGAACACGCCGGGCATGGAGCGAACTTCCTTGCGGATCCCTTCTCCCGGGCACACGAACATGGGATAGACGAATCCGTCGGGAGTGAGGCGGGTCTCGCACACCATGTTGCGCAGTTCAGACGTGCGGCGGAGACGGCGAAGGCGGGTTACGGGGAATGCCATGGGTAGATCACCAGGGGAAGGGTGAGGCAAAAGCGCCTTCCTGGGTTGATTTTAGAACATCTTGGATTTCGAAGCAGATTAGGGTTCCTGGTCCGGGAGGTGTGACGAAAGTAACCTGCCCCATTCCAGACGGTCCTCGGCTTCCCGCATCGAACCTCATAGAATTGGGACCGGATGAGTCTGCTTCAACGCCACCGTTGGTTTGCCGCAGCGGCCGGGATAACCGCGGTCTTCGCTCTGGTGTCGCTCACGGCGCACAAGAGTACCGGGCTGACGGCGTTTGCCGACATCGTTGGCTTTCTGGTGATGGTGCTGGCCGCAGCAGTCATACTCGCCAACGCCATCCAACAACCGCCTGAGCAGCGCAGTTTCTGGGCTCTCATGACGCTGGGGTTTTCGCTCTGGGCTTGCAACCAGGGAGCCTGGATGTTCACCGAGGTCTTCCTGCATCGCGCGATTCCTGACCCCTACGCGTTCGATATCGTTCTATTTTTCCATCCCGTGCCGATGATCGCGGCCGTGGCCTGGCGTCCAGACCAGGCGAGAAGGCCGGGGAGCGTCCCTCGCAGCGTACTGAATTTTCTCATGCTGTTGGGATGGTGGAGCTTCCTCTATGCCTTCATCGTCGTTCCCCACCAGTACGTAATGCTGGATGTGCGCCTCTACAACGTGTATTACGACCATCTGTACCTGGTGGAGAACGGTCTGTTGCTGGCGGTGCTTGCTCTGAGTGGAGCTACCAGTTCCGGCGGATGGAAAAAAGTCTATCTGCATTTCTTTGGAGCAGCTCTGTTGTACGGCGTGGTCTCGCAGTTTCTCGATCGGGCCGTGGCGAATAACACGTACTACTCCGGGAGCCTGTACGATGTTCCACTGCTCGCGAGCGTTGTCTGGATGGCGGCGGCGGCGCTATCGGCGCGGGAGTGGGATCTCGAGACCGTAGAATTCCGCCTGGATCGCCGATTGAAGAAGATCGTGCCGCGCTTGGCCATGCTGGCAATCCTGTCGCTGCCGGTACTCGGATTGTGGGCGGCCCTGCTGGACAAGTCCGCCGCCCCGTCGCGGGAGTTCCGCGTCTTCGCCGTGCTGGGTGCGATGTTGTTGTTGGGAACGTTCGTGTTCCTGCGGCAGTACTTCCAGGATCAGACCTTGATGGAGCTCCTACAGGAATCGCGCCGAGGTTACGAGAGCCAGACGCGCTTGCAGACACAATTGGTGCAAAAAGAAAAACTGGCTTCGCTGGGCACCCTGGTGGCCGGAGCGGCGCACGAGATTGACCATCCGCTGGCGGCCATCATGACTTACTCGGAGCAGCTCTCGGCGCAGGAGCGGCTTACCATCGAACAGAACACGCTGCTGCGCAAGATTGTGACTCAGGCCAAGCGCACTCGCGACCTCGTTACCGATCTCCTGAGTTTTGCCCAGCAGGCCCCGGGCGAAAAGGTGCCGGTGGACCTGAGCATCCTGCTGCACCGCGCTGTACAGATGCAGGAGTCGCGGCATGCGACCGGCAAGATCCGCTTAACGGTATCGATCGAGGAGAACTTTCCGCGGGTACAGGGCAACGCCAACCAGCTATTTCAGGCCTGTGTCGAGATCATCGAGAACGCCATGGACGCGCTGGCTGACAACGGCGGCGGCGCGCTGCAAATCACCGCGCAACGGCAAGGCAACGAGGCCGTGCTGCAGTTCTCCGATTCCGGTCCCGGGGTTCGCGACCCGCAGCGCGTTTTCGATCCGTTCTACACGACCAAGCCCGTAGGCAAGGGAACCGGCCTGGGCCTGAGCGCCGTTTATGGCGTCATCCAGGAACACAACGGGCAGATTACCTGCCAGAACAAGCCGGAAGGCGGGGCGCTCTTCGTGGTGCGGTTTCCAGTGGCTGCGGCGCCAGTGGTGCAAGTGGCCGGGGCGGCCGCGATCTGATCGGTGTTTGCCTGCGGCGCATCTTTCCTTCCTTTACCGTCGCTCCTTCCCGCGTTGCGCCTCCGGGCGAAGTCCCACTCCTGTAACATAAATTGAAATGGCTGGTGACCTCGTTCATAACTCGGCGCGCGTGCTGGAGTTCGATGCTCTGCGGGACCTTCTCCGCGGATACACCTCTTCCCCGCTCGGGCATGAGCGCATTGCCGCGCTCGCGCCCTCGACCGACCGTGAATGGATTGAAAGCCAGCAGGAGCTGGCGAGCGAGATTCGGGAATTCCGGCGCGTGGGCGGTCGCTTTGATTTCTCCGCGCTGATCGACATCGGCCTCCTCGTCGAGAAATCACGCATCGTCGGAGCCGCGCTCGAGACCACGGACATTCGCGACGTGATCCTGGTGGTCGATCGCGCGGCGGAGTGGCGCGAGATCGCCCTGCATCCTCCGGCGAACATGAATTCCGACTGGCACGGTGTGCGCGCTCTCTCGGACCAGATTGTGGACTTCACCGAATTCCTGCGCGGGTTCCGCAACAAGATCCAGCCCGACGGAACGCTGGAAGACAGGGCTTCTCCCGAGCTGGCCCGAATTCGTCGCGAGATCGAAAGACAGCGCCGCACGATTCAGGAATCCCTGCGCGGTTATTTACGCCGTCTGGCGGAGGGCGGAACCGTGCAGGATGAGCTGGTCACGATCCGCGGCGAACGCTTTGTCATCCCGGTCAAAGTCGAGCAGAAGCGCCGCGTGCAGGGAGTGGTGCACGGCGCCAGTTCCAGCGGCCAAACCGTCTTCGTCGAGCCGCTCGAGACGATCGAACAGAATAACGAACTGGTGCGCCTGCTGGACGAGGAACTGGCGGAGATTCATCGCATTCTCCTCGAAATGACGCAGCGCATCGGAGCGCACGCGGAAGCGATTCTGGCCGCAGTGGACGTGCTGGCGGAACTTGAGCTGCAGTTCGCCAAAGCGCGCTTCGCCGAAAACTACAACTGCGTCGCAGTGACGCTAAGTGAGGACACATCGAATCAACAAGGTTCAGAGGGGAGTAGCCGACAAGATTCATGTAGGGACGGCCGCCTCGGCCGTCCGGCGAGCGCAGCGAGCCTGCTTCTGCACAACGCCCGCCACCCCCTGCTCGAACGCAATCTCAAAACAAAAGGCGTCCCCGTCGTCCCCGTCAGTGTGGAACTGGAAGGCGCCCGCCGCCAGCTCATCATCACCGGCCCGAACACCGGTGGCAAGACCGTCACGCTGAAGACCGTCGGCCTGCTGGCCCTGATGGCGCAGTCGGGCCTTCCGGTGCCCGCCGACCGCGCTGAGCTTCCCGTGTTCGACGCCGTGCTCGCTGATATCGGCGACTACCAGTCGATCGAGCAAAATCTCTCCACCTTCTCAGCCCACGTGACCAACATCGATTTCATCTCGCGCACCGCGACCGCGCAGTCGCTGGTTCTGCTCGATGAACTCGGCTCCGCCACTGACCCGGAAGAGGGCGCGGCACTGGCCGTCGCGATCGCCGGACACTTTGGCCACGTCGGATGCCTCACGGTGATTTCCACCCACCACACTTCGTTGAAGGTCTACGCCGCGAACACGCCGGGCGTGCTGAACGCGTCCGTGGGATTCGACGAAGCTACGCTACAGCCGACCTACGAATTGAAAGTGGGCGTGCCGGGAGCGTCCGCCGGAATCAACATCGCGCAGCGGTTGGGCCTGAATCCGGCGATCATTGAAAGTGCGCGGGCGCGGCTGGGTAGCCAGGCTCGAGACGTTGGACAATTCCTCGACAAGCTCCACGCCGACCTGCGCGAGGCCGGAAATGAGCGCCTGCGTCTGCAGACTCGCGAGCAGGAACTGGAGCGCGAGAAAGCGCATCTGGCTGCGGAGGGGCGCAAAGAGCTGCAGACCAAGATCCGCGAAATGGAAAAGAAACTGGAAAGCCTGCTCCGCGATTTCGAGTATCACGCGCGCGAAGCCGTGAACGCGATTCAGGATCGCGCTGCCGCGCAGAAGCTCTCGAAAGACGCCGAGCGCCGGATTGCCAAATTACGCCGCGAGTTCCGCGAGCAGTTCGACTCGACCGTCGTCGCACATTCGACTGGCGCCGACAAAGACGACCCGCACGCGCAGCCGCAAGTGGTGAAGCATGTTGCCCAGGGCGACAGCGTCAAGCTGAAGTCGACGGGGCGCGCGGCGCGGGTTGTGCGTAAGATCGACGACCAGCATTTTGAAGTCGAGATGGGCGCGATGAAGATGAAGATCGCGCGCGACGACATCGCCGAAATTCTGGCCAGCGCCCAAGGACAAGGTCAAGGACAGGCGGGTGAATCTCCCGTGCAAGCGGCGCGGGCGCGCGGAATTTCCGTGTCGCTTGAGAATGATGGTGCGAACGTTGCCAGTGAGATCAACGTCATCGGGCGCACGGTGGACGACGCTTCCCGCGAAGTCGAGCGGTTCGTGGACCGGGCATTTCTGGCGGGACTGCCGCGCGTGCGGGTCGTGCACGGCAGCGGCATGGGCATCCTGCGCAAAGCCCTGCGCCAGTTGCTGCAGCAGCATCCCCACGTCGCTTCAGTCAGCGAGGCCCCGCAGAATGAAGGTGGGGGTGGGGCGACGCTGGTCGAGCTGAGTTTGTAGTCCGCCAAGAATGGTTTCCACCTTTCGCGGTGAAAGGCGACCGGTGCCCGACGAGCGACCAACGACCAACGACCAACGACTACCAGAGAATCTTCTTCCAGTTCTCATCGTAGAGCGCATCGCGGGCGGCTTTCGCGATGGCCTTCTTATCGGCTGCGGCCAGGTCGCTCGACAGAATATTGTCGGAGTTGGCGGGGTCGCGGATGACGGACTGCTCAAATTTATGCGAAAGATGGCGAAGCACGGCGAGGACGTTGTCCGCCAACTGCCCAAAGCGCTCCGCCTCCAGCGCATGCAACACGGTGAGTTCAAGGTAAAACGAAGGAAAGTCCAGGGAATTGCGTTCGCGCCAGATCTTCAGCGCACAGATCTCCTGCTGCCGTCCGGAATTCGCGATCAGGTGGATGTGTTTGCCTACGTCGGTTCGAACGGATGTTCCCGCTCGCTTGTTGAATAACACGTTGCCCGAGTGTCCCCCGTCCCGGCACGCAGGGATCAGGTCCACGTGCTGGCCCTTGCGCTGCACTTGAATGGACACGTCACGCGTGCGGGGCCGCAGATCGTGATCGGTCAGAAATTCAAACAGGTTCCAGAAGACGTTCTTCATCTCCATCCCCGGGACTGGGCTGAGCGCGATCAGCATGTCGACATGCGACGACAGGGTAACCGCCGTGTTCTTGGCATAGGCGCCCGAAAGCGTGATCCCCAGCAGATGTTGCTGTCCCCACTGCTTGAGCAAGGGAATCACTTCGTCCGCGGCGTGATGCGGAGGCGAGTCGGTGTCGGAAGCAATGTGATACTTTTCGACGATCGAAGCCGCGTATTGTTCAGTAGTAATCACGGTGGAGAAGGTCCCTCCAGAGTGTCTATCGGCAGAATCGCCCGGGAGTTAAGGATGTGTGCGTGCCGTAGGGATGCTTCGACTCCGCCGGGCCGGTCGAAAGCGACCGTCCCAGCTGCGCTCAGCATGACAATGCAGGAGAATAGGCATTCCAATCTGGCACTGCTGCGTCTGGTTTGTGACCGATGTCACAGCCTTCTCCTGCCGAAAACCTTAATCCTTGTCATGCTGAGCGAAGGGGGATCGTCCAAAGGACGATCCCCCGCAGTCGAAGCATCCCTACCTCATCACTATGACTGGACGAGAACGGCGAAGCTACTGCGTGTACATCATGGGCAGCCTGTCGGGCACTCTGTACATCGGTTTCACAGGCAACCTGCACAAGCGCGTGTTCCAGCACAAGTTCCATCAGATGGAAGGCTTCACGGCCCGTTACGACGTGGAGCGGCTCCTATACTGGGCATCATTCGATGACGTGCACAGGGCCATCGGTCGAGAGAAGCAGTTAAAGGGATGGTCCAGGGCAAAGAAGATCGTGCTGATCGAGTCTCGGAACCCGCACTGGCTAGACTTGGCCAAGGATTGGTATCCGTGGATGAAGAAAAGTGGAGGAGGAGAGCCTTGCGTGAGTAGGGATGCTTCGACTCCGCAGGCCGGTCTTGAGCGACCGTCCCGGCTACGCTCGGCGTGACAATGAAGCGAAGCCCCAGTCTGACATTGCTGCCCCTTGTCTTCGAACTGATGTCACACTAGTTGATGGCTCGAACATTCATCCTTGTCATGTTGAGCGAAGAGTGGTCATTCGCGAAGCGAATGGCCACACGCAGTCGAAGCATCCCTACCACCGCCCCAACTCTCTTCGCCATGTAGCGACAATAAAGCCTGCCTTTTCCAAGGCCATCAACGGGATAAGCGCAAATTCCACAGTTTTTCCGCAAGCCACCCGCGGCTGCTATATTCCCATCAGCCGCTTTCTAGCTCACAATTCCTGCGGAGAACTCTGTCCCGACGTAAAGTAAACCAAGATGGCCAACCCTGGCGATTTCGCGTACACGGTCAAGCAGCAGGCGGACATCGTCCGCATCATCGGCGACTACGTCAGGCTCAAAAAAGCCGGAGGCCAGAATTACGCCGGGCTCTGTCCCTTTCATGGGGAGAAGACTGCGTCGTTTAACGTGCACGCCACGAACCAGTACTACTACTGTTTTGGCTGCCATGAGTCCGGGGATGTCTTCAAGTTCATACAGAAAATCGAGAACATAACCTTCCCCGAGTCTGTACGCCTGGTCGCGCAAAAGCTCGGCATTCCACTGCCCAAGGCGAGTTACTCGACTCCGGGCGAAGCCAAGGAAGCGCGCCTGCGCGGACAGTTGCTCGATGTGCATGAGCGCGCGGTAGCTTTTTTTCAGGAGTGCCTGCGCCGCCCCGAAGGCGCGCGGGCACGCGAGTATCTGACCGGGCGCGGGCTCGATCAGGAAATGATCGCGAAGTTTCGCATCGGCTACGCGCCTGATTCCGGTTTCCTTCTCCGCGATCGCCTGAAAGAAGAGTTCAGCGAAGAGGTGTTGCGCGAGAGCGGCCTGTTTTCGTGGAAAGAAGCTGCGAGCTCCGAGCTGCGAGCTCCGAGCAATCTAACTCGGAGTAGAGGGCAGACGGAAACCACGAATGCTGAAGACGGCAGTGCTGTTGGGCAAACTGCAGATGGCGTCACCGATGAGGGTAGCTCAAAGCTCACGGCTCACGGCTCGCAGCTCACTGCCATGTACTCCAAGTTCCGCAACCGCGTCGTGTTTCCCATCGCAAGCGAAGCGGGAAAGATAATCGCGTTCACTGGACGCACCCTCGCCACCGACGAAAAGGCTGGACCCAAGTACCTGAACTCCCCCGAGACCGGGATCTATTCCAAGGGCAAGGTGCTCTTCAATCTGGATCTCGCGAAGGAGTGGGTGAAGAAGTTCGACTACGCCATCCTCGTCGAAGGTCAGATGGACTGCATCTCTGTGTACGCCGCCGGATTCCATAACGTGATCGCCAGCTCCGGCACCGCCTTCACCGAACTGCAAGCCAAGTTGCTCGGGCGCTTCAGCAAAAATGTCGTCGTGAATTTCGATCCCGACACCGCAGGCGCGAAAGCCACCGAGCGCACGCTGGGTCTGCTGATCGAGGAAGAATTCACCATCAAAGTGCTGACCCTGGAGCAGGGCTTCGATCCCGACCTCTACATCCGCCGCAAGGGCAAAGACGCCTACGGCGACGCGCTCCGGCATTCCCAAAAGTATTTCGACTACCTCATCGAGCGGGCGCGCTCCCAGTTTCCCGTGCGCAGCGGCGAAGGCAAGGTCAAGGCCGTGAATTATCTGCTGCCCCACATTCAGCGCGTGCCGAGCCGCATCGTGCGCGACGAACTGGCACACGAGATCGCGCAGAAGCTGGGAATCGACTCGGCCGTCTTGCGCCAGGAACTGCGGCATACCGCGGCAACGCGATCGGCCTCCACCGTCAAAGCCCCAGCCGAGGCGCAAGTCACCGACGCAGAGAAGATTCTCATCCGCGCCCTTGCCTCCGCGCGGCAAATGCAGCCCAACGAAGATCATCTTTCCGCGCGCGACGGCGCCGAAGAAGAATTCGATCCCGCCCGCCAGGCGCAATTCGTTCTGCAGAACGAAGGTCTGCACCGTGGGCTCGCGACGGAATCGCTAGCCGAGTCTCTACTCAACGTCGGCGCGGAAGTTGCCGATGTTCTTGACGTACCGGCTACGGAAAGTGATCGCCGGATGCTCGCCTCAATCCTGTTCAAGGAGGACGAAGATCTCACAGCCGACGTTCTTGAGGCCGCTGTCCGCGCCTTGCGCCGCATTCACCTGCGGCGCCAGCAGGAGCTGGTGCAACAGGAACTCAAGAAGCCCGGCGCCGGTGCCGACAAAGACCGCTTGCGCGAACTGCTGCTGGAACTGGACCGCATCAGCCGCGCCTTACGAGATCCCAGCATGGCTGAAAACAAAAAAAGCGCCTGAAACAAAACCGCTTGCGCAACCATCTAAGTATTTAGGACAATTGAAGATAGCGGCGGGTATCGGGCAACGAAGGCGGGCAACCGATAGACGGTACAGTACTTATGTGCTAGACTCTGTAAGTTTGTGCGAGCGCACAATCCCGCAAGACCCTAGATTCCCACCTTTAAGGAACTTTACCACACGCTCCTGTGGGAGCGGAATTAAGCAGTTTGAGGACACACCTTTTGGCTCTTGACGACAAGTTCGAAGACATCAAAAAGCTGATCGATACAGGCAAAGAGAAGGGCTACCTCACCTACGACCAGGTCAACGACCTGATCCCGCACGATGTGCACAGCCCCGAAGACCTGGATGATCTGCTCACCACGATCGGTACGCAGGGAATCGACGTGCTGGAAGGCCCCAAACTGCCTTCCGCCGCCGGACTCGATAAAAAATTCGAAGACAACGAGGAAGGCGAGGACGTTGAACTCGACCTCACCCCCGGAGCTCTGGAAAAAACCAACGATCCCGTCCGCATGTATCTGCGCGAGATGGGTACAGTCCCGCTGCTGACGCGCGAAGGCGAAGTGGAAATCGCCAAGCGCATTGAGCGCGGCCAACTGCGCGTGCTCAAGGCGCTGTCGCGGTCGCCCATCGTGATCCGCGAACTGCTGGCCATGGGCGAGGACCTCAAGAAGGGCGTGCGCTCGATCAAGGAAGTGGTCACCTTCGACGAAGAAGAGATCACCGACGAGATCCTGCAGAACCGCCTGAATGAGTTCACCGGCAAAATCGACGACATGGCCAAGCTGTACAAAAAGGCCGCGCTGCTCGAAGAGAAGTACCACGAAGTTTCTCTCAAGAAGAAGCCGAAGGATCATCGCCGGGCTCGCCGCAAGCTGGCGCGCGGAATTGTTGCCGTGTCGAAGGCGGTGCGCAAGCTGGGATTCACGAACGCCGAACGCAAGCGTCTGATTGAACGCCTGAACAAGACGGTCGACGGCATGCGTTCGCTCGACCGCCAGACGCAGAACCTCGAGCGCAAGGCTGACGCCACTCGCAGCGAAGAACAGAAAAAGGAATATCGCCGGCAGGCGCGCGCCCTTCGCGGCGAAGTCGAAAAGCTGGAACTCGAAACCGGCGTGTCGTTTCAGGAGCTCAAGCGCACTCAGCGCGAGATCATCCAGGGCGACATGGACGCGGAGCAGGCCAAGCGCGAGCTGATTGAGGCCAACCTCCGCTTGGTGGTTTCGATTGCGAAAAAATACACCAACCGCGGACTGCAGTTCCTCGACCTGATTCAGGAAGGCAACATCGGCCTGATGAAGGCCGTCGACAAATTCGAATACCGCCGTGGCTACAAATTTTCCACGTACGCCACGTGGTGGATTCGGCAGGCCATCACCCGCGCGATTGCCGATCAGGCGCGTACGATTCGTATCCCGGTCCACATGATCGAGACGATCAACAAACTGATCCGCACCTCGCGGCAGTTGGTGCAGGAACTGGGACGCGAACCTACGAGCGAAGAAATCGCCAAGCGCATGGACATTCCCGTCGCGAAAGTGCGCAAGGTGCTGAAGATCGCGCAGGAACCCATTTCTCTTGAGACCCCGATCGGCGAAGAGGAAGATTCGCATCTGGGCGACTTCATCGAAGACCGCGCCGTAGTCTCGCCCGCGGAAGCGGTGATCAACGTGAACCTCAAGGACCAGACCGGACAGGTCCTGCGCACGCTGACCCCGCGCGAAGAAAAAGTCATCAAGATGCGCTTCGGCCTCGAAGATGGCAGCGAGCACACGCTGGAAGAAGTCGGGCAGAGCTTCGCAGTCACCCGCGAACGCATCCGCCAGATCGAAGCCAAGGCCCTGCGCAAGCTGCGCCATCCCTCGCGCTCGCGAAAGCTGCGCGCGTTCATGGATGGAGTGCGGGACTAGGGGTCAGGGACTAGCAAGAAACATGTGGGGACGGCCGCCTTCGGCCGTCCGGTTTTCACCACAGAGGCACAGAGAAAATGAAAGAATGGAAAGGGCACGGCTTCGACCGTGCCTTTTTCTTATGCGCAAACCTGGCCGTGTTCCCGAATCGGGATAGGGTCTCGAGAATATTCGATGTTGCACCGATGTGGCGGGCGTAGAACTCATACAATTAGCGCTGGCGAGCAGCGTTTAGGAGGGTATTACCAGTGGGTACTGGACGACGTTCGCCAAACGGTCGAGTGGTTTTGCAGCCACTAGGGTTCGACTCCCTTGCCCTCCTCGGGTCACTCGACACCAAAGTTCCCTTGACAATACTCGTGATCGATCTATCATAGTAAGTGTTTGGCGAACGCCGTCTAGTATCTGAAAGCCCCGAGTGACTCTCGGGGCTTTCGCTTTTGGGCAGTGCCGTGGCGACGGTGGAGATTCGACAAGAGTAGAGCCAGACTAACGGGAAGGTTCTCGTCAAGTTTGATCTTCATCAGAAGTGCGGAGTGGCTGGCACCGGTAGGTCTTCTTCCGCGGAAGCCGCCGCGAACGCAATCGCAGCCTGCACATGCTCAGCTGTCAGGGCGGGAAAATCAGCGAGTATGTCTTCGACGGAATCTCCGGCGGCCAAGCTTGCTAACACTGTGCGAAGACTAACCCGAGTGCCCCGCAACACCGGCTCCCCGCCGCAAATCTGCGGGTCTCTCACGATCTTGTCTTCGTGATTCATCGGCGGACATCCCTCCCGAACCCTGGCAGCGTTCCAAGAAGCATCATATCATCGGGGCGATTGCGCCCGCGGACGTTGAGCCGAACGCTCCCACCCTTGCAAAAGGCGCAAGGATGGGGCAACCTCGGTATTGTTGGATGGTAGGAGCGTAAGAGGCAGAGGGTGGACCAGCGCCCCCATTGTGCGCGGTGGATTCAGTCGAGGCACAGTGCATCGAAGGAGGCAGTGAGAAGGACCCCGGAGTCAGAATATGGCAGTTCATAAAGTTGAAGTTAAGCGTGGCGTCGAGCCCAATAAATGGAAGGTCACTAAGTATGCCGACATTGGAGACGAAGAGTTCGTAAAGCAGATGCTAGAACTACCGACAGTTTTGGAAGCCGGAATGATCGAGGGAAAAGAGCGCGAAGACGCGAAAGAAGTGCTTCTATCGATTTTGATCGATGGTCTGATGCCAGCATTTTCGGAACTCCAGCAGATTCGTGCGTCAGTCGGAAAGGAAGTGCCGGAGATGAATCGGCGGCAGCTCTACGAGGATCTCGCGAGAAAGTTATGGAAGTCGTACAAGGAGCTCATGCAGAAAGCCGTAAAGTCGATGGGCTTCGAAATCGGATTCCTGTTCAGGCCAGAGAAGGATTCAGGAAGGACTGCGAGAGTTTAGGACATCGAATCCGCTCTTAAAGGGCTTGCGGGACGGGTATGAAGGATTTCTCGAATCGAATCGGAAGGGTTGGCAAAATGACCTTTCTGAATTTCGAAATACGTGGGTCGAACATCAGCAAGGAGACGGTCGAAGATTCGACAAGTTTTACGAACCACAGTCGGCGGAGTTGATGTTTGCCTGTGTCTGGAAAACAATAGCTGACCTTCTACCGCCATTGTTGGAAGTTCATTTGCCGTACGGGACCCGGTTGGTCGAGCAGCGCCCCGATGATCCTGGGCCACGCTGGCAGCGCCGATTCCAGTATCAGCTCCCTGCTTCGTATAAATTGGAATGAGTTTTTAGGAATTGGGACGCTGGCCCACCTTTAATCTGCCTGCGCCACACCAGATCGGCTGCGCCAGAGTAAGTGGGCCAAATACGACGCCGGGGCCATCCCTCTTCGCGTCTCTTTTGCGGAAGAGGTGGTGCTCTCTGTGTCCCCGAATCGCAGAAATCTTGTCAAGCCCCTAAACGAGGGTCATTTCCTCTAACGCACTGATTCGCCTCGAAATATAAAGTCTGGAAAATGTCCGGTTTGCCCCCTCCAATTTGATATTCTGAATATATAGGGCAAAAACAGCGGCGCAGGCCTCTTTAGGCATGCGCCGTTCGTGTTTCTGGGTGATCTTCCCGGATTCTCTATCCAGGGTGGGGAAATGAAGAGGCGGAAGAAATTTATCAAAGACAAAAAGCAACGCGGGGAGTGGGTAGAGTCCCTTTTTCTGGCGCGTCTAAATGAGCTAGGTATCATAGTAAGTAAGCCGTGGGGAGACTCGCGGAGTTTTGATTTTGTGGTCGGGCGTCCGGGGCACTTTTCCGCAGTTCAGGTCAAATGCACCACGGCTAAGGTTCGATACGGCGCGGGTTACGTTTGCAAGGTATGCGGCAACGGCAACAAGCGATACCCTCGCGGCTCATTCGACTTCCTGGCCGCGTATGTGGTTCCCAAAGATGTTTGGTACATCATCCCAGAGAACAAGGTTTGCGGAATGAAGACCATTTGTCTCTTCACCGAGCGCAACAAAGCAAGGTATGAACCATATCTCGAAGCCTGGCACCTGTTCTGGCGCGCGCCCGAGGCTGGCACCGGGGTCGAAATCTTTGATACGGTCGGCTAGCCCCGTCGCGCTTGGGACATTGTGAGAAGAGTCCTAATCCAAGCGCGCGGAGAGTAGCTTGAGCACTTCCTGCCGGTACTTCGCCATCTGCGGGGAGTCCGGTTCCAGCAGGATGCGCACCGTCAGCGCTTGCAGCAGGTAGTTGTGGTTCTGGTAGCGCGCGAGGGATTCCATGGTGGTCGCGGTCCACACGTCGCGGTCTTCCTCCTGCAGATGCGTGAGCCAGGGCTCGAAGGTGGATTCGTCGAAATCTTTCCGGCGAATGACGGAGAGGACGGCGGCGGCGAGACGATCCTGCTCGCCTTGGGTATAGACCTCTGGAGCGGTCGTAAGTCGCGCGTCGATCGCATGAAGAATGCCGGCCGCTTCGTCTTTCGTGAGCAGCGGATTTGCGGCGAGGGCGGCGAGCAGGTCGGCGGTGTGCGCAGTCGCGTGAATCCAATGCAAGGCTGGGTCATATCCGCGAAGGTGCCGCTCGGCCTGCAGATACGTGGTCGCGTCGGCCACAAGGATGTGATAGCGGTCCGGGCCCAGGAATGGGGCTTTGGCTTCGCGCTTGGCCATCTCCGCAAGGCAGAGGGCGGAGAACGATCGCTTCAGAACAGAATCCGTTCCCGTTTCGCCGAGTTCGCTCTTCAGGTTCGCGCGCCATTCGTCGGTGAGAGAGAGGAGAGTGGGCGTGGAAAGTACGTTCGGGCGGTAAATCCAGTGGGCCAGAATCGAGTAGGCAAGATCGTCGCGCAGTTCGGGATCGCGCGACGCGAGCATGGCACTCAGTTCGTGAGCGAGGGCGTCGGCGGATTGGTGGTCGGGAACTGCGTATTGCGCCTTCATAATGGCGCGCCAGAAATTGCGATCGTGTTGGGGCTCGGCCGCGATGGCGAAAGAGCTGAGGCTGGCGGCTAGCAGGACCAGCCAGGCGGAGATTGCTTTCATCATGGGGGTCTCTCCGGAGACGTTGGTTCGGGGCGTTGCGGTGACGATTCTGTTCCTTGCGGAACAGACGGATGATTGTACGCGTTGTGGGGATCCGCTCAAGCTCATGTGGGGACGGACGCCTTCGTCCGTCCCGCGAGGCGTAGCCGAGCGGCGGGAAACTTCCACGATGACATGAGCTTAAGCAAATCCCCACATGAGCATGAGCAGATCCCCACATGAATAGGCACCTCACTCGAGTTGTCTTCATGATCTTTGTACGGTGTGTAAGTTATTGAGATTGCTTGGGAGTGTCATCTGGGGGGAACGTTTAATTCTTAGTTTTCCTCGGTGTTCCACAGGGAAGTCATGTCCTCCACAGTTTCTGCACAACCGTAGAAGTTTTTTGTGTTGCGAGGCGCAACAAACTGGCTGAGAGTGGGTTCAGCGAAAACGTGAGAGTTCCTGAGCTCGCCGAATGATTGCGGCAGAGCCAGCGGCAGCCGGCAGTTCTCGAGGGTGAATTGCCGGGGGATATTCCAGAAACGCGCGCAGGCGCGAACTGGTTGCCCGGGCGTTGCGGCCTCCTCCCCGTCTTGCTCCTCGGAGCAGGAAGGGCCGCTGGCCACCGCATCGGTTGCGGGTTTGTGATCGCAAGATCTTTGGATCGCGGGATCATGAATCGGCAAACGGCTTTGGCAAATGCGGCACTCGTTTCGAGCGCTGTCGGGCTGAAGCGGTCATTCCGCCGCCCAGCGGTGACATGGCAAGCAGGAAACCACGTACAAATGCGGTCTGGGTGGCTGGCCCGGGCCGCATTTGCTTTTTGGAGCTGCTTTCGCGCCTCTTGATGTTCGTCTTTTGTTCTCCTACACTGAAAGTGCGCACGGGCTGGGCGCCAACTTTTTTCGATTTGATCTGAGTTTTCCAAAGGACGCGCGTCGCATTCACAAGGGGCTTGCGGCTAGTGTTCATTCTGCATCTGCGGGGATTCCCGGGGGAGAGAAATCATTGGCGACTACCGACTACAGCATCAGCACTCTTCCGGCGAACGTAGAGGCCGAACGCTCGATTCTGGGCGCGATCCTGCTCGACAACTTTGCTTACAACCAGGCGGCCGAGCACTTGAAGACGGAAGACTTCTCGCTCGACTCGCACCGGCGGATTTACGCGCGCATGGTCGATCTGGCGGAATCGTCGCGGCCGATCGACATGATCACGTTGATCGAGGAGCTGGACCGGCACAAGGATCTGCAGCCCATCGGCGATGTGGGCTACGTGTCGAGCCTGACAGATGGCGTGCCCGAGCGACCGAGCATTGAGCACTACGTCAAGATTGTGCGCGACAAGGCGCTGCTGCGCGGGCTGATTTCCGCGGCCAACACGGCGATTGCGCGGGCCAGCGACCAGTCCGATGCGGCCGAGGATGTTCTCAGCGACGCCGAGGCCGCCATCTTCCAGCTTTCGGAAAAGCGCATTGGGCGCGGCTTCATGGGCGTGCAGGAAATCGTGCGCGAGTCGTTTGGGTCGGTCGACGCGCTGCTGCAGCGCGGCCAGCGCATCACGGGATTGGCGACCCACTACACCGACTTAGATGAGATGACCAGCGGCATGCAGCGCTCCGACCTGGTGATTATTGCCGGGCGGCCTTCGATGGGCAAGACTGCGTTCGCGATGAATATTGCGGAGAATGCGGCGATTGAGGATCAGCAGGTGGTGGGAGTGTTCTCGCTGGAAATGTCGCGCGAGGCACTGCTGATGCGCCTGCTGTGTTCGCAGGCGCGGGTCGACGCCCACAAGATGCGCACCGGATCGCTGTGGCAGGACGACACAAGAAAAGTAGTGCGCGCGATGGAGCAACTGGCGCACGCCCCTATTTTTATCGATGACACTCCCGGGATTTCGCTGAGCGAGATGCGCGCCAAGGCGCGGCGGCTGAAGCAGGCGCAGAACGGCCGACTGGACCTGATCATCGTCGACTATTTGCAGTTGATGTCGGGCGGGGGCAAGCGCTTCGAGAATCGTACGCAGGAAGTATCGGCGATTTCGCGCGGGCTGAAGGCACTGGCCAAGGAGCTGAGCGTGCCGGTGATTGCGCTCTCGCAGTTGAGCCGCGCTCCGGAAAGTCGCGGCGGGGATCATCGTCCGCAACTCGCCGACTTGCGCGAGTCAGGATCGATCGAGCAGGACGCCGACCTGGTGATGTTTATCTTCCGCGAGGAAGTCTACAAGCAGGACGATGCGGATTTGCAGGGTAAGGCCGAGGTGATTATTGCCAAACAGCGCAATGGTCCGATTGGCAAAATCAAGATGGCGTTCCTCAAGAATTGCACCCGATTTGAGACCCTGGTCGAGGGTGGGATGGCTCCCGAGGAGTGAGACGCCTAATCGAGGAGATACTGTAGGCACGGCTAGGAACCACTGTAGATATGACGGCGTAAGTACCTTAGGAACTTAGGGTTGGCAGGTAGGGCGTGCGGGGCTTTCATCCTGTGGAAAAGCTTGTGGAATAGAAAACCCAGTTCAAAATTCCTCTCGGCAAAGACCGTTCGGTCGGTATTGGGAAGGCGCGTTTCCGGTCTTTAAATCCATGAATAGTAACCAGTTATGCAATTCATCGAACATTAACATGGAGCGGTGTGGCGGGTGGACGAATTTCGTCCGGTTTTGAGATTTGCACATTTTGGGGTTCTAGTACTTTCGTTTTCGGCCCGATTTTAGCGGTTTTCCGCCGTCCGCCGCGGGGCGATTGCGCGCGAAAATACTAATCGCTGGCATTGCTTTATCAGATGGCCTTTTCTTGCTGAATCGATGGAGGCTCGGTTCGATACGGAAAGGCTAAATTCATGAACCACGAAGGACACGAAGGATCACGAAGGGGTGCTAACCCTGTGTGACGTCCCTTTGCGCGATGGTCATCAGAATTGAGCTAGTTGCCCCCAAGAGGCTTGATCCCATTTATCTCGCACCGCTGAACACGAGACGTTCTTCGACGGGAAGGCTACGGTTGCTGATGGTTTGGGGCTGGTCTTGTCTGTCTAACACGCCATCGGCGACAAAGAGTTCGGTCATGAGACGAGCCTCGGGAAGAGGTAGACGGTCGGCGAGGGCGCGGTCGGCCTGGGCGCGCCGGACGACGAAAGAGATTTTCTGCGTGGAGAGAGAGACGTTGCAAGCAACGTCTCTTCGATGAATTAGTTGCTGTCTTCGCCGACCTTCAGGACGGCCAGGAAGGCTTCCTGGGGGATGTCGACGCGGCCGATGCGCTTCATGCGTTTTTTGCCTTCTTTCTGCTTCTCGAGCAGTTTGCGCTTGCGGGAAATGTCGCCGCCGTAGCACTTGGCGATTACGTTTTTGCGAATGGCGGAGACGGTTTCGCGGGCGATGATTTTTGCGCCGATGGAGGCCTGAATGGCGACTTCGAACATCTGGCGCGGAATGAGTTCGCGCATTTTTGCGACCAGGGCCTTGCCGCGGTCGTAGGCAAAGTCGCGGTGCACGATGATGGAGAGCGCGTCGACCGGTTCGCCGGCGACGAGGATATCCATTTTCACCATCGGCGATTCCCAGTAATCGGCCAGATGGTAGTCGAGGGAAGCATAGCCGCGGGAGACGGACTTGAGGCGGTCGTAGAAGTCGAGGACGATTTCGTTTAGCGGCAATTCGTAGTGCAGCATGACGCGCGAGGAACTCACATATTCGAACGTCTTCTGCTTGCCGCGCTTGTCCTCGACCAGCTTGAGAATCCCGCCGACATATTCTTCGTTGGTAAGGATCGTGGCCAAGATGATGGGCTCCTCGATCTTGGCGATCTCGCTGGGATCGAGCCAGCGCGAAGGATTGTCGACCTCAACCATGGTGCCGTCGGTCTTGTAGATTTTGTAGCGCACGCCGGGAGCGGTGGTGATGAGTTCGAGACTGAACTCGCGCTCGAGGCGTTCCTGGATGATCTCCATGTGCAGCAGGCCGAGAAAGCCGCAGCGGAAGCCGAAGCCCAGAGCGACCGAACTCTCCGGTTCGAAGAAGAATGACGAATCATTCAGGCGCAATTTTTCCAGAGCCTCACGCAGGCGGGTGTGCTCGTGTGAGTCCACGGTGTAGAGTCCGGCGAAGACCATGGGCTTGATCTCTTCGAAGCCGGGAAGCGCTTCGATGGCGGGACTGGCGTCGTGGGTGATGGTGTCGCCGATTTTGGTGTCGGCGACATTCTTGATGTTGGCGATGATGAAGCCGACTTCGCCGGCGACAAGTTGGTCGACTTCCACGGGCTTGGGGGTGAGGACGCCGAGAGTTTCCGCGTCGAAGGTTGTGCCGTTCCACCAGAGGCGAATTCGATCGCCCTTGCGCAGCGTGCCTTGAAACACGCGGGTGAGCACAACGACGCCGCGGTAAGGATCGAACCAAGAATCGAAAACCAGCGCCTGGAGCCGGTTGTCAGGAGAACCCTTGGGCGGAGGGACGCGCTTCACAATCGCTTCCAGCACGTCGGGCACGCCCTGTCCGGTCTTGGCGCTGATCAGGACGGCGTCGGACGCATCGAGGCCGACCGCGCCTTCGATCATCTCTTTGGTGCGCGGGATGTCGGCGCTCTGCAGATCGATCTTGTTGATGACGGGAATGATCTCGAGGCCATGATTGATGGCGAGATAGGAATTCGCGAGAGTCTGGGCTTCGACTCCTTGCGAAGCATCGACGACGAGCAAGGCGCCCTCGCACGACGCGAGGGAACGCGAAACTTCGTAGGAAAAATCCACGTGGCCAGGGGTGTCGATCAGGTTGAGCTGGTAGGTCTGGCCATCGTGCGCGGTGTAGGCCATGCGGACGGCGTGAGCTTTGATGGTGATGCCGCGCTCGCGCTCCAGGTCCATGGAATCGAGGACTTGCGCCTGCATTTCGCGGGCGGTGAGGGATCCGGTGAGCTCCAGGAGGCGGTCAGCGAGCGTGGATTTGCCGTGGTCGATGTGGGCGATGATCGCGAAGTTACGGATGAAGGCGGCGTCCATGAGCGAGGGCTAATCCTTCGATTCTAGCAGGCAGGAAAGAGCACAGTTGCCGGCAGGCCCGACGCCAGAATCGTAGCCAGATCGTGATGTTGAGACGAGGGTGCGCGGAGGCCCGACCGATGTCAGCCTTTCGGACCTATGACAACGTACAGTATTGGTTTTGGGAGCGAGGAAGTCCATGATGCTGGCCCAGAATACAGCGGTTCCCCCTCAATCTCTGAATAGGCTGTGTTAGCGTTCTTGAACGCATGTTCTGCTATCTCAACCGCATGGTCTCTATCGGCAGGGACGTAAACGGAAAAGTTGATGGGAGAAGTGACTGTTGTTCCCGCATTGCTCGTCTCTGTTGTGACCCCGGTCCCCGCCACAAGGGATTGTACATTCCATCCGGCGACGGAAAACCCCCGGACTATTTGGTCAGAGAACAATTGAACCTCGGAGGTATTGCCCACTGTAATGATTCGAACAATAGCGCCCTTTGCTGCCCTTAGTGTCTCGATGAGAACCTGTTGTTGCGCATCCGTTAGAAACCTGGGACCTTGGATATCCTTCTTCAGTGCATCAGCCGCCCGTTTTTGTTCGGTAGTTGAATCGGGCTTCTTGAGAACTTCGTCTAAACGAGCAAGGACTCTAGTTAACCGATCCGTGTTGTCCTTCTGAGCAGCTTGCAGATCTCTTTGCCCTTTTCGCGCTTCCTCGCGATATGCTGTTTCGGTTGCGACAACTTGTCTATCCAGGCAGATACCAAGTCCCGAATATAGTAAGGCTGCAACCAAGAAGATGATCCACGCTCGCTTCTTCCATTTTTCCGACAGCTGCTCCGTTGCCCAAGACGATACGACAATCAGGATTCCGCCAAGCACCTCGTAGCTATAGCGCCACCACATACGACCTTCCCCCATCGTTCGGAAAAAGCCTACGCTCATGTGATGTCTTTGTCATGACTCCACGGATTTGGCTAGGGGGCCCCCGGAGCCTGATCCCCTGCCCCTGCGTGAGTTGCCTCGACCATGGCGGTGCAATCCGTTACAATCGCCCGAATTCTCTCTCGAGGTGGCGCGTATGCGGAAACCTGCTCTGGTCATCATATGCTGCGTGATCGCTGCTGGCCTTGCCTCAGCTCAGTCTCTTTCCCCGCAGGTGAAGTCGTTCGTCAAAGTCGATGCTCCCGTTGTTGCTTTGACTCACGTGCGCGTGATCGATGGCACGGGGGCGGCGGCGCGGGAGGATCAGACCGTCGTCATCAGCAAAGGGAAGATTGAGTCGGTGGGCGATGCTTCGGCGGCGAATGTCCCCAAGGACGCACAGGTACTCGACCTGAAGGGGTACAGCGTCATCCCCGGGCTCGTGGGGATGCACGACCACATGTTTTATCCGATGGGGAATGGGGTGTTCGGGGAGATGGCATACAGTTTTCCGCGACTGTACCTTGCGGGCGGCGTGACGACGATTCGGACCACCGGATCGCTGGAGCCGTATACGGATCTGGAGCTGAAGAAGTCCATCGATGCGGGCGAGACTCCCGGGCCGAAGATGCACGTGACCGGGCCGTATCTGGAGGGGAAAGGCTCGTGGGCGGTGCAGTTGCATCAACTCACGGGGCCTGAGGACGCAGTGCGCACCGTGAACTTCTGGCTCGACCAGGGAGTGGACAATTTCAAGGCATACATGTTCATCACGCGGGCGGAGCTGGGCGCGGCGATCCAGGCGGCGCACAAGCGTGGGGCGAAGGTGACTGGGCATTTGTGCGCAGTGGGTTTTCGCGAAGCGGCCGACCTGGGGATTGACGATCTGGAGCACGGACTGTTCGTGGATACCGAATTCATGTCGGGCAAGAAGGTGGACCAGTGTCCGGAAGAGGGCGAGGATCCTGTAGGGATGGCGAAGCTGGATGTGAATGCAGGGCCGCTGCATGACACGATCCAGTATTTGATTCAGCATCACGTTGCGGTCACTTCGACGCTGCCTGTCTTTGAGATGGGCAGTTTTGCCGGGCGGCCGACCATGCAAAAGCGCGTGCTCGACGCGCTGTCCCCGGACGCGCGCGGCGCGGTGCTGGCGAATCGCGTGAGAGCGAGCGACTCGAGCCGCATTCGGCAGCGATTTGGCAGCGACGTATCTCCGTACGAGGCGGCGTTCAAGAAGGAATTGGAATTCGAGTACGCGTTCTCGAAGGCCGGTGGATTGTTGCTAGCCGGACTCGATCCCACGGGCATGGGCGGCGTAATCGCGGGGTTTGGCGATCAGCGCGAGGTGGAGTTGCTGGTGGAGGCGGGATTCACCCCGCTGGAGGCGATTCATATCGCGACTGCGAACGGAGCGCAGTTTCTTGGAGATTCGGATCGGATCGGGACTATCGCGGCCGGTAAGCAGGCGGACCTGGTCGTGATCAAGGGCGATCCGTCGAAGAAGATAGAAGATATTGAAAATGTGGAGACGGTTTTCAAAGACGGCGTTGGTTATGATTCGGGCAAGCTGATTGAAGCGGTGCGCGGCGTGGTGGGAAGCCGGTAGGATTTCAGTTGCCAGTTGTTCGGTTGCCAGTTGTCAGTTGCCAGTTAAGACAAAAAATCAAATGCTCGTTCTCGCCTCTGCCTCGCCGCGACGCCAGGAACTTTTGCGCAATGCCGGGATTTCGTTTGTGGTGCAGCCGGCGGACGTGGATGAGACTCCACTGGCCGGAGAGTCGGCGCGTGAGTGTGCGGAGCGGCTGGCGCGCGAGAAGGCGCTTGCAGTCTGGCGGTTGCACCAGAAGGATCTGGTGCTGGGGGCGGATACGATTGTCGTGGTCGATGAGGTCATCCTCGGCAAGCCCGCGGATGCCGAAGATGCGGCCCGCATGCTGCGACTGCTCTCTGGGCGCGTGCATCGGGTGATTACGGGCGTGTGCGTTGTGGGAGCAGGGGTCAGGGGTCAGGGGCCAGGGACCAGTCAACCCGAAACGCGGACTGCTTCCGAAACTACTTTGGTGACGATGAACGAACTGTCGGACGATGAGATTCGCGCGTACGTCGCGACCGGCGAGCCTATGGACAAAGCGGGAGCGTATGCGATCCAGGGTATGGCTTCGCGATGGATTCCTCGCATTGAAGGCGACTACAGCAACGTGGTGGGGCTGCCAGTGGCGCTGGTTTATGGGATGTTGCGGGGGCTTGGGCTCTGAAAGCTAGGACTTCTTCTCTTCGTCTTTCTTCTCTTCGTCTTTATCTTTCTTTGCGGGGTCTTCTTCTTTTACGGCAGACTTGAAGTTCCGCAGGCCTTCGCCGATGCTTTTGCCCAGCGAGGCGAACTTGCTGGGACCAAATAACAGAAGGGCAATCCCAACAATGAGGAGGATTTCCCATAAACCGATTTTGCCTTCCATGTGAAGATCCCCTCCAGAATCGGGAGACGCAATTCCCTTGAGAAAATTTTAGGCTACATGCTTCTCAGAGTCAAAAGCAGACGCATCTGAAGAACGGGCAGAGCGCTTACAAGCGCACAGCTCTGGAGTCTATTCTGGAAGCGTCTTCGCGGTCGAGGTGTAACTGATGCTGAGCCTTCGTGTTCTCGTAGTCGCACTTTGTTTCCTTTCGAATGTTGCGCCCGGCGTGGCTCTGGCACAGACTCCCGCCGCCCCAGCGGTTCCAGAGCGCAAAACCAGCGAACCGTACACGGGCGACCTCTCCATTTTTGATTCACCCGGGCGCGAGGAGCGGTTGCAGATCAACCGGGTGATGGACATTCTGGGCGTTGGTTCAGGAAGGAATGTGGCCGACATTGGCGCGGGGTCGGGATGGTTTACGGTTCGCGCGGCGAGACGAGTGGGCGCAAGCGGGATGGTTTATGCGGTCGACATTAATCCGGAGGCGATCCGCTACATTGACGAGCGGGCGCGAAAAGAGCACGTCAAGAATAAGGTGACGACGATCTTGAGCAAGGCCGACGATCCACTTCTGCCGGCCGATTCAGTGGATGCGGTGTTGTTGCTCAAGACTTATCACGAGGTGGCGCAGCCTGTGGCTTTGCTGCAGAACCTGCGCGGGGCGCTGCGTCCGGGGGGCAAGGTGGGGATCATTGATCGCAACGGAAACGGAGAGGACCACGGAGTTGGCCGCGACGTGGTGATTCGCGAGGCGAAAGAGGCGGGTTACAAGCTGCTGGAGCAGTACGATTTTGTGAAGGGCGACAAAATGGATTACTTCCTGGTCTTCACGCTCGAACGCTGACCCCAGGCGGAGTCGTAACCACGGAGGACACGGAGGAGTTCAAATGCTCTCGATCATTCCGGCGAGAAGCAGCGCGCGGCGCGGCAACTCGGAGACTACGATGTGTTCGTGGACGGCGTGCGCGCCTTGACCAACGCCGCCCATGCCATCGAGCGTGGGGATGCCGATGCCGGCGGTGAAATTTCCGTCGGAGCCGCCGCCCACGGCGGCTTCTTCCAGTTTCCAGTCCATCTGCTTTGCGATCGCCTGCGCTTTCTTGTAGAGCGCGGCCACGCCTGCGGTCCGTTCCATGGGCATGCGGTTGATGCCGCCCTCGATGGCGAGTGTGCAGCGCTTGTCGAAGGGCTTCAGGGAACGGAATTTGCGATCCAGGTTGGTGGCCTGTTTCGCGATCTTGATGCGGACGTCGATTTCCGTGGTGGCTTCGGCTGCGATGACGTTGGTTCGCGTGCCGCCTCGAATGACGCCGGGGTTTACTGACACGCCTCGCTGGAGATCGTTGAACTTCGAGATGGCGGTGATTTGCCGGGCGAGTTCGAGGATGGCGCTGTGTCCCTTGCCGGGGTCCAGACCGGCGTGTGCGGCCACGCCCTTAACGGTCAGGGTGTAATCGCCTACGCCTTTGCGCGCGGTCTTGACCGCGCCGCGCAGTCCGGCGGCCGGCTCGAGCACCAGAACGGCCGCGGATTCCCGGGCGAGCGCTTCGGTGATTTTGCGCGAGGAACTGCTGCCGACTTCTTCGTCGGAGACCAGAAACACGGTGACCGGGCGGGGCAATCCGGAGTGCCAGGCTCTCAGGGCTTCGATCGCGTAGAGCATCAGCGCGATGCCGGATTTCATGTCGAGCACACCGGGGCCGTGCATGCGGCCGTCGGCTAGGTGGCAGGGCATGGTGGCGAGCGTGCCCTGCGGATAGACGGTATCGAAGTGGCCGAGGAGCAGGACCGGCTTGGTCTTCTCGCCTCCAAAGCCGCGTCCAGGGTCACGTCCGGGGAAATCGATTTGCAGGTTGTCGCCGAAGTCGTCGGCCGGGTGCACGCGGGGGCGTCCGCCGAAAGCCGCGAATCGTTCGGCGAGAAAGCGGCCCATGCGGTCGGCGGCGGGCTTGTTGTCGCTGGGAGATTCGATCTCGACGAACTCGCGGATGGTTCTGACCAGCGCGTCCTGCTCGGCTTCAAAGTAACGGAGCCGTTCACGCCACGCCGGCTGGTCTGCGTTGGATCGAGATTGCGTGGCGAGTTTTCTCTTGGGCGGCATCGTTGCGTTCTCTTGAGAGCTCTTAACCGCAGAGACCGCAGAGAAAAGCCGCGGAGTTCGCGGAGAAGACCTAGGCCGAGATTCTGGCCGGAACGCTGACAGTTCGTCAACCCCCCGCGCAGAGGACGCACCTGCGGTGCCAAGGCGTACAGTATAATCTTCACGCGGTTTGAGATGAACCATGACTGAGAGCACCCCTGTGACGGAACCTTCGCCCGGCTCGACGAAGACCGCGCTCGACATCCACGACATTCTGAAGATTTTGCCCCACCGCTATCCCTTTCTTTTGATTGACCGCGTGTTGGAGCTGAAGCGCAAAGAGCGCATCGTCGCCATCAAGAATGTCACCATCAACGAACCGTTCTTCATGGGCCATTTTCCCGGCCTCCCGATCATGCCGGGCGTGCTGATCGTGGAAGCCATCGCGCAGGCTGGCGGCGCGCTGTTGCTGACCGAGGTCGAAGATCGCAGCGACAAGGTCATGGTCTTTACCGGGATCGAGCGGGCTAAGTTCCGCAAGCCCGTCAGCCCGGGCGACCAGTTACGGCTGGAAGTGGAAGTGAAGGGCTGGCGCTCGGTGCCGGGTATGACCGCGGCGAAGATGCAGGGTTACGCTTACGTGGGCGACAAACGCGTGGCCGAGGCTGCGGTGTCGTGCCAACTGATTGACAGTTCGCGCGGGCGGGGATCGAACGGCGAAGGGTAGGCTGGGAGTTTGTATTTGCCGTCGACGGTTGCCGTCGAGCTTCGCTCGACTGGACAGCCGAGGGCGGCTGTCCCCACAAAATCTCTTTTTCTTGACTCATACTTCTTGGTGCGTACTCCTTAGTTCATGAATATTCATCCCACGGCCATCATTGATCCGCGTGCGAAGGTTCCTGCATCCTGCAAAATCGGGCCGTACTGCGTGATTGGCGCGGACGTTGAGCTGGGTGAGGGATGCCATCTGGTGTCGCATGTTTCCATCGAGGGGCCGACGAAGATCGGCGCCGACAATGGATTTTTTCCTTTCTGCGCGATTGGCACGGCGCCGCAGGATGTGACCTATAGAGGCGAGCCGACGCGGCTCGAAATCGGCGACCACAACGAGATCCGCGAGTGCGTGACCATCAATCGCGGCACGGTGAAGGGCGGCGGACTGACTAAAGTGGGCAGCCACCTGCTCATCATGGCGTATACGCATATTGGTCATGATTGCGTGATTGAAGATCATGCCATGCTGGTGAATGGCGCGACGCTGGGCGGGCACGTGACTGTCGAAGAATGGGCGGTGGTTGGAGCACTGTGCCCGGTGCACCAGTTCGTGCGCATCGGCGCGCACTCGTACATCGGCGGCGGCACTACGATTACGCAGAATGTTCTGCCGTACTCGATGACCTCGGCGGCGCGGGACACGCACGCGTATGGGATGAATAAGGTGGGCCTCGAACGGCGGGGATTTTCGAAGGAGCGGATTGCCAAGATTCATCACGCGTATAAGATTCTGCTGGCTTCAAAGATGAATACGTCGCAGGCGCTGGAGAAGCTTAAGGCAGAGACGGATCGCGGGGAAGACGTGGAGATGTTGATTCGGTTTATTGAAGCGTCGGAGCGCGGGATTATCAAGTGAGCAACTCGGCCGAGCCGGATCAATGAGTGCTATGGGGATTTTTCGCCAAGAGCCGCATAGTTCCCGCTTGCCGACAATCCATCCCGAACGAGCCAAAAGTGGCGATACGACTATGCACAACGCAATCTCCCATTCATGCATCGAAAAGGGCCACAGGGTGTTACAGAGGAGGACCTATGGAACCCAAAAAGTGGCACTACGACCGCGACCACATCACCGACCTCACCCAGCTTGACGAGAAACTTGCCCAATGGGGTAACCGTGGATGGGAGCTGGCTACCGTGATTCACGCGAAGGAGACGAAAAAAACGGCCGAGGAAAATATACTCGCACCTGAGGGATGGACGCTGATTTTCAAGCAGCCCGCGCAGTGAGTTTACATCTCAATCACTCTGAGCGACAAACCCACTGGGCTCGTTCGCCCCCCCCAGACCTCCGAGCTTCCTCAGTCGAGACTACGTACTTCCAGCGGGCCGATTCGGGGAACGAAACCGAGGTCGCCCCGTTTCAACTCAAAACCCCTCCGGCTTGGTCAATGCGTGTAATGGCGATGTTACGCCAGTCACACGCCAAAGCGCACTTCACGGTGTCTAATCTTCATAAGGAATAGCCGTGTACTCAGGAGTGCGTCTGTGTATTGATGCGTTCGCTGTCATTTGTATCGTCGTGGGCGTTGGACTGTTCTCTGGCACCAAGCGCGAGACTCTGTGGGACAGGGACAATCTGGTTGGCCTGCTTCTCATAGGAACCGCGTTATCAATACATGGCGGCTGGGACACTTTTTTCCGATCTAGTCCCCACGCTGTGTTCTCCGGCTACGTACTGGGGTGGAGCCGTTTCTCAGGGGACCCGGCTTGGGCACCGGGAGCGTTTTGTTTGTACGACCTCGGTTATCCACCGGCCAGACCTCTTTGGGACGCGCATCGTTGTGTTTATCTTCCTCTAGGACACCACGTGCCAGGCGGAGTTTGGAGAGTCGACAACGTCCAACAACTTCGGGTGACGTACCGCACGCGGGACCTTCAAGCTGTGCGGATCGAAAGCAAGCCCGTCCCATTGCCAGAAGGGTCAGGGCTGAAGGTAGGGCTTAAGGCATGGAGTTGGCAATCTAACGAACCCCTTCTGCGTCCAGCGCTTGAAACGAGCGTTGGCCTCGCATTAATGCTCGGTTCAGCGATCAGGTTCCTGCTAAGAATGACTCCGCGTGTCAGTGAAACGCTTTTTGACTCAGGGTAGATGAGTGAAATGGCGATTTATCAATAGTTGACCGCGCTCGTGAGTTGTCGGCACTACTGTTTCGAACGTTCTTGCTGTGCAAAGACCCCAGTGCAAAGCGCCTTGCGTACTCGATGAGTCTTAACGTCAACGGCATAGCAACGTGCCTCTCCGTCCCGAACAAACAGTGAGTTGTCCGCCAATTTTAGGTCAGTGATGAAAACCCACTGGACGTCTTCCTCGATCCAGAACTTGATGTGCGTATGGAAGACTTTCACTTTCCACAACTCTTTTCCAGTCGCAATGTCGCTTGCTACAACGTATTGGTCTCTGCCATCACGGTCTGCCGCATATCTGACTCCATTAGATTCGACGGAAGCCACAGGCTTTAGAGGCGCGATCTTCGCCATACTAAGCCCGGTGGCCAGTGTGATTACGACGCAAACAAGTGAAGCGCGGAATTGAAGCCTCATCATTGGACCAAATTATCTTCCCAAAACAGCATGATTGGCGTAACCAAGGCCGTTACACTCAAAACGCGGGGGACGATGAGTGTAATGGCGATGTTACAACAGCTACCGCATTGGCCTTCGCGGAACCGTGACGGGAAGGTGACCTTGTCCTTACCCAAGCAACATTACGCGCGATCATTTAAAGTGGCTCTCCATGAGAAGAATATTCGCAATAGCCTTGGTCGTCTTCTCGGCTGCCGCCATCGCCTCAGGGCAGGAGCAGGCCGCGATCAGAGATCAAAGAAGCATCGCTGAGCAGGTCATCAGGAAACTGGACAACGAACGTATACAAGCACAGATCCACGCGGATGCGGCGGCACTGAAACGGATCTACGCTGATGATTTCATCGGCGTAGGGCCGAGTGGGACAGTGCGAACGAAGCCGCAGGTCATTTCGGATTTCACGTCAGGTGATTTGAGATTTCAGTCCATAACCACCGATGACGTCCGAGTGCGCGTTTATGGAAATGCGGCGGTAGAGACTGGCCGCTCAACAATGGATGGGCAAGATAGAGGCAAAGCAGTTCCCCACGACACTCGCTTTACCAGAGTGTGGGTAAAGGAGCATGGGAACTGGCGATTGGTCGCCAACCACTACTCGTCCAATGTGTCGCATCAATAGGGCTGATTATCGCTAATGGCCCGCTGAACGACTTGCAGGGATGGCCCACCCTTAATACGTCCCCTACCTTCTGGGCAAGGTAACGTCGTGAAGAGTTTCTAACTACGTAGCTGTCGAAACCAGGCCATAGCGCTCATTGACCAAACAGAGGGTGCGTTTGATAGAACCCGGCTTCGCAGGGCATTCTTTCTGAAGGCCGAGTGCTAGACTGACTCCGCGTCGGTCTGTTGACGCTCACTTCATGCCTGCCCAGAACGAAAAGATCGGCCTCATCGCTGGCAACGGCAAATTTCCTTTTCTCGTGCTTGACGCGGCGCGGGCGCAGGGGTACGAAGTTGTCGTGGCTGCGATTAAGGAAGAGACTTTTCCGGAGATCGAGTCGCATGGTGCGGCGGCGGTTCACTGGCTCTCGCTGGGGGAACTGTCGAAGCTGATTGAGACTTTTCAGCGGGAAGGCGTGCGGCGCGCCATTATGGCGGGGCAGGTGCGGCACAAGCAGATTTTTTCCAGCATACGGCCGGACTGGCGGCTGGCCAAGCTTTTGCTCTCGCTGGCAACGCGCAATACCGATTCGCTGCTGGGCGCGATCGCGAAAGTGCTGGCCGATGAGGGCATCATCCTGGAGAAGTCCACATGGCTGCTTGAACCGCTACTGGTGAAATCGGGCGTGTTGACCCAGCGCGAGCCCACCGAGCAAGAGCTTAAGAACATTGAGTACGGACGCGCGGTGGCCCGCAATCTCGTTCAGCACGACATCGGGCAGACGGTGGTAATCGCCGAATCCGCGTGCGTCGCGGTGGAAGCGATGGAAGGCACCGATGCGACGATCGAGCGTGCGGGGCAGATCATGCGGTCTTTGGACAGCGAGGCGTCGACGCTCAGCCGCGCCCTTACCGTGGTGAAGATCGCGAAGTCGAATCAGGATATGCGGTTTGATGTGCCGGTGGTTGGCGTGAAGACGATCGAAGTCATGCAGGCGGCAGGGGCTACGTGTCTGGCGTTGGATGCGGGGAAGTGCCTGCTGCTGGATGGGCAGAAGATTATTGATGCGGCGAACGCGGTGGGAGTTGCGATTGTCGCAGAGGGAAAGTAGGTTCTGGCCAATGAAAGCGAAGCACGTTGGCGCAACGTCGGAAGCCACACGCATTGCCGATCAACTTCGCCGCGCCTTTGACGGTTGCGCGTGGCACGGGCCTGCGCTGCTCGAGCTGCTGGAAGATGTTGACGCGGCTGCTGCCGCCGCCAAGCCGTTGGCCAGGGTTCACAGCATCTGGGAATTGCTGTTGCATATTGCCGTGTGGGACGGTGTGGCTTGTACAAGGCTCAGCGGTAAGAAATGTCAGCCCACTGGCCTGGCGAATTTTCCACCTGTCACGAAGCCGACGGAAGCGGCGTGGAGCGAGGCGATCGCGAAGACCAAGCATACGCACGAGGTACTCGTTAGAACCGTCGCTGGTCTAGGTGAGTCACGGCTTCGCGATCGGGTTCCGGGGAAGCGGTACGACTTCTATCACATGTTGCACGGGATCGCGCAGCACGAGCTTTATCATGCGGGGCAGATTGCGATATTGAAGAAGGCGCGGGGACGGTAACTGGTGTAATCACTGCTCTCGGATGTAGAGAAGCGGTGTCGTCCCTCCGGGACTCGCGTGTTTTTCCGCCGCTCACCCGGCACTGCCGTGCCGGGCTTTCACATGGCGCCGCTTCGCGGCTGGATTTCGGCGAGTCCAATCTTCTTAGCGCCCGCGCCACAGCACTTCCTGCGTCACCACTTTTTGAAAATCACGGCGACGGCTGCGACGATCAGGGCGAAGCCCGCAAGGTAATTCCAGCGCATTGGTTGTTTCAGATACAGCACCGAGAAGACTGCGAAGACGGTGAGAGTGATCACTTCCTGAATCGTTTTGAGCTGGGCGGCGATGAACTCGTAGGAGCCGATGCGGTTTGCCGGGACCTGGAAGCAGTATTCGAAAAAGGCAATCAGCCAGCTCCCGAGGATCACTTTGTAGAGCGGCACCTCGCGGTATTTCAGGTGTCCGTACCAGGCGAACGTCATGAAGATATTGGAGATGGTCAGCAGTAGGATCGTCCTCATGGGGCGATCTAGTCCTTTCTGAGGTTGAGTTTTCAAAAGAGCGGGCAGAACCCGCGGCGGCTGAGGCCCTTCCGTCGCGGTTAGGAATGTCATTCGCGGCGAGTCCTGGCGCGGTGGTTATGGTCTACAAGTTACTTTTGTTACCATCCGCGGCAGTAGCAATTCTGTCACAATACTTAAAGGTGCATCGCCTGGCCCTGGCAGGTCCGGGCTGGAGGGCGGCAACTTGCCAATGGAAGTACTTACACCTAAAGCGACTCGACGCAGCACGCGGGTCCGCGTGGAGATCCCGGTTGGAGTGATTAGTCTCGACCGGACGCGGCCGTTCGGCGAAAAATGCACGGTGCTGGTGGTCAGTGCACAGGGATGCGGCTTTCGGAGTTCGGAGGCGCTGCAACTCGAGACACCGATCATGCTAAGCGGTCTTCCTGGTGGAGGAAGTGTGACGGCGCGCGTGGTGAACTGCCTGCCTTTGGGGAGCGATGGAAACTACTTTCTGATCGGCGCTTCGCTCTATACCCACGGAAATGTCTGGGGAATAGCCGATCCTCCGGACGACTGGAGTGCGGCGGGCGAGAACGATCCTGCGCCGAGCTCTTCGGACCCGACTCCGGCGAGTGCTCCGAAGCTGACGGTGAATAAGAAAGCCTGGCCGTACAACCTGTTTTCAGAAGGCGCCGAAGCCCACCCCGGGCGGAAGTAAGGGCGCTGCGCTGGTCCCAAGTCTTCAGTTCATATGCCAGCCAGACGCAGCAAGCTGCGTCTCTACGGATTAAGAAAAGCAAAACAAGGGACTAAGAAAAGCAAACCAAGGTATTAAGAAAAGCAAAACAAGTCGGTCTTGTTCTTTGGTAACTTCACCATCGCCAAACACGCTGCCATACTCTTTCGTAAGCATATGAGCGAACAGCCTGAATTGACGCAGCCGGTTGTATCAGCCAACGAGAATAAGTTGGTCGAGCGCCCCTTTCGCGTGAAGCTGCGCGGGTCGGTGCTGGTGCTGGTTCGTCTGCCGAACCGGCGGGACGTGAGAGCGGCGTTCCATCAGCTTTCGACGACGGGCGGGGTCATTCACTTCGAGAAACCGCTGGACGAGAAGATTGTTGTCGAACTGATTTTTCATATTGAAGAGACGACGATTCGTGAGAAGGCGCAGATGCTGTTTCCGATGTGGGCGACGCAGGGGTGGATGCAACCCTTCCGCTTCGTGGAGTTGTCCGACGCCAGCCGGGCGTCTCTGGACGCGAATCTGAAGTCCTTTCTTGGGGATGCAGCGAAGGGCGCTGCGGCCGGCTCCTAACCCTCCGCCTCCAGACTGCATTCTTCCATTCTTCCAGGTGTATTATCGGGCAGTAGGTCCTTGCCCATGTTTTCCGCGCGCAGACTGGTCGCTTCCTTCTGTGTTTTGGCGGTGCTGTTGGCCGCAACGGCGCCGGCAGGACCGGGCTTGGGTTGGGCCATTGTTGTTCCGGTGCTGTTCTTCATTGCAGTCGTCGTTGTTGCTCCAGCCAACCACGAGTTCGAAAGCAGACACACCCCGGCATTTCCCTTCCTTTCGATTGTCGCCTCGCGCGCTCCTCCGAGCGCCTGATCCCGTGTTGTGAACGTATTCACGTAACGCTTGCCTGAATTCAAACGGTGGGCAGCCCTGAACCGCTTTAGCAATGCGGGTTCAGCTGCTGTCGCGAACCATTGCGGGGAGGGCCTGTGTCGATGAAGCACAAGCTACGCACGCTATTGCTGTGCCTGCCACTCCTGGTGGGTTCGATGGTCGGGGCGCCGATGCGCCCCGAAGAAATCGAGGAACTGATGAACAGCATGAATCAACAGAAGATCAGCTATACCGTTCGTCAGGAGGGAGAGAACGGCGATGATGCGATGAAGAGGCTGCCGGAGCGAGAGCCATAACCGAAATTTGCCTGCATCGCTGAGAGGTAAGGGCCAGAATGGTGCAAGGTTACCCTGGTTACATAGGGTGGGGAGACGATTGGACTATGATCCGTTAAAGGAAACGTCCCATGAAAAGACTCCGCTTTGTGGTTTCACTGACGAATAACGATAACGATTATCAGCAAGAGCAGGCGGCCGCGGCGGAGAAGGCGGCGCGGCGTTTGGGCGTGGACGTAAAAATCATTCACGCCAACAATGATGCGGTGGCGCAGAGCCAGCAATTGCTGCAATATGTGCAGGATTCGCCGTCGGCGCGTCCAGATGCGATCCTGTTTGAGCCGGCGGGTGGGACTGGGTTCCCGCAGGTGGCGCGGGCTGCAGTGGCAGCGGGCATCGGGTGGGTAGTACTGAATCACGAAGTGGACTACATCCTCGAGTTGCGCAGAGCGTTCAAAGTTCCGATTTTCAGCATTAGTTCCAATCACGAAGAAGTGGGCAAGATCCAGGGGAGGCAATTCGCGGCGCTGCTGCCGAATGGCGGATCCATGTTGTACATCGAGGGGCCGGCCAACAGTTCTGCGGCGAGGGAACGAACCACGGGGATGAACCGGACCAAGCCGGCGAACATCCAAGTAAAGACGATGCGGGCGAACTGGACGGAGGAGAGCGCGTACCGCACGGTGAGTTCGTGGCTGCGGTTGCGGACTTCGCAGGAAAGCCATATTGACCTGGTGGGAGCGCAGGACGATAGCATGGCCATGGGAGCGAGAAAGGCGTTTAGCGAGATCACGGAGAGTGAACGGGCGCGGTGGATGAAGATTCCGATTACGGGTTGTGACGGCATGCCGAAGACAGGGCAGGCATGGGTGCGCAGCGGGACGCTGGCGGCGACAGTCTTTATTCGTCCGAATACAGACCTGGCAATTGAGATGCTGGTTGAGGCGATCAAGAACGGAGCTTCGCTGCCGGAGCACAAGGTGACGGAGCCGGAGTCGGTGCCTTCGCTGGCGGAGTTGGCGGCGTCGGCAGGAAAGAATCAGCGCGGCGCGGGCGCGTAAGATTTACGGATGTTTGTTAGAGTTCAGGCGTCCTTCGGGACGCCTTTTGTTTTTCCTCGCGGCTTACCCGGCGTTGGAAACGCCGGCTATTTTCGGGGCGCCTGCGGCGCTTGAGTGTTGAGCACGATCCGCTGGGCTTCGCCCTCGCGGGACGGCCGAGGCGGCCGTCTCCACATGGGCGTTCTCGCCTTCCGTCCACGAACCTTGAACCTTCTAGCCTTCCATGGTGCTGACGTCGCCGGCGTCGACTCCGGCTTCTTTGGCTTTCAGGAAGCGGCGGAGGATTTTGCCGGAACGCGTTTTGGGGAGCGAGGCTACGAATTCCAAGCTCGACGGAGTTGCGATTGGGCCTAGTTCTCGTCTTACGTGTTCGATCAGGGCGGCGGCTAGAGCGTCGGATGGAACGTGATCGGCGCGAACTTGCACGAAGGCTTTGATCGTTTCTCCCTTCAATGGATCGGGAATGCCGATGGCGGCGGCTTCGGCTACTGCGGGATGGGAGACTAGCGCGCTTTCGACTTCGGCGGTGCCGATGCGGTGTCCAGCGACGTTGAGGACGTCGTCGGAGCGACCGAGGACGGCGATGTATCCATCTTTGTCTTTCATGGCGACGTCGCCGGTGACGTAGTAGCCGGGGAAGAATTGCCAGTCGCGCTCGTAGCGGGCGGGATCGCCCCATATGGTGCGCAGCATGCAGGGGAAAGGACGCTTCAAGACGAGACGTCCGCCAACTCCGGGAGGAACCGGCTTGCCATCTTCATCGAGGATGTCGGCCTCGGCGCCGGGGACGGCTACTCCGACTTTGCCGGGACGCATGGCCATGGAAGGCGGCGTCCCGAGCGTGGGGCAACCTAGTTCTGTTTGCCACCAATTGTCGATGACGTAGCCCCATTTGCCGTCGCCAGCGAGGTGAGTCTGGGCCCAGCGCCAGGCTTCGGGATTCAGCGGCTCGCCGGCGCAGGCGATCACTCGTAGCGTGGTGAGGTCGTGCGCGGCGGGATAACTTTCTCCGTAGCGCATGAACATTCGCAGAGCGGTGGGCGCGGTGAACATTTTGGTGACGCCGTAACGCTCGACGATTTCCCAGGCCGTGCCGGGGTTGGGGAAGTCGATGGCGCCTTCGCGGAAGAGCGTGGTCACTCCGGCGCACAACGGGGCATAGACGATGTAGGAGTGACCGACGACCCATCCGATATCGGAGGTGCACCAGAAGATGTCGCGCTCGCCGACGTCGAAGAAACTCTCCAGATGGTAAGTGGTGCCGACCATGTATCCGCCGTGAACATGTAAGACGCCCTTCGGCTTGCCCGTCGAACCGGAGGTGTAGAGAAGGAAGAGCGGGTCTTCGGCGTCCATTTCTTCGGCGGGACAGTGCGGGGGGAACTTGAGCAGATCGTTGAAATCGATTTCGCGAGGGGCGGTGATCTCGGCTTGGGCACGCGAATACACGATTACTTTCTCGACGCAGTCGAGCGATTCCAGAGCTTCGTCGACGATGGCTTTCAGCGCGATGGTTTTGCCGCGGCGGTAGCCGACGTCACCGGCGATGACGATCTTGGCTTGCGCGTCGGTGATGCGGTCGCGCAGTGCGGTGTGCCCGAGTCCGGCATAGACGACGGAGTGAATGGCTCCGATGCGGGCGCAGGCCAGCATGGCCACTGTGCCTTCGATGGTGAGCGGCATGTAGATGACGACGCGGTCACCTTTGACCACGCCCAGAGATTTCAGTCCGTTGGCGAAACGGCAGACCAGGCGGTAGAGCTGGCCGTAGGTGACGATGCGCTCGGCGCCGTCCTCACCGAGCCAGATGAAGGCGGCGCGATTGCAGCGGTCGGAGTTGGCGTGACGGTCGAGCGCGTTCACGGTGATGTTGGTCTTGGCGCCGGTGAACCATTTGTGGTGGACGCAGTCCCACTCGAGAACTTTGCTCCACGGTTGCGACCATGCGAAGCGGTTCGCGTAGTCCGCCCAAAATCCTTCGGGATCTTTGAAGGAACGTTCACGTTCCGCGTTCCAATTCTTCTGAAGAACGTTGTCGGCGACAATGGCGGGGGCCGCGTACTCCTGGTCCATGTTGAGCAAGTTGGAGATGTTTTCCGGTTTCGAGGTAGGAAGCGCGCTCATGCAGAACCTCCAGAGAGCGAGGGGTTAGCGACCCAAAGATGGGGTAGATTCTGCGTTGGGCCGGAACCACGGGCAGTGATCAGGATCACAAGAAGTTGTGTTCTCGCGCAAGAGGGGCGAAGGGATGAGTGCGCAGAGCGAGTCGCGCAGCGTGAATTCTTCCGCAGCGTGAGAGCATGGAAGGCACGGCAAAATCGGGACGCATGAACGATCTTCTTGCCGGCTTCAGATTCAAACGGCGTCGTGCTGGGTTGCTTCTGCTGGTCCCTCATCGTGATATGAATCACAACATTGGGTGAGCGTCCGCACATCCTTGCCGACATTTCCGTCCTAGTGTGACTCCCCATTACGTCCGAAAAAACAGGCTCGGACGAGGGCCTCATGGTCCCAAATTGGGACTCCCGGTCGCGCGTTCACACGAAATGCAAGCCCCGTGCGCCGGTTACAAGTCGACAATAGCGCAATCGCGTAGATCGATGGAACTGCTCCCGGTTAAGGAGGAGATATTAGCTATGCCGAAGTTGAAGCAGTGGATTTTCAGCTCGCTACTCGTGGTCGTATCGGTTGCGCCAGCCCTGGCAGGAGCGAAGGACGCCATCGACTCGAAGACACCCGCAGAGACCACAGGCAACCCAGCCGCGCAGCCGGCACCCGCTGCCAACCCAAACCTAGTTCCAAACGCAGGCACTGCGAACGTCACGGCATTGTTGGGTGTGCTGGTGATGAAGGGAGTTCTTGCGCCCGGCGAAGCCAATGCGATTCGCAACGCGGCTCCGGAGGCAGAGTTTCAACTGCTGGTGGAGGCGCTGGCGCGCAAGGGCGTGTTGAGCGCGGCGGATTTGTCTGCCCCGGCGGGGACGAATCCGGCGGCGCTTTCGGGAGCGATGGCGACACCGGTGGAGGCAGCTTCAGCGCAGGTGGCACAGGTTTCGACACAGCCGGCCAAACCAGCGGCGCCCAAGGTGATCGCTGCGGTGGCTCCGCTTCGAGTGTTGCAGTTGGAGGCGTCAAAACCTGACGGGCTGGTTCCGGACCTGAAACTGGGCAGCGGCGCCAGGCTCAAGCTCTATGGCATGGTGAAGACCAGTGTGATCTACGACACTTCGTCGCCGTACGGTACGGACATGCCGCTTCCAGGATTCATTACCGCTTCGGGCACGAGTTTCGACCCAGGGCCGACCCGAAGCCCCGAGTTCCACGCCAAGGCGCGTTTTGCACGCGTCGGCACGAACTTCGAATGGCCGGACCTGGCTGGGAGCAACACCGCCATCACAGGCAAATTGGAGTTCGATTTCGAGGGCAATTTTTCACGCGCCTTGAACCGGAACATTTCGACGATCCGGTCGAGCATGGCGTCAATCCGACTGGCCTATGGCCGCGTAGATCACCGATTCAACGATGAAACCAGTATTTTTGGTGTGTTCGGGCAGGACTGGACGCCGTTCGGGTCATCGACGTTGCCCAACCTGTTCGAGACCACCGGGCTCGGCCTGGGCTTCGGCACGCTGTATGAGCGCGCGCCACAGTTCCGCTTCGGAATCGGCCACAAGATCGGCGGATCGCGCAACGTTTTCTTCCAGCCCGAATTCGCAGTCGTCATGCCTGCGTATGGGAATGATCCGTCAAACGTTGCGGACCAACTTGGCTACGGTGAAAAGCAGGGCGCCGATTCTGGGCGTCCGGAAGTGCAGGCGAGGCTGGTCCTGCAGTGGCAGTTGGACAAGGCACCGGGAGTTGCCCCGGCTCAGCTGATCTTCAGTGGAGTGCAGGGCGACCGGAAAGTGATGGTGCGGGCTTCGGACATTCCGCTTTGCACCAACGCCGACATTCTGATTTGTCCTGACACAAAAGTGTTCCAGAGCGCCTTCCCTCACGGCGCACAGACAACCTCCAACCGAGCAGGGTGGACCGGAGAACTCCAGCTTCCGACTCGGTTTGTCACGGTGATCACCAAGTTCTGGAGCGGGTCGGACCTGCGTTGGTACTTCGTGGGCAGCCTGGATTCGAACTTCACTGATACCGCAGGCATAGCGAAAGTTTGTGGCACGGATGCGGCGCCGGCATTCTGTACCGGGTCGTCCAACGATGGCGCATCGAGTGTGACGTTCGGTCTGAACGGCGACGGAACGCCGGTGTTTGCTCCGCAGAGGCCGGTGCGCTCGATGGGCGGATTTGTGAACGTTGGGTTCCCGCTCGGCCGCATTTTCGGAGTAGATCCTGCTGGGCGAAACGCCGGGTGGCAGCTTTATCTCCACTATGCCTTCGACCAGGCCAAGACCAGCGACGTGTTGCGTCTGGGCAACCAGCGATCGAAGAACGACCTGGCCGCCGCCACTCTTTCGTGGAAGATGAACAGCCTGGTTTCGTTCGTGCTGGAAGAGTCCATGTATCGAACCCGGATTGCCAATCCGAATCTCGCGGAGTCTGCGACCTTCCCCAAGTATGAAGGGATGCCGGCGCGGGAGTGGCACGACATACGGTCCGAGTTCGGGCCGATCTTCACGTTCTAAACGTTCCGAGCGAAGCGGGAGTGAGGTGGGTGGCGTGCGCGGCTGTGCACGCCACCGAGCTGGTGGGGATGGTTCTGTTCCCAAAAGATGAAAACGGGAGTAGTCTGTCCCCGGCCAGTGGAGCCCCACCCGAGCAACCAGTCCAGAGTGGCAAGTTCAACGCCAAGCACGAGGAGAGCCTATGGCAAACGAGGCAAAGAAAATAGAAGTCGCTCAACCGAAGCAGTACCAGGCATCCCAGTCCACCTGGGACAAGATCGCAGAGAGCAAGGAGTTTCAGGATTTGATGGCGACGAAGAAGACTTTCATCGTACCGGCATTCATTTTCTTCGTCGTCTACTACTTTGCCTTGCCGGTTCTGGTTGGGTACGCGCCCGCGTTCATGTCGACCAAAGTGATTGGAGAAGTGAATCTCGCTTACCTGTTTGCCCTATCGCAGTTTTTTGTGGCCTGGATCATCGCAGCGTTATACGTCAGGGCAGCGAACAACTTTGACCGTCTCGCGAAAGACATTCTCGAGAAGGCCGAGGATGCAAAGGGAGGCAAGTAAGCCATGTCGAATATTCCACTAATCATGTTTCTGGTGTTCATCGCAATCACCCTGGGAATTACTTACTGGGCCTCGAGGCGCTCAGCGGGAGCGAGCGCGTATTTTGCGGCGAGCCGTCAGATCAAGGGCTGGCAGAACGGGATCGCGGTGGCGGGCGATTATATGAGTGCGGCGTCATTTTTGGGGATCGCGGGCATCATTGCGTTTCAGGGGTATGACGGGTTCCTGTTTTCGGTGGGCTGGCTGGTGGCGTACCTGACGGTGCTGTTGGTGATCGCGGAACCGCTGCGCAACGCGGGCAAGTACACCATGGCGGACGTGCTGGCGTACCGGCTGAAGCCGCGGCCGGTACGGGCGATGGCGTCACTGAGCACGCTGACCGTGAGCACGTTCTACATGATCGCGCAGATGGTGGGGGCGGGCACGCTGGTGAAGCTGCTGCTCGCAGGAAAGGTGAACTACAACCAGGCGGTAATTGGAGTAGGCATCCTGATGATCGTGTACGTGGTATTCGGAGGCATGCTGGCGACCACGTGGGTGCAGATCATCAAGGCGATCCTGCTGATGGCGGGGACGTTGCTGCTGAGCATTCTGGTGATGGCTCACTTCCACTTTAGTTTTGGTCAGTTTTTCGGAGCCATTGCGCACGTGACCTATCACGATGCGAAGGGCGTGGTGGTGGTGAAAGACTTCCTGCAGCCAGGGCTTCGTTACAAGCCGCCTTACGGGCCGCTGGATTTGATCTCGCTGGGACTGGCGCTGATCTTTGGCACGGCCGGACTGCCGCACATTCTGGTGCGGTTCTATACGGTGCCGGACGCGAAGACGGCGCGGCACAGTGTGGTGTGGGCTATGGTGCTGATTGGGAGCTTCTACATCATGACCACGTTCCTTGGTTTCGGAGCGGCGACGATCGTGGGTCCGGACTTCATCAAGACTCACGGGGGCACGAACATGAGCGCGCCGCTGCTGGCCAACGCTCTGGCCGGGTCGATCTTCTTTGCGTTCATCTCGGCTATCGCGTTTGCCACGATTCTGGCAGTGGTGGCGGGCCTGACGATCAGCGCGACGACTTCGTTTTCGCATGACTTCTGGACGAACGTGGTGCACAACGGCGTTGAACGGAGACCGGGGGAAGAAGTGTTGGTGGCGCGGATTTCGGCGTTTGTAGTGGGCGCGGTGGCGATCGCGCTGGCCATTGTTTTGCAGACAGCGAATGTGGCGTTCCTGGTGGCGCTCGCGTTCGCCGTGGCGGCGTCGGCGAACCTGCCGGTGATTGTGCTGTCGATCTTCTGGCGGCGGTTTAACACGGCGGGCGCGGTCACAGGACTGGCTGTGGGTCTGCTGGCTTCGATTGGACTGATTCTGATCAGCCCCAGTCTGATGGGGATCGATCCGCCGACGGTGGCGGGCTCGGCGCGGCACTTGATCCAAGCCAAGGCGTGGTTCCCGCTGGAGAATCCCGGCATTCTGAGTATTCCGCTGGGATTTCTCGGAGCTATTCTCGGGACACTGATCAGTCATGAACCGACGTCGCAGGAGAAGTTCAACGAACTGCTGGTTCGCTCGAACACGGGGCTGGGCGCGGAGAAGGCGGGAGCGCACTGAGAACAGGGGTCAGGGGTCAGCGACTTGGGGCTAGGGTCAGGGGCTAGAGGTCAGGCAGAACTTGAGGATTGGTTTTCAGAGCTGACCCCTGCCCCCTGGTCTCTAACCCCTGCTCTATTGTGCTAGATTGAGTTTCGCGGGCCTATAGCTCAACGGTTAGAGCAGCAGACTCATAATCTGTTGGTTCCAGGTTCGAATCCTGGTGGGCCCACCAAGCAAATCAACCACTTCCGGCGGAATCTCAGTATCGCTCATAGCCCCATGTTGCGCGGGCGTTGCATTTTGTTGCAGAGTTGTTTTGACATCCAGCCAGTCCACCCAAGCGATATCCGCTCCCGGGATGAGGTGCCCATAAGTATCCACCGTCACCTGGATGGAACTGTGCCCCATTTGATCCTTCACGTATGCCAGTGAGGCGCCGTCCCTGATGAGCAGGCTACCGAAGGTGTGTCGCGAATCGTGGAAGCGGAATCGACGCAGCCCGGCGCGTTCAAGGCAGGGCAGGAAATGGTAGTGGGTGAGGTTGCTCTGGTCGAGAACCGTGCCCGCCTTCGAAGGGAATACGAGATCCTCCGCAATGCTCGGAGGTTTGCAATTCGACTTGCGCCGACCAGATGCACATTGCGGAGCGTGAGTTATCCGCGTTCAGCGGCGCCGTGACGCAACTGTTTGGTCCCGAAGAGGCCGAACTCTCGGCGGAGGACTGGCTCAATGAGTCGGAGTTAATGGATATTCCACCTCGATCGATGTGTCGAGATTGGCGCCAGTTGGGGGCGAAGCTATACTTCTGATTTCCAGCCAATCGTGACTTGACCCGCTCACAGGACATGGTGTGAGAGGGTCTTTGTTTCTCAGTTAAGGGTGATGTGATGGCAAGTATGAAAACATATCAAGTGGTGATTGCGCCTGTGCGCTTCCTCAGTCGACTGTCCTCTATGCCTCGCCTCAGTACAAAGCATCTGCTGGTGGCTACGATTCTTGTTTTATGCGGTCGGTGGCCGGACACCGGGTACGGGCGTGGTCAGATGGCCGCAATTAGCGCGGTCGCGCCGAGCGCTGACAGCCATCCGATTCTGGTCGAGCTGTTCACCTCTGAAGGTTGTTCTAGCTGTCCGCCCGCGGACGACTTAGTGCAAAAGCTGGACGCATTGCAGCCCGTAGCTGGTGCGCAACTCATCGTGCTGAGTGAGCACGTCGACTACTGGGACCATGACGGGTGGAAAGACCCGAATTCCTCCGCCGCGCTGACCCAGCGGCAGAGTGCCTATGTACACGCGCTGGGATTAAGCACTCCGTACACTCCACAAATCATCGTCGATGGTGCCAACGAGATGCGAATCGGCGATGCGCAACAGGTCGAAAAACTCTTTGAGCAGTGGTCGTCATCGATACGCACTTGACATCGGTTCCATATGACCACTATGTTCGCTGGCAGATGAAGAAGATGCCTACCTGGCATAGCGATGGTTTCCCCGGTTTGCCCGTTACTCAAGCGCGATCCTAAGATCCACGATTGAGATGGCGGTGTGCAAGAGCTCATCGCACCCGTTCTGGCCATCGCCAGCAGGATCACTCGCGCCCGGCGGCGGAGGCAGCGCGGAATAGGTGAGTTGATATAGTCTTGAACGACATGCCAGGCAATGGATGCACTCCACTACAACGGAGTTCACCTCCTATGCGCAAAGTCATTTCGATATCAGCCGTTTCGCTCCTCTTACTCGCGCCCGGCGCTTGGCCGCAGGCCACTGAGACGCCGGTCACGCGGCGGGCACCGAGTGTCGCCGCGGGCAGCCAGGGCGTGGTTGTTTCCGGTAAGCTTGCCGCGACTGCGGCAGGCATCAAGATTCTGGAACAGGGCGGAAACGCCGCCGACGCAGGCGCCGCCACTCTGCTGGCACTGTCCGTAACCTATGTAGGCGCGTTCTGCGTGGGAGGAGAGGTTCCCATTCTGGTTTACAGCGCCGACCAGAAAAACGTGAAGCTGCTGGAGGGACAAGGGGAGGCCCCTCGCGACCCCAAAGCGATCGCCTGGTACATGGAACACGGAATCCCGGACGGTGACGTGAAGGCAGCCGCCGTGCCTGGCACCATAGATGCGATCGTCACCCTGCTGAAACTTTATGGAACCAAAAGCTTCGAGGAGGTCGTGCAGCCAACGCTGGCCATTCTAGACGCCGGCGGCCCCAGTTGGTATATCGATACTGGCAGCGGGCAGAGGATCGAAACCGGCGTGAACTGGCAGGCGGACATGGCAGTGACCTTTCGCAAATTGGTGGAGTCCGAAAAGGCCACGAAAGGTACGCGCCAGCAGAAACTGCAAGCTGTCTCGGATCGCTTCTATCGCGGCGACATCGCCGCGGCCCTGGAAGCCTGGTATATCAAAAAGGGCGGTTTCCTTCGCAAGGCGGATTTGGCCGCGCACAAAACTCCCGTGGTGGATCCGCTTAAAGCCACGTACCGTGGCTACACGGTATATAAGGCCGGTCCGTTGACGCAGGGTCCTTATCTCTCACAGACGCTGCGCCTACTCGAAGGCTTCGACTTGAAGAAGATGGGCTTCAACTCGGCGGATTACATCCATACGGTGATTGAAGCGGAGAAACTGGCGCTGGCAGATCGCGACGAGTATTACGGCGATCCGAACTTTGTGAAGGTGCCGATGCAGCAGTTGTTTTCCGATCAGTACACCGAAATGCGGCGCAAGCTGATCGATCCGAAAAAGGCATCTCTCGATCTCCGGCCAGGCGACCCCTACACTATGAAACCGACCAAGCTGCCCACCATCACCGGACCCTGGCATGGCGGAACCACCGTCATGTGTGTGACGGATAAGTTTGGGAACGTCATCGCGGCCACTCCCAGCGGCCTGTCAAGCACAGCTGGCGTGGCCGGACGCACGGGCATT
>JADGNQ010000276.1 GCA_017883385.1 Candidatus Sulfotelmatobacter sp.
CTGGTGAGCTCGACAGTAATTGTGGGCTACGGCAATTACGTTGGCGGGTCTTCCCACTGACATCGAGTGACCCACGAGATCTCGAAACCCTGGGTTGCGGCTGAACCCATCCCCCGCAAGTGATTGAAAATATGGTGGAGCTGGCCGGGATCGAACCGGCGACCTCATCGTTGCGAACGATGCGCTCTCCCAGCTGAGCTACAGCCCCACACATGGGTTGGATTTTTGCTGCCGGACTATTTTAGCAGCGATCCGGAATCGGCACCAACACGAGCGGCGCCAAACGGTGGTGTTACGGCGGGCATCTGGTGGAGAACAAGCCTCCAGAAATAGTCTTGACGAAATCCGCTGGTTTGCGTCTAACTAAACACCTGGTGACGAGAGCGAAGGCCTACTCTGGGGAATCATCCGATGTTTGCTCAACCGAATCCCGCGACCGAGAAGCGAGAGCGATGGCTCCGTTGGGCCTCGCTCACCGCACACGGACTATTGCTGGCCTGGCTGCTGCATGCGCCCGAACCTCTGCTGCTCAACCCCATCTCGGTGGCGCTGGGGCGAAACGGAAATTCGGTTACGCGCCTCTACTGGCCAAGCAAGGTGGTCGACGACAGCACTCACAGTTCCTCCGACAGCGCGACCGAGCGGTACAGGCACCAGCGCTTTAGCCAGGAGAAGTTGCTCTGGAAGACGCCAGCGCAACTGGCCAAGCTGGCCCCGCAGAGTCCGCTGACCCGCGCGGAGGCCGAGGACAACGCCAAAACTCAGACGCTTTCCGCCTTGGGTCACGGCACGCAGGCAGGACTTCCCTATGGAACCCTCAATCGCGGCCAGTTATACGGCGAAGAAATTCGTCCAGCTCTGCCGGTTGCGACCTCGGATCCAGCTGTCTACCCGTGGCAACTGCCCGATTCCGGTGGCAATGAAGTTATTGAAATCACAATCGACGAACGTGGAGAAATCGTCAGCAAGGTCGTCCTGCAGAGCCTCGGTCCGGAGATCGACAACAAGTGCCTTGCGGCGCTCGAGAATTGGCGATTTCATCCGGCCACCCGCAACGGCGCACCCATTCCTTCCAAGCAAGACGCCATTTTCCCGTTTAAGGCGAGGGGTTAAGCCTGGAGCGATTCGTCGCGCGGGTGAATGTACCTACCCGCCTTACGTTGTATTCCCTTCGATGAATTCCTGGTAAGGGGCCTGAACCTGGTTGCTCGCCAGCTATAATCGAGTGGTGACTAACCACGCTGTCGAACAGGTGGCTTCGGCGGATTTTCCCACCCGCTGGGGCAACTTCCGCATTTACGGCTTTCGCGGAGCTTTCGGTTCGGACGGGAATGGCCGGATGGAGGAGGCTGTCGCCCTCGTGATGGGCGACGTAAAGTCCGCGCCGGCGCTGGTCCGCATTCATTCCCAGTGCCTCACGGGTGACGTGTTTGCCTCCTTGCGCTGCGATTGCCGCCAGCAGCTTGAACTGTCGCTGACCATGATCGGTGAAGAAGGCGCGGGCATCCTGGTCTATGAACAGCAGGAAGGGCGCGGCATCGGCCTGATGGCCAAGCTGCAAGCCTACGAGTTGCAGGATGCGGGACTCGACACCGTCGAAGCCAACGAACGCCTTGGCTTCAAGAATGACTACCGAGACTTCACGCTTCCGGCCGAGATCCTGAAAGCGCTGGGAGTCACGCGCGTGCGTCTACTCTCGAACAATCCCGAGAAAGTCGAAGCCTTGGAGCGGGCCGGAGTGCGCGTGGCGGAGCGCGTCCCCTGCGAAGTAACGCCCAGCCCCCACGCCGAGGAGTATCTCAAGACCAAGAAAGAAAAACTCGGCCATCTTTTCACCTCGAGCTAGATCCCGCATCCCCTAGGTTCCCTGCCGTGGTGTTGCGTATAGTTGTGCGTGTCGTTTTGCGTGAAACCCTACGCCGTGCTTTAATTCGCTGACTTTACTTTCAAGAATGTCGGCATCTGATCCCGGAAACCGCCCGTCCCTCTTCGCCGCTCTTAGCCTGTGCCTCGCACTGGTGGGTGCAGCTTCGATGCTTGACTACCACCTGCATCTCTTTGTTCCGCGCGTTCTGCAGGCGCGCGAGGCGATGGGGCTCGGGAATGGCTATGCATTCGGGGACGATTTCTACCCAATCTGGCTCACCGCGCGCCAATGGCGATTCGAGCATCGCGATCCTTACAGCCCGGAGATGACGCGAGAGATTCAGACGGGGCTGTTTGGACGTGCCCTCGATGCGCGCAATCCCACCGATCCTCCCGTCGACTATCGTGAGTTCGCCTACCCTGCCTTTACCGAACTGCTTCTCTGGCCGGCGGCAGCGCTGGAATTCCCTGCCCTTCGCATCGCCCTCGCGGTATTGCTGACCTTTCTCACCGCCGCAAGCATCTGGTTGTGGATGCTCGCGTTGCAGTGGTGCATCCGTCCGCTGTGGTTCACGGTCTTAGTCGTGCTCACGCTATGCAATTATCCAGTGCTCGAAGGGCTCTTCGCGGATCAACCCGGCTTGATCGTCGGATTCCTGCTGGCCAGTTCAGCCCTCGCTTTCAGACAGGGCCGGCTGTTGCTTGCCGGATGTCTGCTCAGTCTGACCCTGATAAAACCTCAAATGACGTTGCTGGCAGCCGCATACCTACTGCTCTGGAGCTTCGCCGACCGGCGCCGTGCACGTTTTGCGGTTGGGTTCCTAGCGACGACGCTGTTGCTGATGTGCGCCTCTCTCTGGATCTGGCCGCATTGGATGGCCCAGTGGACTAGAGTTCTTCTCGGATACCACCGTTATGCGACACCCCCTCTCGTCACCTTGTTACCCGGCGCGACGTTGGGTGCCTACGTCGGCCCGTTGGCGATTGTGGTGTTGCTTGGTGTGAGTGTATGTCTGGCATGGAGAAATCGGCGGGCGCGTGTCGACTCCTCAGGCTTCTGGCTGACCTTGAGCCTGCTGCTGGCCGTCACTTCCGTCACTCTTCTTCCCGGCCAAGCGATCTACGACCACGTCATTCTCATCCCCGGAATTATTCTGCTGTTGCGGTATTGGCGCGAGCTTCGCGATGCCGGACGCGTCCCTCGCACATTGTTGACGCTGGGTGCCATCGTGCTGTTTTGGCCTTGGGTGGCGGCGTTCGCGGTGATCGTTGTGCGCCCATGGCTGGCGCCGGGGCATTTTGATTCGACTGCCGCCTTCTCCCTGCCCATTCGCACAACGGCATCGCTTCCATTCGCCGTGCTGGCCCTGCTTGTCTGTGCGACACGGGTCAATTTGTCTAGGACGCAAGAATCCGTTTGAGCGAGTTCCTGTTTTTCACCGGAAGGTACAACAACGCCGCTCGTGCCAACGCTGCGTAGACTTCACGGGCTGCAGGCATATCACGTAGAACCCGCAGATGCTGCTTCACGGTGTCCACATCACCGCGTACGATCGGCCCGCTGAACGCGCCCGCAGCGTCGAATGCAGCGTAGTTCGCCAGCGTCTGCAGCAAGATGGGCATCATTCGCCGTCGCGCTGCCTTTCGATTCACTCCCGCGGCCCCCGCGACCTGCTCTGTCGTAGCAAGTAGAGCGGTGAACAGCGGTGAGGCAAACGTCCCCCAGGCGTGATAAGCAGCCTTGTCTGCCTTGTGAATGGAATAGGCGTGACCGCCCACGTCGCTCACTATTTGCCGCGCAGCACGCACTGCCGCTGCATCGCCCTCAATCGCAAACGGTACTCCCGCCAGCGAAGGCCGCGAACCCCGCACAAACGTCATGAGTGGATGCACGGACGCAACCGCGGCTCCTCGTCCGCGCAGGGCGGCCAGTTCATCGCTGGTAAGCGCTCCGCTGGAATGAAGCACGATTCTTTCCTTCCATTCGCCCTGTTCCGCAAGAGCGCGCGCAGCGCGGGCGATCTGCGAATCTGGCACGCAGAACCAGTACAAGTCCGCGCGTACGGATGTGGGCCGACTGGCGAAGGCACGAGCCCCGATTTCTCTCGCGAGCCTCTGCGCCTTCTTCAACGACGCACCGCGAGATCGCGCTATGACTGCCTCAATCGTGTACCCCGCCTTCCGCAGCGAAATCGCAAGGGCACACCCAAGATTTCCGGCCCCGACAATGGCGATTCGCGGCTTTCCCTTCATGCCCGGCAGCATAGCAGAAGCGGCAAACTCGACGCCCGAGGTGCGACGCCGTGTTTTATATTGTCTAGATGGCAAAAGCTTCCGCTCGCAAGAAATCTCCCGCCAAACGCGCCCGTTTGGTCTCGTCCCGCACCGTCTACCGCGGGCCAGTTTTCTGGGTAACCACTGACCACGTCGAGGAACCCGGCGGCGTGCGCGCCCGTCGCGATCTCATCCACCACTCCGGATCGGTCGTCGTGCTCGCCGTGGATGACTCTGGAAAGACGCTTCGCGTCCTCCTGGAGCGCCAGTACCGCCACGCGGCCGGCGATTTTCTGTGGGAACTGCCCGCAGGCCGCATCGATCCCGGCGAGCACGAACTCCAAGCCGCCCGGCGAGAACTGCTGGAGGAAACCGGATACACCGCTGCCAAATGGAAGCGGATCCTGAAGTTCTACGCCAGTCCCGGATTCGTCGCCGAGACCATGTCGGTCTTTCTGGCCACCGGCCTGCGCGCCGGCGAGGCGCAGCCGGAAGAGGATGAAATCATCTACAAGCGTCTGGTTCCCTTGCCCGCTGCGGTTCGCATGGTGATGGGCGGAACCATCCGCGATGCGAAGACAATCTCTTCCGTGCTATGGCTCGATCACGTGTCGCGCACCGGGGCCAAGCAGCTCACGACCAGAAAGTAGCGCTTCCAGACGCTGACATTTGTACTTTGTTGGCCTACTGCCGCCTGTTTTCCAGGTTCTGATCCCTTCTCGCCCCTTTCGGACACATGCCCGCTTGACAGCCTTCCCCTGGCGCTCCAAAATGCATCGTAAAGGTACTGTGGGCACGTCCTCAGGCCCCCTGTGAAGACGTGCGGAAAGCGGGGGGTACGTGGAACGTTTGAAAGGAACCGTCAAGTGGTTCAATAACGCCAAGGGTTACGGCTTCATCGGGCGCGCAGATGGGCCGGACGTTTTTGTTCATTACAGCGCGATCACTTCCGAGGGGTACAAAAGCCTGCAGGAGGGCGACCCGGTGGAGTTCGAAATCACCGACGGTCAGAAGGGACCGCAGGCCGCGAACGTGACCAAGGCCAGCTAGTGGCGGGTCAAGCCACTCCATCACATTGCCGCTCAGCGAGCGCGCCCGGCACCCGC
>JADGNQ010000277.1 GCA_017883385.1 Candidatus Sulfotelmatobacter sp.
CGACAATCCAGGTCAGTCCTTCGAATCCACAGGTGCCACTCGCGGCCAGACTGGACTGACCAGCTCGATTCGCCAAACGGGGCCGCCCAAGTAAAGCTGGCTCTCCGACCTAACGAAGGCGGGTGCTTCCCCGCGCAAAATCCAGACATGGATGTCCGGGGGCTGCTTCCCCAGAAGCGGCGCAAGCACCCCCGAAACGCCCCCGATTTCGATCTTCAGAACATAATGCATGGCTGTTCGTTGGGAGCCGCCGACCGAGAACGGCTCCTCGCCCTGGGCAGTAACTGCCAGCTTTACAAGCCGCGGCTTCGGAGTGGCCGCCACCATCGACATGGTTGTCGGCGGCCCATCGGGGCGGACGTTTTTCAGCAGCGTGAAAATCATGCCGTTAGCAAGGTCCGGTTGGAATTTCATTCGGTCGGTTGCGGTTTTTTCCTTGCCTTCCTCATCGGTGTAACGAATCGAAACCTGGCCTGAGGAAGGGTCTATCGAAACTTCCATTGGAATGTGGAACGCCGGGCCCTTCTGCACGAGGTGGTAGCTCAGGAGTCGGAAATTACCGCGCTGAGAAAAGACCGCGGTTTCATCGTGGACGGAGCCGTCCTTAAATCGAAATACCAAATGGCTGGTCACCCGATTGCCTCGGGGTACCTGGACCAAGTCACCGTCGGCGAGCGGTTTACCCTCTATTGTACTAAGCAGCAGAAAGCCGTGGACCAAGCCCTCGGTGCGGCGCACGGCTACCTGCGCCGCAAGCAGCATGTCCGACTGGAACAGAGCTATGCAGGTCATTATGATGACAAGCGGTTTGGATCGGATATGTTCTAACATCGGATTAAACTTTTAGCTGTCAAACAACCTGGGCTTCCCCAATGCCACATCCAAGGTCTACGGAATTATAGGTTGCGAGAGAACCAAGATGTCACAGGCTTGTAAGAGATAGCGTTGTTTGCTTGTTCTCGAAGAGTTGTTTTCGATGCACAACGCCTCGCTTCTGGACAACTCAGGCCTGCCACGCCGCACGGAGTTTTGTGTCGTGACTTGTGTCATAACCCTCCCATCCCTGCCCGCATCGGGTGCTTGTCGGGTGCTGTCGCTCGGCTACAGTCGAAGATGAGAAATGGCATGGAAGGGGTCGTCGGTTCGATTCCGACCAGGTCCACCAATTCTCTCAACAACTTAGCCCGGCGAGTGCGCTTCCGGCAGTCATCGGATCGCAATATTCCCGCTAACGGTATGCGCAGTAATGCGCTTGTCCCCGCCGTTCACTTTCTGATGAAAGTGACGGGCTCCAGAATCCGGCCTCGTCATATCGTCACGGTCGACCTGAAGCTCACCGGAATCAGTCGAGGCATCGAGTTCGAACTTGCCTCCCGGCGGAAGTTCGAAGTGAATGTTTCCCGAGGCGGAGTTCAACTGCCAGTCATCGTGCGGTATAGCTTTTATGTGGAGATCTCCTCCACTGGTCGAACCACTGAAGCTGCCTCGGGCGCCTCCTACATCAATTCTCCCCGTTCCTTTCCTTACCATCGCGGCAGATGGGCCGACCACCGCGAGAGTAATGTCGCCGTCCCCCGTCTCGGCGTTGATGCCTTGCGCGAGGCGCTCGCCGTATATGTTGCCGGTCCCAGTCCTGGCTTCGACGTGTTCTCCGATTGCTTTGAGGTCCATGTTCCCGTGCTCAATCTGAGCCTGAAGCCCCTTCGCTATGTACGAAGCCTTAACATCACCCTTTCCCGTCACTGCTTTCACCGGCCCCATGATTCCGCTGAAGGTCTGCGCACCATGGTTGACGTTCGATGTCACTTCCGTGCGATAGGGAACATCGATTCGGTAGAGAACATTGGTCCCTTGTTCTGGATATGCGTCATTGGGAACATGCCGTATCGTTAGCCGATTCCCGCTTTGCTCGACAGTTAGTACCGCTTTGAAGTAGCCGTCGTCCAATTTGGCGCTGCCTGAACTCTGAGCAATTCCGGTAATCGACACCTCTCCATCCCGGCTGTAGAAAACCTGCAGCTCTCCCGTAGAGACTTCGACATCAAGTGCCACCGGCTCCGCAGTTGTCACGGTGAACATCTGGTGGAATTCGGACCTGACCTGCGCGAACGTCGGCTGAGCGATCACCAGGGAGGCGGTCAAGACGACGATGGCCCAAGCCCGACCGCTCATATAGTGAAAATGTGTATTCATTCTTTGGCATCCGGTGCATGTCTGCGCATCAGCCCGCCTCCCGCCTTGGCAAGAGGCGGGCATGAACACGCAGTGGTTAGAGTGAACGGAGGAAGTCCAGAATCGCCTGCTTTTCCACGGGCGACAGCTGATTGAACTTGTGGACAACTCCGTTGGCTTCGGATGCAGGGTACTTCGGCGTTGCCGGCGAAAAGTGATTCTGGATCGCCTGCAGCAAGTCCGACGTTCTTCCGTCGTGCAAGAAGAAGATTCTCTGTCCGACGCCCCACAGAGGCGTGCTGCGGAATTCATCCCCACCCGCCTGCCCCTGGCTGATGTCGTCCGCGAGCCTCGAGCCCATGTGATGCACGAACATGTCCGAGAACAGGTTGACCGGCCGGTTCTGCAGAACCGGGCTGTTCATGACCGGTGCGGTCTGCATTTGCGGCGTGTGGCACAACGCGCAGCCAGTCTCCGCAAATAGCCCCTTCCCTTTCTTGGCCCTCTCACTCGGATTCGGGTCGGGCGCCGGGCCGTCGGTGAAGCGCATCAGGATCTGGAATTGCTGCCAATCCGGCATGAGGTGGAGAGGATTGTCGAAGTCCTGGTTCTTGACGTTGGTCGCATCCGTCCGCACAACGTCATTCGGTTCCGGCTTATTTGGTCCCTGGCAGTCCGGGTCTTCTTCCGTTGCCGTTGGGAAGGCTTCATTGGTAATGCCCATCTCGACGTTGTAGGCTTCCCCCGCAAAAATCGTGATCGATTTGTTCTGGGCCTTCCACCCGAAGCGCGTGATCGTGCCGTCGTTGCCACTGCGGTTGGGATGTCCCGTAATCCCGACGGGCCCGCGCAATGCAGCCGTCGCATCGTGCTGCGCGAGAATCTCGCGATCCTGGATCGATTCAATCAAACCCAATCCCAACATCTGCAGTGGCGTGCGGAAGGCGAGATTGCCCGCCTTCTCCTCCGCTGCGAAATCGGGTTGAGTAAGAGCGCAGTTGGAAATCGTCGTGTCGTTCGTGCTGCCTCGTACCGTCCACAACTGATGGACTCCGCCATCCGGCGTGCCGTCGGATTTGCGTTTGAATCGCACTTCCCGGATAGGACCAAACTGATGTTCGAAGCTCGGGACGATGTTCTGTCTTCCATAGCGGTGCGGGACCAGGCGGAACTGCGGATTCTCCGCCGGTAGCGGTTTCGAACCGCCCGGATTGGGAACGATGAAGCCGCCGGAACCGCCGAGCGACGGTTGTGCGTGGCAAACAAAGCACTGGTCGGCGTTGTGCCGCGCTCCCAAACCGTTGGAATTGGTGTGAAATTGGGGGAACATCGGATCGAGTTCGCCCGCCCCCGTAACCGGCGAACCGTCCGTCACATCGGCACAGTCATCGCAAGTGGACTCCAACTGCCCAGCGCGCAGGATTCCTTCTTCGAACGACGCACGCTCGTTGTCGTTGACGGTGGCTCCTGTGTTTGGGTTCGGACTGATTAGTGGCGGGTGCGGGATAGGAATCCCCTGCTGCTGCAGTCCGCCTCCGCTGTTTTGGATCCCGCCTCGAACCCCGGGATCTTTCTGGGCCAGTGCCCCGCTCGAGAACGCGAGCAGCGCACATGCAATCGCTATCTTTTGAGCTGACTTTCCACCATGTTTCATTGTGCCTCCACAGTTTTTCTACGCCTTGCGTAGACGAATGAATGATTGCTGCCGCCTTATCCTTCAGATGACTCTGCCGAAGTCTGTTCTCGTCTCTGGCCATCCGCCGGCTTGCGCGACCAGACCCCAACCAATGGCACGAAACCGACTACTGAGTTCGACGACGCAACCTCGGCTTGGATCCGGTCTTGAAGGGTCTCGATGTCGCCCAGGACTTCGAACGCAACCCCGTGCTGTTGGGCCAACGGCTTCAAACTGCCAACAAGGTCGCAAATCAAGCTCGTAAAATCCGCATCGCTTCCCAGGGGCGTCTCCATATGCATGATTGGCGCTGGCAAACCAATTTCCTGAAAAATGCGGTATAGGGCTGGTCCCATCTCCGGGTTCACCCCCGAGCGCAGGAAGGTCTCATGGATCGCGCCGAGAACCCTCGACCAGAGTGGCAGCCGCGCGCCAAATGCGAGGAACGGAACCCAGGAAGGTTCCTGGAAAACCAGCACTCCACCCGGACGGACTAACTTCGTCAAGGAACGCAGGGCGGAAACGGGATCCGGAAGAAACATCAGAATGAAACGACCGACGGCCGCATCGAAGGGCTGGTCGCTGACGATGTGGCTCACATCACTCTGGGTAAAGCTCACGTTGCGCAATCCAGCCAAATTCACACGGGCTCTGGCCCGTGCAATCGAGTTCGCGTCGCGCTCGATCCCCACCACTTCGCCCGAGGCACCAACCAGGCCGCCCACGAGCATGGCTACATCTCCAACACCGGAGCCCAGATCGAGAACGCGCTGGCCCGGCCCAATGCCCGCTTCACGAAACAGCCGCTCAGTGACAGGAGCAATCCGTGCCGCCTGCCGGATCAGGCGGTCGTGCTCGCCGTTGGTGTAGCCCAGCGCATAGTCGAAGTTGGAGTTGCTGGTCGTCTCGTTCGCGAAGGTTGTCGTCATTCTTGATCTCCTATTCAAAGACTTGCTTAACGGTCCCCATTCGGGTTGAGCTCGGGTGCTTCACGCCCCGCGACCTTCCCAGGTCGATCGAAGCCTGTCTCTCCCAGATCACAGGCTCGACAGGGCATACCAGAAGGAGCCAACTCAGCACGCCGACAACACAGAATCCCGCAGCGACCCCGAAGGCCCAGAAAAAGTGGCCCGTACGGTCCAGGATCAAACCCGTCACCGCCGACGCGAGCGCGCCGGAAGTGTTTCCGAACGCGCACTGCAGTCCGGTCCATCTCCCCGAAGCTTGCGGGCCGGCAAGTGTCTGGGTAATCGGCCAGACGCTCGCCGTGCTCAAACCGCACGCCCCTCCGGTGAGCACCAGCAGTCCCACCGAGAGAACCGGCCCGGCAAGCGCACTGGCGATGAGAAATCCGGCAATGCCAATCAAACCGGCAACCATGAAAGTCATGTGCACC
>JADGNQ010000278.1 GCA_017883385.1 Candidatus Sulfotelmatobacter sp.
GCCCGGGCGGTATTGGGCTCAATTCGCGCGATGTGACTGTGGATTTCCTCGAGTGTGTTGTCGGTCAAAATTTGGTTGGAATCATCGAATCGAATAACCGCCATCGACACGAATTGTGGTACCCGTCACAAAATCCGAGGCTCGTGAAGCTAGATATACAGCAGTTCCAGCAATTTCCTCGGACTGTCCCCATCGACCGGCTGGAGTGCGCGAAAGAATTTCGTTGTTTAGCGGCATTGTTTTTACAGGGGCGGTCATGTCGGTCTCAATCCACCCTGGCGCAATCGCGTTGACTTGAATGTTGTACGGTGCAAGTTCAATCGCCATGGACTTCGTCAACTGGATGATTGCGCCTTTCGCTGCGCTGTACGAGGGGATCAGCCCAGATCCGAAGAAGGAGTACATACTGCCAATATTGATAATCTTTCCTCCTTGATGACTCATCATCGATTGGGCGGCAAGCTTCGAGAGAAGGAAAACTGCATTGAGTTGAGTCTCGATCACATTGTCCCAATCCTCAGGCTTCTCGTGCAAAATACCGCCGCTCAGCGACACGTTACCGGCGTTATTGACCAGGATGCTGATGCCACCAAGGTTGCTCGCGACCCTGCTAAGCGCTGGGTCCAATGCGGCACGATGGGTTAGATCGATCTTCACAGCGATCGACGGAACGCCGATAGCCTTCAGCTCCGAGAGCACATGCTGGTTCTTCTCGTCGTTTCGTCCAAAGATTGCGACGGAAGCACCAGCTTCGGCCAGACCAAGCGCAATGCCGCGACCAATCCCACCATTACCACCAGTCACCACAGCCACCCTGCCGGCTAGGTCAAAGAGCGCAGGCATCTTCATTCGACTTTCCTCATTTCAAGTTTCGGTAACGGAATCTGCTCTGGAAACCGGTTCTTAGTGAAGCGCGACCGGCCGCCCCCAGGGGAAGTCACTGAAGCTTATTGTAGTGGCCTTCCATAGACAAGTCTTTCGGCGTGCTTGCACAGCCTGCGTCAATCGGAGTGTGCGTCAAATTGCGAGTAAGAGTTGATTGTGCCGCTTTTCGGATGGCAAGTGCGGCCACACGAGAGCGATTCCTGTAATGCTGGATTCTGGGCGGTTGACGAACAAGCGGGAAGTAATCCCAAGGTAAGAGTTGCCGACTAACCGGGAGTTTGGCACAGTCTTTCTGCTGCCGCCCCTGGGCGACTCGTGAAAGTTTATCAATCGGTTGGGGGACCCTTTCCCGTGGCTAAGTCTACATGGCGCCTTGGGAGGACTTGGCGGTGAGGTAGATGTCCTTGAGGTCGGATCGTTCCAAAATATGGGAGGCGCCATCTTCTTTAGTGAGGGACTCCAAGATCCTCACCGTTGCGCGGTAGTGAGGAGTCGCTTGATTCCTCTTCCCCAACTTGTCGAGTGCCTGCCCCATCAGGTAGTGGACGCAGGCCTGTTCCACCAGCAAGCCGAGGTTGTCGGCGAGCTTGATCGTGCGGTCTAATTCCTGTCGCGCCTCGTCCGGTTTCTTGGTCGCCAGTAGGGCCTCAGCCAGATAGATCGACGACTGCACTGAACCCGCCTTCAATCCAAGCGAATCGAACTCTTCCACCTGCTTTTTCAAGACAGGTATCACCGAGGCCGAGCGGCCTTGAACGACATCCAGCTTCGCCAGGTTGAAGCGCGAGTTGGCTAACAGCGTGCGGCTCTTCGACTTGGTCGCAACCTGCAACGCTTTTTCGTACTGCTGCCTGGCACTACCGTAATCCCCACGGTAGAAGTAGCTGTCGCCGAGTTCATCCAAGACCTGGTGCAGGGCGCTGTCGTTCTTGACCTCGATGGCAAGCCTTACAGCATCTTCCAGGCTCTTCTGTCCCTCATCCCAACGGCCCACTTCGGAGAGCGCGTCACCGTAGCCACCCGTCGCTTCGACCATCAACCAGGTGTGATCGTCGGTCTGCTGATAGTCCTTCAGCGACTCCCGAAAAGCACTTAGAGCCGAACCATACTTACCCTGCGAGACGAACACCGCGCCCAGACCGCTGGAATTGATTGCCACTCCGTTCTGGTCTCCACTGTTTCTTGCAATCTCCAGCGCCTTGAGATACTGGTTTACCGCTGCGTCGTACTGGCCTAGATCGAGGTTGACCGCGGCTAGGTTGTGAAGCGACTCCGCCATGCCGTCCGTGAGTTTCAGTTTCTCTCGGATCTGATACGCCTGCTGGTAAGAAGTCAGCGCGTCCTGCTGGTTGTCCATATAACTGCGAATCGAACCGAGGTTGTTCAGGCACAAGGCCTGTTTCGCTTCGTCGCCCAGATCACGATAGAGTGTCAGAGCGTCGGTCGTGCTCTTGAGCGCCTCCTCGTACTTGGCATGGTCCGCATAGTACGACCCCAGGTTCATCAGAATCATCGCGGTACCATGTTTGTCGTCAATGTGCTGGTATACAGCCAGGGCTGCTTTGTAGTTGGCCAGCGCCTCGCTGGAATTTCCCAGCTTATTTTGCACTCTGGCGATATTATTCAGGCTGCTGGCGACACCTTTCTCCAAACCAAGCTTCTTGCGGATCTCTAACGCTCCGGTATAGTTCTTCAGAGCTTCATCAAGCTTGTTCAAGGCCTGATAGGCATGGCCCAATTGTATTTCGACGGATGCCTTCGTTTCTTCATTACCAAACTGGGTTGCCAGGCTGTACGCAGAATTCAAGAATTCGAGCCCTGCCTGTGGATTGCCCGCTTCGATTTCCACACTGCCGCTGGCCAGCAACACATCGACGTTCTTTGAATCGGCAGATCGAATCCGCGTTAGCCGCTTCCTGGCCTCATCGTAGTTGCTGACCTGTTCATAGAGTCCAGCCAACATGAACTGCGCATCAGCGTCGTTGGGGGTACCCTGCGTTAACTTCTCGTACGCCGAAATCGCCGCCGCCGTGTCGTTCATGATCACATCGTGATTTGCATCGATCAGGTACTTCTCCTGTGTCGGCAGGTTGTCACTCAACGTCACCGCACGACGAGAAGCCTGCTCCGCCCTGTCATCGAAACCCAAGCTGTGATAAGACAGTGCCAGTTTCGAATAAGCCATCGCGAAATCGGGATCGTCGGCAACGGCATCTTCAAACTTCTTGGCTGCGTCCTGGTACTTGCCGGAACGCGAGAGTTGCAGTGCCTCGTTGTAGACGCGCAACGCCGGAACCGATTTAGTCATCACAAACGGCGTCTGAGATTGGAGCTCTTTCAGTATCTCGGGCGATGAGGCCAGCTTCTGGCGCAATTCATCCGCCAGCTTGCTCAGACCGGTTAGCATGTCCTTCTCGCTGTCAACTTCGGTCGCGATATGGTACTGGCGGTCGTTCTTCAGATCGCTGACCGTCGAGTTCACGCGAATTCGATCACCGAACTTGGCGTACTGACCATAGAGAACTGTGTCAGCGCTGGTGAATTCAGCAATACGTTTGAGTTCCGAAAGATCGAGGTGCGATTGTGGGGAGATTTGTAGATCGTGCAACACCTCTTGCAGGCGTCCAGGAGAAACCAAATGCAGGTGTTCTGATTGACCGATGTCGGTGCTCAGGTTCTCTGACAGGCTGGACGAAAGCCAATCGAGGCTAGGGTCCCCCGAATCGTTATGAAACGGGACGACGGCCAGCGATGTCACCGACCCTGGCTTCCCCTGCGACTCTCCATTAAAGCGTTGGATCCGGTGGCGAACTCCAAAATATGTTCCCACGGTCAGCACAAGAGCAACGATTCCTGTCCCAAGCCACTTCCAGGGAAAGCGCTTCTCTGCATGGAACGCAACCGTTTCGGTCCCCCTCTGGGGAGCGACGATGGAGCGGCCCGACGGCGTTCTTTTACCCTGCCAAACTTCGATCTCTTCGGCCAGTTCCTGAATCGAGGCGAAGCGCGCGGCGGGGTCCCGCTCCAGGCACTTGCTCACGATCCCGCTCAACGCCTCGGGAATATGAGCGTCAATATTCGATACCGGAATTGCTCGCTCCTGGGTCCGTTTGACCAGGCTGGCCAGAGCGCTCTCGGCTGCAAAGGGCATCTTGCCCGTCAGCATTTCGTAAAAAATCAGACCGAGGGCGAAGATGTCGGAACGTTGATCGAGCTCTACGCCCAGAGCCTGCTCCGGCGACATGTACTCCATGGTGCCGACGAGCGCTCCAGTCTGTGTCATCCCGTCGCCTTGCAACGTGCGGGCCAGGCCGAAATCCATCACCAGGATTCGTCCCGAACAATCCCGCATGATGTTCTGCGGCTTGAGATCCCGGTGAATTACCCCAACACTGTGCGCAGCGTCCAAAGCCTGGCACACCTGTTGAATAACATTTACCGTTTCTATTGGAGTAAACTTCTTCTTTTCGCGGATGAGGGCACGCAGGTCTTTACCCTCGATGTACTCCATCGTGATGAACTTGACGCCCTCACCTTCGCCCAAGTCATAGATGCGGATCACGTTCTTGTGCGTGACCTGGTGTGAGAGGCGCAGCTCCTGCTTGAAGCGCTCTACGATCGCCGGATTACGAACCAGATCCGGGCGAATGACCTTGAGGGCTACGGTGCGCGTGAGTTCACGGTCGCGAGCTTTGTAAACCGCTCCCATTCCTCCCTCACCCAAGATCTCCAGGATTTCGTAACGCCCGGCAAGGACCGTGCCGGACTGCAACATCGGCTGCTCACCGAACAGTCGTGGAGGAACTGGAGTTCGGGCAGAAGCCTGGCCATACGCCTCTGCTAAGGTAGGGGAGTCTGGACTTTGGTCTGGAACTGTTGGGAGATCAGATTCCGGTTTAGCGTCGGCGGCAGGTGACGACGCGTTATTCGAAGCGCCCGCATCGGCAGTTCCCGAAGGATGAACAGGGCGTACTCCACCTCCATGGGTGGGTGAGTCATTCGGCGGAAGTCGGCGGTTGTCCTCAGCCATGATTGCGGTCCAAAAGAGCTCGTTAGGCAAACCAGAAAAGCATGGCCCACCCGGCTGCGCAGAGGTCAGCAAAGTATACAATGAAGAATTTTGGCTACAACAAGTTGGAGAGGGCCGTTTGGGAGCGCAAGAACCTTGGGCCGCTAGGGTCAAGAAAACGGCCGGATCCAGCAGGCGGAACAAACGGGAAGTCCAGGGCAGCGGTCATTCTGGGCGGATAACGGGCAACTCTTCCCTAAATCCGGTAACGTAAGGTTGGCCGACTATCCGGGAGCAAGCGGCGCTCGGCTCTTGAGCGACCTTGGTCCCCATCGTCTTT
>JADGNQ010000110.1 GCA_017883385.1 Candidatus Sulfotelmatobacter sp.
CAAGATGCAGGAGTTCGCTCAAGAGCCCTCTCAGCATTTGCAGCAACTGGTGCGAAAGCCATCCTGGCCGAAAGAACCCACCCACCCGACGCGCGAGACGGTTGGAAGAGAATTGGCCAGACCCCGTACTACCTCTACGCGTTAGTGCCGTTGGGTTCGCAAGTTCGGTGAGTGATCATCGTGTTTCTTTTTCAATCCGAATATAGACGATCTTGCGTCGGTCGTTGCATTCTCGTTCAATAGAGCTCAACGTTTGAGCGCGTCGGGGCCGCAACTCGTTCCTCTGACTTGGAAAATTCAGGCGGGTGGCCCGGCCTTGGACTCCTCGTTTGCGTCGGCCCTGATGAGGGGCGCCCACGGAGTTTGTGATGCCAACGAGCTCAAAAGCCCGGGCCACCCGCCTGCTGTAGAATGACCCGCGAGGTACCTACTGTGGAACTCGAAGAGGCACTGAAGCTCGCTCTTGACGGACGCGCGCTCCTTTTCGTGGGCGCCGGATTTTCCCCGAGGGGCTACGAACCTTGCGGGCGGCGACTTCTCTCTTGGATCGGACTTGTCGACCATCCTCTCTAAAGAAGCTGGACTCCCTGCAGGATTGGCGTTAGACGACGCTGCTGAGCTCTACGTCGAAGAGGCCGGTGTGACCAAACTGATCGACAAGCTAAAGGCGATGTTCTCGGCCAAGACTGTTTCGGAATCTCATCAGCAGATCGCCTCCACACCATGGCGAAGGGTGTACACGACTAACTATGACGATGTCTTCGAACTCGCTTGTAGTGGTGTCGGCAAACGCGTCGATTCGGTAGTACCTCTTGACGATATCTCGCAAGTCTCAAAGAAGAATTTACTGTGCGTCCATCTGAATGGGTTTATTCGCAGGACCGATGAGAATTCCATTTGGGACGACCTAAAACTTACACAACCGAGCTACGACAGTGGCTCCTCAATGGACACGGAGTGGGGAAGTCTTTTTAGGGCTGACCTACAAGCCGCCCAAGCCATTTTCTTTGTAGGCTATTCGCTCGCCGACATCGATATTCGGCGACTCCTCTTTGAAGAGCAGCTTATAAACAAAGCATTCTTCGTGCTGGGGCCAAAGCCTGACATGGCGACTGCTCATCGCGCTGGGCGCTACGGTCTCCTCATCGGAGTCGGTACCTCGGAATTCGCAGCGCAACTGGCGGATTTTCGAAAGAACTATACGCCCGACCCAGACCCAACGCCGATAAGCTTTTGTCTCGCTCAGTACGCCCTTCATGTCTCGGCTGCGACACTCGAAGATCGTAACGTGTTCGAACTCCTCCTAGCTGGCAAACTCCGCACTGACCTAGTAGCCGCTAGCCTTTTAGGTCAGGTCAACTATTGTGGTCCGCGCAAGGCTAACGAATTGGGCCTCGCGCGAATCGAGTTGGGAACGCGTGCAATAGTCCTCCACTCAGCCCTCGGGAATGGAAAGACAATTGCCATGGAGGAACTGAAATACATGGCCCATTCCAAAGGCTTCAAGGTCTTCAGCTTAGTCAATCGCGGGGAATCAATTGCGGAAGAACTTCAGAACGCGCTATTAGGTTCTGGCAAGAAGGTGTTCTTCATAGACAACTATATAGAGTGGCTCGATGTTTTTCCGACGTTTGCAGCGCACCGTTCCGAAGACTTTGTGATAGTTGCATCTGCGCGTTCGGCTTCAAATGATGTACTGGTCGATCGACTGGCGAAGGATCTCGAGGTCTCTGATGTCTTCGAAATTCAGGTGGACGAATTGGCACCTGACGACCTCGCGTGGATAGTCGAGTTTTTCAACGAGTTCGGCCTGTGGGGCGACAAGGCAACGCTTTCCACGCGTCGCAAGCTTGAATACCTGGAACACGCCTGCAAGGGGGAATGGCAGGCAATCCTGTTGAAGCTATTGGAATCGCCCCACATAGTTGAAAAACTCTCCACACTCTTTGCAGCGCTGAAGAAGAACGGAACATATCGTGAGGCCATCGTGCGTTTGCTGATTCTCACGGTACTCTCGTACCGGCCAGAGACATCGGTCCTGGTTGATCTGTGCGGCGACCGCATCCTAGAAAGTGGCTTCCGACGAGACCCGGTCGCTAAGGAACTCATGGAGTTTGGAAGCACTTCGGTAGGGATGCGGTCCGCGGTCACCGCCGAGGTTCTGCTCAGACAAGTCGTCGATCCTAACGTTGCGGTCGCAGCCCTGATTGGATTGATCAGCCGAGCGGACAAGCTTCCACAGGGTTCCGCGTACAATCGTGAGCTCTTCAAAACTTTGGTCCGATTTAGCAGCCTTCACTTAGTGTTTTCTGACAAGGACCGGGGACGCGGGAGCATGCGGGTTTACGAGTCCGTTAAACACCTGCCGCATTGCAGCCGAAGTCCGCTGTTCTGGTTACAGTATGCGATCGCGGCCCTTGTTTCACAGGATTTCGACAGAGCCAAGTCCTACTTCAACAACGCTTACTCATTTGCGGACGACATGTACGCCTATGACTCCTACCAGATCGACAACCACTACGCCCGGTTTCTGCTTGAGCGGGTAATATTCAAGCGCGACCACTCTGCGGCGATGTCGGCATTCCGAGAGGCCAGGGCCCTATTATTTGGGCAACTCGGCAACGAACGGCTGCACTATCCATTCAGAGTCGCGGCGAACTGGCGCGGCTTTTACAGTACCTTTAGGGGAAGCCTTACTGAAGCCGAAAAAGGGGAGATTGGAGAGGCAGCTGCGTACGTCTTAAAGCGGATTCAGACACTGCCAGCGGACCGAGCAGCCCACAGGAGCGTCGTGGAATGCCGCGAAGGTATGGAGTTCATCATCGCAGACGGCCCCAAAATCTGAATATGGAAAAACTGGGGACGGACGGGAGTCCTTCCCCGCTCTTTCGGTTACTTAAATAACCAACCCTTAGAGCCATTTCAAGGCAATCCAAAGCGTGTTTAACTAACAGTCATCGGCCACTTCCGCAGTTGGATAGGCAGCCGATTGCTTCTGGCTCGAACGGCGATATTCGAACGGCCAGGCTTTGCCTGGAACACGCCAGGAACACGATTTTCTCTTATAGAAATCAGGCCCCCGATGCCGAGAACCCGCCTTTACGTGGAATGTCCAAGCTGCCGCATGCAGTACCTGGTGAAAGAATTCAGCCTCACCTACAGCAATGGAGCCTACATCGAAGACGTTGCCGGTTCGCCGGAATGGCAACGGCTGATTTGTCCTTGCCAACCTCGGAATCCGTATAAGTTCAAATTGAAAGAGAAAGCCCGGGTCCACGTCTTCAACGAGCCGGAGAGCGAGAAAACCCACTTCTCGTTGAAAGCAGTCAAGCCGGCAACATGCCTCTCAGCCTAGACAAGCTCATAGGCGAAGGGGCAACCGGGGAACAGAACACAGCCTCGGGATAACTGGGACGACGGTCCGGGATACACGGGATGTGTCTACGCCTCCAACCGTCTTTTTCCACTGCCCTCCACAACAAAGAATCCCAGTTCTTGTGACGAACAACCTTTACTGAGGATTTCAGAAACCGCAAGCTTGCTACATGCGCAAAGGCTCTCCCAGCCAGTTCTCTCCGACCGATCCCCTCAACGGCCTACAGCCCCAGCTTTGCACAAGAAGGCTTTGCACAATGGAGGCTAAGTCCTTATCCCGGAATATTTTAGCGATAAGTCCTTGCGGCTCAAGATTTTACCTCGCCTCAGGCCGATACCCGCCACCTAAGTTATTAAGAATCAATATTTTATCGAACGTGCGCAAAAAACGTGGATGCCGATCAAGTCTTCGGGAGGCCATAGACTCGATTTTGCCGTCCCGACCAGCGGTGGATGGCCAACCAGGCTGCGTTTATGGAAAAGGCTGCGAGGCAGTAGAATTCCATTTCTCACCTACGAGGGCCTTCATGAACAAAGCACGTCTTGCCCCAGCACTCGGTTACTCCGTGGTAGTCACCTGTCTCCTTCTTGCGGCCAGCGCAAGCGCAGTCGCTGACGATTCGTGCGGCAAGCTGATGGTGCTCACTGTCTCCGGCGCCAAGATCACGTACGCACAACCGGTTGCGGCTGGGGCGTTCGCGGGGCCTCCGTCAGTTTTCACCGGGCGTGATCTGACTACGTTCTACAAAGGTGTTCCTGCCTTCTGCCGCGTGGTGGCCGTGGCCAAACCGACGGAGGACTCTGAGATCAAGCTCGAAGTCTGGCTTCCCGTCACTGGGTGGAATGGCAAACTGCAAGGTATTGGCAACGGCGGATTCGCCGGGCTGATCGACTACATGCAGCTGGGCTGGGCCGTCACCAAGGGATACGCGGCCACCGCTACGAACGCAGGTCACGAGGGAACGCCTATCGACGCAACTTGGGCGCTGGGGCATCCGGAGAAAGTCGTCGACTTCGGACATCGGGGAATCCATGAAATGACGCGCGTGGCCAAGGAAACCGTGCACGCGTACTACGGGAAAGCCCAGCAGCGCTCGTACTTTGCGGGATGTTCCGATGGCGGGCGCGAGGCGCTGATGGAGGCGCAGCGTTATCCCGCGGACTATGACGGCATTCTCGCCGGGGCGCCAGCCAACTATTGGACCCCGCTGCTGGCGACTGCGGTGTGGGACACGCAGGCGTTGACGCTCGACAAGGCCAGCTTTATTCCTCCGGCGAAAATTCCGGCGATCTCGGCGGCGGTGCTGGAGGCTTGCGACGGACTCGATGGCTTGCATGATGGGATTCTGAACGATCCCAGGCAGTGTCACTTCGATCCGGCGACGATGCAGTGCAAGGCGGGGGAAGACACCGACAAGTGCCTGACCGCGCCGCAAGCCGCCACGTTGAAGAAGATTTACGCGGGGCCGCACGATGCGCACGGACACGAAGTTTTTCCCGGCTATTTACCGGGGGCTGAGGACGGACCTGGAGGATGGGGGCTCTGGATTACCGGCCCGGCTCCGACCAAAAGTCTGATGGCGTTCTTCGGGCTCGGGTACTTCTCGAACATGGTGTATGAAGACTCCGGCTGGGACTACAAAACGTTCACGCTCGAGGGCGGGTTGAAGACGGCCAAAGAAAAAACTGCGAGCGCGCTGGATGCGATCGACGCGAATCTGAAACCGTTCGAGGCCAGGGGCGGGAAACTGATTCTGTATCACGGCTGGGACGATCCGGCGATTCCGTCGATCAACACGGTGAACTATTACCAGAGCGTCATTGTGAAGATGGGACAGCGGGACGCGGATTCGTTCGTGCGGCTCTATATGATTCCGGGAATGCAGCACTGCGACAACGGTCCGGGCGCGGATTCTTTTGGGCAAGTGGGCCAGTTGACGTTTGACGATCCACAGCACAGCGTGGATGCCGCTCTGGAACAGTGGGTGGAGAAGGGCACGGCGCCGGCGACGATCATCGCGTCGAAGTATGGCGCCGATGACCAGCACCACACGAAGATGACGCGCCCGTTGTGCGCATACCCGCAAGCCGCGAAGTACAAGGGCAGCGGCGACTCGAACGATGCGGCGAGCTTTACGTGTGAGGGAAAGAAGTAGCCCAGTTGCAGAGGTTTTCAATCAACAATCAAAACTCAACAATCATCAATGTTGTTTACCGGCTGTACTGATTCTTCTTCTTATCCTCGTGGCGCTCCAGGCCAAGCTGGATCAGGCGGTCGATCAGGTCGGCGTAGTCCACCCCGGACGCTGCCCACAGCTTGGGATACATGCTGATGGTGGTGAATCCGGGCATGGTGTTGATCTCGTTCAGGAAGATCTTCCCCGTCTTTGGATCCATCAGGAAGTCGACGCGCGCCAGGCCCGAGCAATCGACCGCTTTGAACGCAGCCACAGCCAGCTCTTGAACTTTTTTGGTTTGGGCTTTAGTCAGCTTCGCGGGGATGATGAGTTGCGAGCCTTCGTCGACGTACTTCGCGGTGTAGTCGTAGAACTCCTTGCCGGGGACGATCTCACCCGGCACTGAGGCTTCGGGCTCGTCGTTGCCCAGCACTGCGCACTCGATCTCGCGGGCTTTTTCCTTTTTTCCACCCACGCCCTGCTCGATAACAATTTTGCGGTCGAACTTGGCCGCCTCTTCGATGGCTGGCCCAAGTTCTTTGCGATTGTGAGCCTTGCTGATGCCCACCGACGATCCCAGGTTCGCCGGCTTCACGAACACCGGGTAGGTCAGCTTGCTCTCCACTAATTTGTGAACTTTTTTCGGTTCGTTCTCCCACGCGCCGCGCAGGAAGGTGACGTGCTTCACGATGGGGATTCCGGCGGCGATGAACAATGACTTCATAATGTCCTTGTCCATACCCGCAGCAGAACCCAACACGCCCGCGCCGACGTAAGCAATGTCGGCGAGTTCGAGCAAACCCTGGATGGTGCCGTCCTCGCCGAACGTGCCGTGCAGCACGGGGAAGATCACATCGACGTTGATGGCGCGGTCGCTGGCGCGGCGGGTGAGCGCGGCGTCGGTCTGAAAGGGCACGAGCCCAGTTTGACGATGCACCGGTTCGGGAGGCACTATGACCGCCTCGCCGCGCGCCAGCACTGCCGCCGGCTGAGTCGTCTCAGGATCGCCGGCGCGGAGGTTACGGGGCTCGAGCACGAGCTTGCCCGTCAGAAGGTTTTCGGCGTGCTCCGCCGTCAGCCAGCGGCCGTCTTTGGTGATGCCGATGGGCACAACCTCGTACTTGGCTTTGTCAATTGCATTGAGAACGGACGCGGCCGAGAGGAGGGAAACCTCGTGCTCTCCACTGCGCCCGCCAAATAGGATGCCGACCCGAAGCTTTTTCATGACCCTCCAGTGTGGACGCGGGTGAAGTGTTCCGTCAATCGCAGGAGTGGTTCGGGGCAGGGACGATTACAGAATCTTCTTCCCAAACGCTGACAGCGCCAACTCCACAGCCAGGTCGGCCGTCTGGTTGTGCTCGTCGATCACAGGATTCACTTCGACGATCTCGAAACTCAGCATGCGGCCGTGGTCGGCAATGATCTCCATGGCAAGATGAGCCTCGCGGTACGTTGCGCCCCCGCGCACGGGAGTGCCCACACCCGGCGCATCTTCGGGATCGACCCAGTCCATGTCGAGAGAGATGTGATAGCCGGCAGTACCGCGTCCGGCCATGCGGAGGGCTTCTTCCATCACAGTGCGCATACCGCGCTCGTCGATGTCGCGCATGGTGAAGACACCGATGCCGGCGCGGCGGACGTTTTCCTTTTCGACGGCATCGATATCGCGCACGCCGACAAGAACGCAATTTTCCGGCTTCACCTTGGGAGAGAAGTCAAAGATGTTGGACAGGTCCGACGGCCAGAGGCCCATCAGAGCGGCCAGAGGCATCCCGTGCACGTTGCCGCTGGGGGACGATTCCGGCGTGTTGATGTCGGTGTGGGCGTCGATCCAGATCAGGCCCACGCGCTGATTCTGGCGGCGATAGAATTCGGCCACGCCCGAGACTGTACCGGCCGCCACTGAATGATCTCCACCCAGCGCCAGCGGGACTTTTCCGGCCTCGAGAGTCTTGACCACCAATTCCGCATGCTTGGTACAGGTCGCCGTGATTTCCTTCAAATACTTGGCGTGGGTGTCGCCTTCTTTTTTCTGCTCGGGTATGGCGACGGCTACGTTGCCACCATCTTCCACCTCGTGCCCGAGGGCCTCGAGGCGCGCTTCGAGTCCAGCCACTCGGACGGCGGATGGACCCATATCGACGCCGCGGCGGGACTGGCCCAGATCAAGGGGGACACCAATGACTCGAATTTTTCTTGGAGTGATGTTGGTGGTGGCTGAATTTGTCGTCATCATAAGGGTCAATCGACGGGGACTGACGGATTGAGTAATTGTGTAATTTGGTAATTGAGTAATTGAAAATCTTGCCGCGCAGGGGTTTTCAATTACTCAATTACCAAATTGAACAATTACTCAATTCTCTTCATGGATACAGACGATACAGCATTCTGGGGAACGGAATAGTTTCGCGCACGTGCTCCAGGCCACAGATCCAAGCCACGGCGCGTTCGATACCCATGCCAAAGCCGCCGTGGGGCACGCTGCCGAACTTGCGCAGGTCGAGATACCACTTGAAGGCTTCTTCCGGCAGGCCGTGTTCGTGGATACGCTGCAGGAGCAGTTCGTACGAGGCCATGCGCTGCGAGCCGCCGATGATTTCGCCATAGCCTTCGGGTGCCAGGACGTCGACGCACAGGGCAAGGTCTGGACGCTGCGGGTCGGGCTCCATGTAGAATGCTTTGACCTTCGCCGGGTAGCGATGCACCATGACCGGCTTGTCGAATTGCGCCGACAGATAGGTCTCATCCGGCGAGCCCAAGTCGCCGCCCCACTCGAATTTCGATTCCAGCGCGCCTTTGGCGTGGCCTTCCTGCAGATTCTTCACCGCATCGTCGTAACTGATTCGCGGGAACGGTGGTTCGATCTTTTCGAGTTTGGAAATATCGCGGCCGATGGTCTGAAGATCAACTCGGCGCTTCTCCAGACAGCGCTTCACGATGAAGCTGATGAGGCCTTCGGCGAGTTCCATCACGTCGTCGAGTTCAGCGTAGGCCACTTCAGGCTCGACCATCCAGAACTCGGTGAGATGGCGGCGCGTTTTCGATTTCTCCGCGCGAAATGTGGGGCCGAACGAGTACACCTTGCCCAGCGCCATCGCGGTCGCTTCCACATAGAGCTGACCCGACTGCGTGAGGAACGCTTGCTCGTCGAAGTAGTCGACGGGAAACAGTGTGCTCGTGCCTTCACATGCGGCCGGAGTAATGATTGGTGGATCGGTCAGCGTGAAGCCGCGTTCGTCGAAGAAGTCGCGGGCCGCCTTGATAATCTCCGCGCGCACTCGCAAAATCGCAGCCTGCCGCTGGGAACGCACCCACAGATGGCGGTGCTCCATCAGGAAGTCGGTGCCATGTTCCTTGGGAGTAATCGGGTAGGGGGTCGACTCGGGCACGCGCTGCACGACCTGAACGTTCGCCACGTCGAGTTCGTAGCCGCCATGGGCACGCGTGTCGGCGCGGACTTTACCTTCGACGATGACGCTTGATTCCTGCGTCAGCGTCTTGATCGCATCGAATACTTCGGGCGGGACCGCATTTTTAGGCACGACACCTTGAATGATGCCGGAGCCGTCGCGAAACTGGGGGAAGAGCAACTTCCCACTCTCGCGCAGGTTGTAGAGCCAGCCGCGGATGGTGACGGATTGACCCTCGTGCTTGCCGATTTCTGCGATGGTGGTTACGGGTGAAGGCATAGTTTCAGGTTTCAAGGTTTCAAGGTTTCAAGGTTTCAAGGTTCCTGCGTGAGGAGTTTTCCTTGAAACTTTGAAACCTTGAAACCTAGGCTCCTTCCAGCTTCTCGAACGTCTCTGCCAGCTTTTGCAGCGGGTCCACTTTTTCATCTTCCGCGAGTTCCAGCAGCAACGGAGGCGTCTGCGGAGCCGAACGCAGCAGTTCCATGGCTTCTTTCCAGTCGATCGTTCCCTGCCCGGGCCAAAGGTGCGAATCCTTATTCTTGTCGTTGTCGTGAACATGGGTCGAGCAAATGTGGTTGCGCAGAATCTCAAACCCCTCGCGGACGGAGCCTGCCATGTGCGCGTGCCCGTAGTCGAAGCAGACGCCGACGTCGTCGAAGTGTGCGCCCCGTATCATTTCCACCAGACGGTCGGGCGTCGAGAGTTCGTTGGGAATGTTCTCCAGCAGGATGCGCACCCCGAGCGGCTTAGCAAAGGCACGCAGGTGTTCGATGGATGTCATAGCCGCTTCGAATTTCTTCTCGCTGAAATCCTCGTTGGGCACGCCGAGGTGCTGCACCAGGAAGCGGAATGGAATCTGCTCGGCAATTTCGAGCGCCCGCTTGATCTCGTCCATAGCGTCAACCCGGGCGGCACGGTCATTGGAGGCCAGGTTGACTGGCGGAGCGCCGGCGCGTCCCCACTCGTAGTCGGCATAGAGAGGCGAGTGCACGGAGCTCAGCGGAATTCCGCTGCCCCGGAACCACTCGGCGATTTCTTTCACGTGCGCCTTGCGGTTGGCGTAGTCGATATGCTGACGCGCGGCAAAAATCTCGACCGCCTGCACGCCGTTGCGAGCCAGCCCGTCCAGAATTCCTGGATGCAGGCGCTCTTTCACGAATAGATAGGTTGAAACCGCTTTCAGCATGCAAGTCCTTGAAAAACGATCGCAGATTGCAGATTTTAGATTGAAGATTAAGATCGAATCGAGCGTGGCTCTTAAATCTTCAATCTAAAATCTTCAGTCTGAGATTCTCTCTAGTACCCCAAAGCCTTTCCATTACTATTGCGGCCATCGCTGGCGCCGAGCCGTTCGCCCGTCTTGGCGTCAATGGCAATGCACTCCGCGTCGCTCCAGTAAGGCGCCACATCCGGCCCATAGTGAAGACCGATTTCAACGTTGTAGCCCATCTGGCGCAGCACGGTCAGGGTGTCGGGCGAGAACCATTGTTCCACATTGACCACGTCGGGCAGCCACTGGTTATGAAAACGAGGCGCGTTCACCGCCTCCTGGATGTTCATGCCGTAGTCCACAACGCCCATCAGGACATTCGCCACTGTCGTAATGATCTTCGAACTGCCCGGCGAACCCAGAACCATTACCGTCTTGCCGTCGCGCACCACAATGGTGGGGGTCATCGAGGACAGGGGGCGCTTCCCTGGCCCAATTGCATTGGCCGCGCCCTGAATCAATCCGTCGAAATTCGGCACGCCGGGCTTGGACGAGAAATCGTCCATCTCGTCGTTGAGCAAAAAGCCCAGACCATCGGCGGTGACCCGTGATCCGAACCAATCATTGAGGGTGGTGGTCACGGCAACGGCGTTGCCCTCCGCGTCCACGACGGAATAGTGCGTCGTATGGTTGGACTCGCGCGGCGTCAGGACCGGAGGATGGTCGGCCGCATACTGTTCCAGTTCGCTGAACACCGGCGGCCGCTTCAAATCTTTACTGGGGCTGGCGTGCGCTGAATCGATGGTCTCGCGCCAGGCCGCGGCATACTTCTTGTCAATGAGCTGCGCCACGGGAATCCTGGCAAAATCTGGATCGCCCATGAACTCGGCGCGATCGAAAAATGCCCGCCGGAAAGACTCGATCGTGAAGTGGATCGACCGGGCGGACCGGTTCCCCATACTGGCAAGGTCGTAGCCTTCCAGGATGTTAAGCGATTCAATCAGGACGGTTCCACCGGACGACGGTGGCGGAGAACTGATGACCTCATATCCGCGATAGGTGCCGCGCACCGGTTCGCGCTCTTTCACTTCATAGTGCGCCAGATCGTCGGCGGTGATCAGGCCTCCGCCCTTTTGCATGGCTGCGGCCAGTTCGCGCGCCAGGGAACCGTGATAGAAGTCGTCTGGATTGTCGGCAATACGCTGCAGGGTCCGCGCCAGGTCGGGCTGGCGGAAGATCTCTCCCGGCTTGAAGTAGTCGCCGTTGCGCTGGAATACGCGGTGCGACTCGGGGAACTCGGCAAGGTGGCGGTCGTGGAAGTCGTGGGCCTCTTCCCAAGTCAGCGTGTATCCCTCGCGCGCCAGCCTGATGGCTGGAGCGATCACCTGCTTGAGGGTCAGCTTGCCATATTTCTGCTCGGCGTAGACCATACCCGCCACCGATCCCGGAACGCCAATCGCCTTGTAGCCTATTTCGCTGGCGCCTTCGACCACGTTGCCTTGCGCATCCAGATACATGGCGCGAGTCGCGGCCGCGGGGGCCTTTTCACGGTAGTCGAGGAAATGGGTCTTGCCGTCGGCCATGCGGATTAGCATGAATCCGCCGCCACCGATATTTCCGGCCGGAGAGTGCACCACGGCCAGGGCGAATCCTGTCGCCACCGCAGCATCGACGGCGTTGCCTCCCGCCTGCATAGTCTCCACGCCGACTTGCGATGCCAGTTGGTGCACGCTGACGACGATTCCGTGCTGTGCGTGCACGGGCTGGGTGGAGGCTATCGCCCAAGGCGATGCAGATATCGCCACGACTGCCATCAGCAGCAAAATCAATGATTTATGCGGGGATCGCATGCAGGTTGAGGGCATCGGGAATTGCAAGAGACTCTTGAGGCTAGCCGACCGAAGCGAGCAGAGTCAAATCAATCGGAGCATGTGGGGTCGGCACCCCCGCCCGCCACTCCGGAGCACAACTTAGCTTTTCTTCCTACGAGACCGATTGCGGGGCGCCCGAGCCCGTACAGGTCTCTTCTTCGCGGTCCCCTTGGCCTTCCTCTTGCGGACGGTTTTGGGCGCCTTCGCCACAACCATCTCATACGACTGCCGGATCAGATCCTTCAACTCATCCTTGCGGAGCGCGTCCAGCCGGTCGAGCATCACCCACTTGTAGCGGCCGACGTAGGGCGCCGGATGAATGTCTTCCCTCTCAATCAGCTCCGCGAACGTCTCGGGCGTGCACTTGAAAGTAAATCGCACCTGATCCAGCCCCAACACAGCGAACATCTTCGCCCTGGCTTTGAAGCACAAGGCATCGCCCCATTGCAGTTTTTCGGTCGCCTCGGGGAATGTCAGACAGTACTTGCGAATCTCATCCACATTCATGGCAGCTTCCCTTACTCCATCGGAACCACTTTCTCACGAATCAAGGTCGAAAAGGCATCCTGCTTACCGTGAACGGGCGAGTCCGTCCAATCGTCGGGGATTCCACTCTTCTGATATATTTTCCCGCCAAGCAAGGAGGATCGTACGCCCATGGACATTCACGGTGTTGCCCCGCTACTGCAGGTTTTCGACATGCCGACGGCGATTCGCTTCTACCGCGACGTGCTGGGATTCGAAGTTTGGGGCAGGTCTGAGCCCAGCGACGACTGTAACTGGGCCGGACTTCGGCTGCATGGCGCGGAGGTGATGCTCAATACCGCCTATGAGAAGGACGAGCGTCCAGCGGCTCCCGATCCGGCGCGCGTCGCTGCCCACGACGATACTTGCCTGTTTTTCGGATGCGAGGATCTTGACGGCGCTTACCAGCATCTCCGGGCGCATGGGGTCGACCTGAAAGAACCGAAGGTTGCGCCCTACGGGATGAAGCAGTTGTGGTTCAAGGATCCGGATGGATACGGGCTGTGCTTTCAGTTTCCTGCAACGAAGGAAACGCATGATCAGTGGGTGAAGGCTTATGGGATTGAACCTAAAACAATTGCGTAGGAAGTGGGTCTGCGCTGTTTGTCGAACTAAGGAATGACAACCTCCCGAACGGACACCGACCTGCACCGCCGAGGTTCCAAGTAGGACAGAACGTATCCCTGCGACTTGAAGGCCGCCCCGATACACGCGGGATCGTCTTCGGCGTATCGCCCGACGAGCGCAAAAGCGACAACCTCTCCCAGTACCGCCAAGCGGCTGGCGGGGTCGAGGTTCGATGACTTCGGTCAGGAGTGAAACGTATTCAGCGAGCGCGACACTATCCCACAGATGTGGAGGGTGCTGGCTGCAATCCAAGTGACGTCAGAATCCGTCCCGGACTACTCGTGGCGGGGAGAACCGTCTTTCCAACTGGTTGGCCCGATCTGATCGACAATGGACCAATGAGTGCTTGTGCCGCGCTTACCAATCACTACTCTGCGATTTATCGAGGACGGTCCTCAAGGAGGGGTACACCATGAAAACAAAGAATCACGAAGGCCGCACCAGTCAAGGGTGGCTTGCGCACAGCATCGATAGGAAGAGTACAGCCGCTCGACGGAAGCACGGTCTCATCCTGCTGATTGCGATGGCTGTATGGACAACGTGTGCGGCGTCCTACGCCCAAACGGTCATGGGCAGCCCAGGAGCCGGTTTCCAAAACTGGACAGCGGCAGACCTCAACAATAGTGGCGCGCCTTTTTGGGACGCTCCGACCACAAATACTCAAGGGAATCCAGACAGCAAAAACGTGGGGTATTGTCTGACGGGAGGCGGCGACTGCTTGGGGATAAACAGCCAGCTTTTCGCGCCGGGGCGGCTGCCATATTGGGGGATGCCCTTTGACTCGGTGAACGACGCGAACGGCGCACTCGACCCTAAGGTCTATTTCCGGCGCGGAGGGGTGGAAAAATTGAAGGCCACTCTGGAGCTCCAGTTATCGACGGTCCCGGTTGAAATCAACGAATTTGGCTGGTTTGAGACGAATGCAAACGGCAGCGTTGTGGGGACCCGCCATATTCTCTTCAAGGGAGGCGGGGTTCCGCCGGGCACTTTGACGCCCGACCCCGTTGGAAAAACCGTCACCTTCAAGCCAACTCATTACTTTGGGTACTACTTTAGTGATGTGAGCGAAAATGGCTGTCTGGCTTATACGCTCTACAGTTTCAATAGCCCCAGCGATTGTTTGCAACACAACATCGTGGTTTTCGCCACTAAGCCCAGCTCTCCGCATTCGGCATTCTGGATCGCGGGCGAAGACCCAGCCGGGTGTGGGGACGGTGATTGCAATCTCACTCTGGTTAAGGTCACTCCCACCGACTAAGGCCGGGATTGCGAGCTCTGTTGCACGACGAACCGCTGCTTTAGGCTCGATCCGCGAGCCGAAGCAGAGTCTGCTTCACACCCGGCCACTCGGACGCGACGATCGAATAGCGCACCGAGTCGCGCGGGATGAAGTCGGCGGCCATGCGATGGGCGCGGCGAATTCCTTCGAACTGGCCGCCGATGCGTTCGAGAGCGGCGCGGGAACGCGCATTGCGCGCATCGGTATGAAAGCAGACGCGTAGCACCTGCCACGCTTCGAAGGCATGGGTCAGCATGAGTAGTTTGGCCTCGGTGTTGGCTGCGGTCCGGATGGCCGAGGGAGTCAGCCAGGTGTAGCCAATCTCACAGGCGTCGGGCACGCTGCGGCCGTGCGAGGGGTGGCCCGGCGGCCACGCCCATCGCTCCAGGTTCCAGAAGCGGGTGGATCCGATGACGACGCCGTCACTCATGCGGACGGTCGCGAAAGGGATCGCCGTGCCGGCGTCTCTCCAGGCCAGAGCGGTGTCGACGTAAGCGGCCGCCTCATCCTTGCCTCGTGGAACGGGACTCCACTGATAAAGGGAAGGGTCGGCGGCGGAAGCGGCCGCCAATCCTTCGACGTGGCGATGCTCAAGCGGTTCCAGGCGAACGTGCTTGCCTTGCAATACCAGGCTCTCCGGTGTCATGGCTTCCACTATGCAATGAGAACTCCGGCGATCGCAACCGAGGTTGTCCCGTCGCGCCAGTCGAGCTTGCGCTCGACTGGACAGCCGGGGGCGGCTGTCCCCACATAGACTCTGACTCTTTACGCC
>JADGNQ010000020.1 GCA_017883385.1 Candidatus Sulfotelmatobacter sp.
CCAGCCGTCCCACGCTCACCGGCAATTTGAAGCGCTTCCGTCCAGCGCTGCCGGGATTGAAATAGAGCACGCCGTCCCGCGTCTCCTGCTTTGGGACATGACTGTGGCCTGAGATCACGACGCTGAATCCAGCGGCTTTAGGGTTGAGATCGAGCTGCGCCAAGTCGTGCAGCACGTAAATGGAAATGCCGCCGAGCTCGACCACTTCGGTGTCCGGCAACTTGCGGCCCCACGTGTCTTTGTCGACATTGCCGCGGATGGCGGTCACTGGTGCAATTGCAGCAAGCTGATCGAGAATCTCCGGTGCGCCCACATCGCCGGCATGAATTATGTGCTGTGAAGCGCGTAACGCTTCGAGCGCCTCGGTCCGAAGCAAGCCGTGGGTGTCGGAGATGACGCCGATGAGGATGGGAGTTCTCAGGTCTCGGTTTCCTGTCTCACTTGCCCTTCATTTTCTCGACGAACTTGCCGACGCTGACCACCGCCCGGCCCACCGTACCACGCCCAATCTCGCGCACGTCGTCGCGCGCGGTGACACGCAGGGTATAGAAGCGCCCATCAAACGATTCCAGCACGGCTTCCGCCCTGATGCGGGCTCCAATGCCGCTGGCGGCGCGATGATCGATGTGGATGGATGTGCCCACAGTGATCTCGTCGCCTTCGCAGTAAGGCTGCAACGCGCGAAACGACGCCGTCTCCATCAGCCGGATCATGTCCGGTGTCGAATACACGGGCGGCAATTCGGGATGATGCGCCGCCAGCGTGTGCTCGAATGCGACCGTTTCCTCGGCCTCGCCCCGAGTTCCCATGGGAATTTCTTTAGCCACTATTTCTATCTCTCCTAAAAAGAAATGAGCCAACGATTCTACCGAATCATTGGCTCAAACCTGCCATCCTGCGCTCGCGCTACGCGGCAGCGATCGCCGTCCGCCGCGCGTCAATCCCGTCCAGAGCCCGCCACAGAGCGCGCGCTGCGTTCTCGGCCGCACTCAGAGCCGCATCCGCGGCCTCGGGGTGGGCGGCAATGCGCTTCTCGAGCTGCGCGCGCCACACGCGTGAGTGATGCACATCGGCGGTGGCGTGCAGCGAGAAGTAGCCGCAAGTCTTGTCGTCGGCGCGGTACATCTCGCGCAGACCACGCTCCTTTTCCTGCGCAATGCGAGGCACCTGCGACTCGTAGGTATAGAAAGCGGCCAGTGCTTCCTCGGGGGAACCTTCGCTGGCCACGCGCTGGAAGTACGCAATAAGTTGCCGGATCTCCGGCACCGGACTGTGCCACTCCAGATTGCGGCTCGATCCCATCCCTTCGGCAAAGTCGAGCCAAAGATCGGAATGCGGAACCGCACTCTTTCCCTGCCGCTCTTCCACGCCCTTCTCGTCGCACATGTTCGCCAGCACCGCGCGCCGCAGTTCGCCTTCCTCCAGGCGCATGCCAAGAGCCGCCAGGTAGGACGGAAACGCTTCGACGTGATGGAAGTAGTCCTGCGCATATTCACGCAGATCGTTGCGAGTCAACGTGCCCGCCGACCATGCCTTGTAAAACGGGTGGCAAAGCAGGTCATACTTCCCGATGCGCGCCTCCAGTTGCTCGAAGAATTCGGCGGTTTTGGCGGTATTCATGATGCCCCCCTGGGAGTTTCGTTGGATAGCCCAATATAAGGGCGGGAAAGCAGGTCGGCAAGTGATGCAGATCACGCGGCCCGCCAAGTTGCTAGAATGAAAGAAGAAACAGTTTGCAAGGTCTTCTGGGGTTCCGCCTCTTCCCATGCAGTTTACCGAACAGTTCGACGTAGTTGTGGTCGGCGCCGGCCATGCGGGATGCGAAGCCGCGATGGCCGCGGCGCGCATGGGACTCAAGACCGCCCTCTACACGCTCAACGTCGACCTGATTGCACAGATGTCGTGCAACCCAGCTGTCGGCGGCATTGCCAAGGGACACCTGGTCCGTGAAGTCGACGCGCTCGGCGGCATCATGGGCGAAATCACCGATGCGGTCGGCATCCAGTTCCGCCTGCTGAATACATCGCGCGGTCCAGCCGTGTGGTCGCCGCGCGCGCAATGCGACAAACAGGCCTACCGCCTCAAGATGCGCGAGGTGCTGGAGTCGCAGCCGAATCTGAAGATCAAGCAGGCGGAAGTAGCGGATCTGATTCTGGAAGAAAGCTGTCAGCTGTCAGCTCTCAGCTTTCAGCAAAGTTGGGAAGGGCACGACTTTAGTCGTGCCGAAGAAGCCTTGGTTGGACATGCGGCTTTAGCCGCTGAGGGCTCGGGTCTTACTGAGAACCGAGAACTGAGAACTGAGAACTCGCTTCGCGTTCTCGGCATTCGCCTGCGCGACGGCCGCACCGTCAGCGCACAGGCCGTCATCATCACGACGGGAACGTTCCTCAACGGGCTCATCCACTGCGGCGAGCAGCAGTATCCGGCCGGACGTTCGGGCGAACCGGCTGCCGTCCTGCTCGGCGAGGCCTTGAAGAAGCTGGGCCTGCGCGGCTGCCGCCTCAAAACCGGCACCCCGCCGCGTCTCGATGGACGCACCATCGACTGGTCGCGGTTCGCGGTGCAGCCCGGTGATGTCGATCCCACACCCTTCAGCTTCCGCACGAAGCGGGTTGCGCATCACGATTCGCAAGTGCCCTGCTACATCGCCTGGACCACAGCTGAAACCCACCGCATTATCCGCGAGAACGTGCACCGCTCTCCCATGTACAGCGGCCAGATTCAGTCGATCGGCCCGCGCTACTGTCCCTCGATCGAAGACAAGATTGTGAAATTTCCCGACAAGGAAATGCACCAGCTTTTTCTCGAGCCCGAGGGCCTGAACACGCACGAAATCTACGTCAACGGGATGAGCACGTCGCTTCCTGTGGAAGTGCAGTTGGCGATCCTGAAGTCGATCCCTGGCCTTGAGAACGCCGAGATGCTGCGTCCCGGCTACGCCATCGAATACGATTCGATCGATCCCACGGAACTGCAGCGCACGCTCGAGACGCGCAAGATCGCCCACCTATTTCTCGCCGGCCAGATCAATGGCACGTCGGGCTACGAAGAAGCCGCGTGTCAGGGACTGATGGCCGGCATCAACGCCGCCTTGCAAGTGAAGCGGCAGCCGCCGCTGATCCTCGATCGCACCGAGGCCTACACCGCGATCCTGATCGACGACCTCATTTCCAAGGGCACCAACGAGCCCTACCGGATGTTCACGTCGCGGGCGGAGTTCCGGCTGCACCTGCGCATCGACAACGCCGACCGCCGCCTCACCCCACACGGCCGGCGCGTGGGCCTGATCGCGGACGACGCTTGGTCGAATTTTCAAGAAAAGCAGCAGCGATTGAAAAAGCTCAAGAAGTTGTTGGAGAGTACCAGACTAACGCCCGCACTCTTGGAGAAAACCGCAGCGAATGTGGGGACAGCCGCCCCCGGCTGTCCAGCGGAGCGAAGCTCCGCAGTTGCCGGTGCTGAGGAGACCCCTCTCACTGCAGCGATCGGCCAAACCTTGGCGCAACTCGTGAAGCGTCCCGAAGTGACGGTCGAGCACTTGGTCCCGATCCTGCGCGAACTCACGCCGGAGTTTTTCGCAAGAAATTCCTCCGTGTCCTCTGTGTCCGGAGCCTGCCCTGAGCGGAGTCGAAGGGTGGTGAAGCTTTCTTCGGAAGTGAGAAACGAACTCAAGTCCGTCGAGACCGAGATCAAATACGAAGGCTACCTGCTGCAGCAGCAGCGCGCCATGGAACGCCTGAAAAAGTCCGAGCAGCACACCATCCCCGACTGGTTCGACTATCGGTCTGTCAGCGGACTCTCCCGCGAGATGCAGGAAAAGCTCAGTAAAGTACAGCCACGCACACTGGGCCACGCCTCGCGCATCCCGGGCGTCACGCCGGCGGCCGTCTCGCTGGTGAATGTCTACATTGAGATCCAGGCCCGCCGCCGCGAGCAGGCCGCAGCCCTCTAATGTTTGCTTTTCTCTGCAAGCTTCGCGGATTCTCTTTGCGAACTTTGCGGTTAAAGGCTGTTTCTGTGGATCGAGCGAAGAGCTCTTAACCGCTGAGTTCGCAAAGAAAATCCGCCAAGCTCGCAAAGAAAACGTCCAACTGGCAGCCCCGCGACGAGGTCTGTAACTTACGGATGCGCGTCCTGCCTGGCCTGCAATTCCTGCCCAAGCTTCAACTCACTCTCCGCTTCCTCTTTCTTCCCCATGTCGCGGTAAGCCAGGCCCAGCAGATGGTGGGCGGTGGGATTGTTGGGGTCCATGGATGCCGCCCGCTTCAGGGCACGCACCGCTAATTCAAACTCGCCTTTTTTTTCGAGCACCTTCCCCATGAGGATGTAAGGCCCTGTCGAGCTCGCATCGAGCCAAATCGATCGCTGCAGCAACCGCTCGGCATCCTCGTATTTTTGAATTCGGGAATAGGCATCGGCCAGCTTGTAGTACGTCGCGGCGTTCGCCGGATTAATGGCCAGTTCCTTCTGAAATTCTGCGATCGCTTCGGGAATCCGCGATTTGTAGACATACAGCTCACCCAGCAGGAAATGGGCCAGCGGCAGTTTCGGATCGAGTGCCGCAGCCTTCTGCGCATACTCTTCCGCCACCGGATCGTATTCCTGGCGGAACAGCATGCGCGCGGTGAACAAATAGCTCGCGGCAGAGTCCGGTGGCACATCGAACATCTTGCCAAACGCCTTGCGCGCCTGCTCGTAGTCCTTGGTCTGGATGTAGCAGACGCCCAGAATGTAGGAAGCGTCCACATTGGCTCGCGAGTACCAGCCTTGGACTTTTTCCAGCAATGGGATCGCGTCTGCGGGATGTCCGCCCAGGTAATACGACAGGCCCAGCAGTTGAATGGCCTCGCCATTCGCGGGGTCTGCGGCGGTAGCCTTCTTCAGATATTCGATTGCCTTGGGGAAATCGCTCTTCTTGTAAAACGCCGTACCCAGCTCCAGGGCGAGGCCTTTGGTGGCGGGTGCGCTGGTTTCGAGAGTCTGCAACTCTACGATGGCGTCGTCGAGCTTGCCTTGCTGCATCAGCTTTCGCGCCTGCCCAAACTCAGAGGGTGCGTTTGCGGAGCTTTGCGATGATTGAGGGGCGGGCCCTTCGGGCGGGGTCGTCTGCCCAACTCCATTCGCAGAGAATACCCACACCAGTACGGGAAGGCTCAAGAATCGAACAATAAGACGCAAGTGAATTCCCTGCATATCGAGGATTAAAGCACAGGAATGAACTGGGTGCCCCATCCTAATCTCGCGTTCTTTGCGATGTTAGGGTGTGGGTTTTGACTTCTAGTACGGGCTCACTTCCTTCCGCAGCGCCTCCAGATTTTCCTTCGCGATCGCCTGATTGGGATCAATTTGCAAAGCGCGCTCAAAGTGCGACTTCGCTTCAGGAAAGCGTCCCATCTGGGCCAGGGCGGTTCCCAGGTTCGCCTCCACATTGGCGTCATCCGGCTGCAACTGCAACGCGAGGGTGAATTGTTGCGACGCTCCTTCAAAATCGTCCTGCCCCGCCAGCGCGAAGCCCAAGTTGTAGTGCGCATCAAAATAGTCCGGACGCGCCTTCAACGCCGTGCGCAGGTATCCCGCCCCACGATCGGGATGCCCCGCAGCTACCAGAGCCGCGCCCAGAGCGTTGTTCGCGGCCGCATCCTCCGGACGCAGGCGCACCGCCAGTTCGTACTCGCCGATCGCCGCATCCAGCTTGTCCTTCGCCTGCAGCATCGCCGCCAGGTTGTAATGCGCTTCGAAGTCGCCAGGATTCTTCTCCACGTTATGGCGTGCAAGGGCCTCCTGCAGCGCCATCCGCGGATCGCCCAACGCCGCGTCGAAATTCACCGGCAGCACCTGCAGCCACAAATGACACATCTCATCGCGCGAACGATTCCCACCCACAACCCGCGCCGGAGGCTGATTCGGATTCAGCGGATTCTCGTCGGAATTGTCATACGTATAGCGCAGACTCACCTTCGTGCCCTTTGGCAGTCGCACCGGCTGGGTATAGCGATACACCGCCTGCCAGTTCAGGTTCCAATGCGGAATATGGATCAGCGTCTTCTTCGTACCGTCGGGCAATGTGGCAAATGCCTGAATGTCCTTCCCGAGATAGTGTGCATGCGGATAGATCGCCATCAGGTCCACGTCGACTGGCAGCGTGAACTCGTCCGTGACCAGAAAATCTTTCCGTCCCGGCGGGATATCGAGTTGCACGTCGTTCTCGAGTTGCAACAGCATGGGCAACTTGGTCGCAGCTTGCGGCGTGAAGTAGAGCCCAATGCTCGGCTGGATCACTTCCGGTTTCCCGGAGGGCTGCAGGTGCGTGTTAAGAATCAGGTCCGTGCCTTTGTCGAGGCGCAGTGCCATACCCTCCGGCTCAACGTAAGGAACTGTGCCCGGCTTCCAGAAAAGCAGGTGGCTGTCAGGATCGAACACTTGCGACTCGATGCGAATCTCCATACCGCCGAAACCCGCGCCCGGCTCAGCTTCGCGCTTGCGCGATGCGCTGGAACGATCCACCAGAATGTTCGCATGGTGTACGTAGCGCTTGTCGCCGGGACGAATCTCGATCGCCTTCACCCAGCGCGTCTCCGTGATCGGCACGGGAAAGATAAAGTTCCAGTACGTGTCCGTCCTCTGCGGAGAAAGTTCGAGCGGCTTCTTCGCGGTGAGCACAAGATCAGGCTTGCCCAGTTGCCATCCCTCGACGAACTTCGGAGGCGCCGGCAAATCTTTTGTGTCGCCTTCCAGAGCGCCCTGCTCGACCCAGCGCTGAATCAAATCAATTCCTGCCTGCGCCAGCCGCATCTCGTCGGCGAATTTCAACTGCTGCGGTTCGGGCAGCCACGGCGGCATGGCGCGCGACCGGGTTACGTCGGCAATCTGGCGGGCGTGCTTTTTCGCGTCAGAGTATGTGAGCAGAGAGAACGGCGCAGCTTCACCCGGCCGGTGGCACATCGCGCAGGAGCGAAACATGATGGGCGCAATGTCGCGATTGAAGGTGACGGGCTTCGAATCCTGTGCCGCGAGCGCCACGCTCACTCCGATCACGAGCCAATGGATGCGGATCATTCCAGATCGGAAATGTAGCATCCCACTCCCCTGACTTCGGCGCGAGCGGGGGCCTTGCCCGCCAAAGCCGCGTCCAGCGCGTCTTTCAGCTCATGCGTGGTGGGCGCTGCCCGCGCCCGGCCGGGTTCGATATACCAGTCGTCAATGCGCCCGTCGTAGACAAGACGCCGGTCGCTAAAAACCGCCACTTCCGGCGTGATCTGCACGTGCCCCAGTTTGGCCAGCGTGTGCTCGGGGTCGGGGAACGCAGGCAGGGAATAATGGTAGTCCGACAGATATTTTTGAATGTCCTCCGCAGAATCTGTCTTGTCGGGAAATACCAGAAAGAATTTCGCGCGATCGGAGTACGTCTTGCTGATCTTCTGAATCACCGGCGCATAGCGGCTCGAAATCGGACAGTCCCGTCGCAGAAACACCATCACGACAACCTTGTCCGGCGAAAGCAGTCTGGCCGCATTCCCGTCGTGATCAGCGCCCTGCTGCGAAAACACGGGCGCCGGGACGGAGACCAGCGCCGCAAGCGTCATGACGAATCGAAGGCCAAAGGACATGCCGTTGCCCAGGGAGATCACCTGCGATTCTAAGATTCCGCGCCAGCACTGTCCATTCCCGGGACTTTCTCTGTGCACTCCGAGGCGGTTATCTGCTGCCGTTCTCCGCGCACTCCGCGGCCGTTCTCTGCGCCCTCTGCGGTTAAAAGCTTTTGTGCCGCGAGCCAGAACAAATCCCGCCCGTCCTGCCGTACAATCGCCTGAGCATGATTGCCCACCTGCGTGGAAAGCTGCTGACCAAGCATCCCAACCAGGCTGTCGTCGAGACGGCCGGAGTCGGCTACGACGTGACCATCAGCGTGCCGACGTTCTCCGATTTGCCCGCGGTTGGTGCCGAGGTCGCACTGCACATCCATACCCACGTGCGCGAAGACCTGATCGCGCTCTACGGATTTCTGCGTCCTTCGGAGAAGCTGCTGTTCGAGAAACTGATCACGGTGAGCGGAATTGGGCCGAAGTTGGCCATCACGATTCTGAGCGGCATGGCGGCGGACGAGATGGTGGGAGCGATCCGCGGCAACGATGTAGCTCGTCTCACGCGCATTCCCGGCATCGGCAAGAAGACCGCCGAGCGCATGGTGCTGGAACTGCGCGACAAGTTACCGGAAGCGGGACCGGCCGCCCCTGCAGCGCCGTCGCTGAACGCCACGGAAGAGGACGTACTCTCTGCTCTGCTGAACCTTGGCTATCAGCGGGCAGCCGCCGAAAAAGCCCTGGCGGACGTTGTAAAGGGTGGAGTTGCAAAATCCTTCGACCAGATGTTCCGGGCGGTTCTAGGGCGACTCTCAAAATAGCGCGTAGGGCGTAAATGTTTCGCTGAACACGGCGAGCAGGCTGCGATTTAATGCTCCGCCATGCAAACGCTTGGCCTCTCTGATTCGACCACTCGCAGCGACGGGCGCTTGAAGAGCCTGTTCTGGCCTTCGATCCAAAGCGGCTCGGATGTGGACTACCTGGCTGTTCAAGGCTACTGGGTGTGTACGGCTGTGGGCATCGTGTCGCTCGTTTTCCTGACACTCACTGCCCATCAACCCATCATCGGGACACTCGTCTTCCTCCTGTTCCACCTCGGCGGAGTCGGAGTTCGGGAGCACAACCGCTTCGCGGCATCCATTGTGCTCGTTTACTACGTGATCGACCTGCTCGTCTCGATCGTTTACTTGCTCGTGAATTCGCCGGGCATCGCGGTTCTCAGAGTCATCATCACTGCTCTGCTCGTGTCGAATCTGCGCGCGACCTGGATCGCCGCCGAATGGAGGCCCGACTCGGAGGATGGCGCACTGCCTCCGCGGCTGGGAGACACGCTGGCCGACAAACTTGCCGATGAGTGGCCGGCTTGGGTGTGGCCAAAAATCGCCATCGCGTACTACATCTTCTCGGTGGGATTCTTGCTGCTGACCGTTGCCGGCCTGCTTTTCATAGCACTTCGCTCCGGCCGGATATAGTTCCAGGCAGATTGGAATTCGGCCGTCACTTACCGATGCAGAATGTGCTGAAGATCAGATTGAGGATGTCATCAGTCGTGGTCGCTCCGGTAATCGCGTCCAGCGGCCGCAGCGCGTTGTAGAGATCCATCAGCAGCATCTCGTGTGGGACTTTTCCGGCGACGGCATTCTTCGCCGCCCCCAGCGCCGCCAGCGAATCCTTAATCAGTCCCTGATGACGAATGTTGGTGAGGAAGCCTGACTCCGCCTGAGTACCGGCTTCCCCGCCAATGTGCCGCAGAATCGCCTCACGCAGTTCAGCGATGCCTTCGCCCGTCAAGGCGGAGGTACAAATAGAGGTACAAATAGTGGAAGGCCGACCGCTGACCCCTAACCCCTGACCCCTGACCCCAAGATCGCTCTTGTTCCCCACCACAATCACGGGCCGGCTCTCAGCGAGGCGCAACAATTCCGCGTCCTCCGCAGTCTCGGACTGCGAAGCGTCGAGCACCACCAGCACCAGATCCGCATCAGCCAGCGCTTCCATCGACTTGCGAATGCCGATCGACTCCGCTTCGTCGAGAGCGGTACGAATCCCGGCGGTATCGACCAGCTTGACCGGAATGCCTCCAATCGCGACGGTCTCGCTGACCAGATCGCGCGTCGTCCCCGGAGTGGCGGTGACAATGGCGCGTTCGCGCTCGACCAGCCGGTTGAACAGGCTCGATTTGCCTACGTTCGGACGGCCCACAATCGCCAGCGTCAATCCTTCATGCACAATCTTGCCGTAGGCGAAGGTGGCGTTGAGCTGTTCGAGCGGTGTGCGAACCGAAGAAATGTGATCAAGGATCGTAGCGTCTGGCAGCACCGAGACATCGTCTTCGGCGAAATCGATCCCCGCCTCAAGCAGCGCAATCAGTTCCACCAGATCCTTCTTGATCGGCTGCAAGCGGCGCGAGAGCGCTCCCTCCAGTTGCTGCGCCGCGACTTTGGCCTGATACAGGGTCTGCGAATCGATCAGGTCCCGCACCGCCTCGGCCTGCGTGAGATCGATCCGCCCGTTGAGGAACGCCCGCATGGTGAATTCCCCGGGCTCCGCCAGCCGCGCTCCCGCAGCCACGAATAGCTCAGCAATGTGCCGCAACACAACCGGCGATCCATGCGCCGAAATCTCGATGATGTCGTCGGTCGTATAAGAGTACGGCTTGGCAAAGTAAGTAACGACCACTTCGTCGATGCGTTGAGAAGGTGACGCGTGTGGCGCGGACACTCCCTTCGACAAGCTCAGGGCGGGATCTGTCCGCGTGTTGGGTACCACCAATGCCCAGGTGGGGACAGCCGCCCCCGGCTGTCCGGCCGAGCGAAGGTCGGCAGCCTCACCACCCGGTTCAACGAACTCGCCAAACACCACCCGCCCCGGCGCCAGCTCATGCTTGAGCCGCAGCATGGGCATCGCAATCTCCCGTGCTGCAGGCCCCGCCAGCCGCACCACGCCAATCCCTCCGCGCCCCGGAGGCGTGGCGATGGCGACGATCGTGTCATCCAGGTTCACGCGCCGATTGTAACGGTTAGACTAGTCGTTGGTCGTTCGCCGTTCATCGTTGGCAAGTACGACAGTGGTTTTGCCGGCGACCAGCAACTACCGACCAACGACCAACAACACCCAGGAGCACTCATTGTCCGTCGCCGACGAACTGCTGAAAGCCAACGAGACTTTCGCGCGCAATTTCAAGCTGGGCAAGCTCTCCGTACGACCGGCCCGGCATGTAGCCGTGCTGGCCTGCATGGATTCCCGCATCCTGTTCGAGCACTGCCTGGGCCTGCATCCCGGCGATGCGCACATGATCCGCAACGCCGGCGGCATCGCCACCGACGATGCCATCCGCTCCCTCATCGTCTCCCATCACCTGCTCGACACGCAGGAGTTCATCATCATCAACCACACCGACTGCGGCCTGCTGAAGGTGCAGGAAGACGAACTGCGCCAGCGCCTCACGAAGAAAATGGGACGGCCCTCGGACGAGCCCCGGCACTTCCACGCCTTCGACAACCTGGAAGCGAACGTCCGCCAGCAGATACAGCGCGTGAAGTCGCACCCCTGGATCCCGAAAGAGATTCCGGTGCGAGGATTCGTCTACGATGTGAAGACGGGGCGGCTTAGAGAAGTCGGCGAGGTGTAGCCAAGGATTCTGCGATAGGATGGCACGACCTTCCTGTAGGTAAACGCGATGAGAATGCAGCTCTTGATTCCGGCGCTTGTGGCGGGTCTGCTTGCCAGTTGGAGCTTCTGCCAGGAAAAGTCGACCACAAAATCAACATACGCGGACCTCGTCGCAAAGGTTAAGGCCGGCGACAAGGGTGTCGACTTCAAAGAACTGCGCTTCGCTTATGCGGACTCGCCCGGCGGCCCAGACACAGACACGCAGAAGAAGGCAATGATGGCCGCCCTAAACTCCAAGAATTATGCCGATGCTCTCAAGAACGCCGACACAGTCTTAGCAGGGAACTACGTTGACATGGACGCACATTTCGTGGAGTACATCGCGCATCGGGAGTTGAAGAATGATGAACAGGCGGAATTCCACAAGTTCATCTTGCGAGGGCTATTGGATTCGATTACGCATCCTGGAGACGGCAAGAGCTTTGAAACAGCATTCCAAGTCATACAGGTCCATGAAGAGTACGTCGTCCTACGGTTCATGGGCCTGATGCCATCTAAACAATCAATGTCACAGAAGAGCGGGCACTCCTATGATGTGATGGAAGCCGTGAACCCAAAATCGAATGAAAAAGTAACTCTGTATTTCAATATCGACATCGAGGAAAAGCACCTCAAGGATGCTCTTAAGTAGCTCAGGAAGACAGCTCCGAGCATCTCGTCGTCCTACCGCGCCACCTTCTCAATCTCCCCGCGCAGTTCCGCATACGGCACCGCCCCCGGATGGTACCAGGCCACTCTCCCCGCGCGGTCCAGCAGCACCAGCGTTGGCGTGGTCGAAGCCCCATACGTATCGAAGTTGTACTTGCTGATCGGCACCGGCATGTCGAGCAAGCCGTTGTAGAAACGATGCCGCACGGCGTCGATATAGCGCAGTTCGTCGGCCGGCGCGGCGTGCTCGATCTGCGCCGTGTATCCGTAGAAGCGCGTCGGCCCAATCACTTTCAGCCCCTTGGTGGCAAACTCTGAGCGCAGCTGCGTGATGATGGGCGCTTCCGCCTTGCAGTCCCCACACCAGTGCGCCCAGAAGAACAGCAGCACCGGGGACCCCTTCAGGTCCGCAGGCGGCGGTAGAGACGCTCCGAGCGATTGGTCGGACTTCAGCGCAGGCGCAGTTCTCCCCTGAAATGACAGCAGGTTGATATTCTTCTGAATGCGGTCGCGGATGGAAGTATTCCCATATCTCTGCAGCGCCGACTGCAACAGGGCAACCGCCTGCGCCTTCTGCCCCCGCTCCGCCAGCACCTGGGACTGAACCTCCAGCGCGGCCCCAAGGGCGAGCGGCAGATGCGGTTCAGCATCCACCGCGCGTTTCTTCAATTCCTCAGCCACCATCAACTTGGTCTGTTTGGCATAGGCATCGGCACGGTCATAGTCCTGCCGATCCAGCGCCGCGCGTGCCACCCACGAAAACGCCTCCAGGTACTCGCCATCGATGCCCTGCTGGCTGCGATAAGAATTGAGAGCCGAGTCGGCCGCAGAAAAGTTGTTCTGCGCCAGAGCGAGGCGAACGTTGTCGACAATCCCGGCCCACGCCGGGGACGAGACCAGAATCGCAACCACCAGAAGCCGAAATCGCATGCTTCTAATGATGATTCTTTTGTCCAAAGGTGGCAAATCGGGAAGAGATTGCAGATTGCAGATTGTAGATTGCAGATTTCGGAACATAAATCGTAGGATCCCAAAACCCATCGAGCGGGGTTCTTAAATTCTGCAATCTACAATCTGAAATCTGCAATTCCCATCCATCGCGTGCTAGACGATAACACCCCCAATATCAATCGCTTAGAGACGACGGATGCCGAATTATGTGGCTATTTCAGGGCGCTTTCCGTTACAATTTAATTGCGTTTGATCTTTGGAGCTCCTTCGCAGTACAAGCATCTCCGCTTAACCCAGCGTGTGACCTTCCTGCAAGAAGACCCTGAAAGTTTCAGCGCTACATCAACAAAAAAGGAAATTGCAACATCATGGAAACAGGAACAGTGAAGTGGTTTAACGACGCCAAGGGCTATGGATTCATCAGCCGCCAGAACGGCGAGGATGTATTCGTACATTTCTCCGCCATTCAGGCCAGTGGCTTCCGCAGCCTGCAGGAAGGTCAGCAAGTACAATTTGACGTAGTCAAAGGCCCCAAGGGCTGGCAAGCTGAGAACGTCAAGGGCGTCTAGCACCGCTTCCCAGTAACAATTCGAAAACGAGGGCGGCCAGCAATGGCCGCCCTTAGTTTTTTGTGGTCGCCGGCATTACCTTCCTGTTCTGCTCCGCAGTTGTATTCCTTCACTGATTCACGGCGGCCCCGGCTCATCCCGCGCTAGCCGCCCGCCATCCGAGATTCCCACCTTTCGTCGCAAACAAGATGCTTTCGAACCCCGTCCCGTCCACACTCGGCATCAGGAGGTATCATCCGATGCGAACCAGAGTCGCCTCAGTTCTTCTTGCCCTGACTTTAGCAGGAGCCGTCGCTCGCCTCGAGGCACAGTCGTCTTCCCAATCCGCCCCTGCCCAAGCATGGGCCCTACCCCACGGCACTGTCGTGAAAGACGCTGGCCCGCGCACCTACCGGTTCACGGTGGACTACAACATGGCAAACAGCAAGGGCGAGATCACTCATCGCGTGCGCCTCGCGGGAGACTACACGCGTGGCCTACCGGCCGGCGAAGTCCTCTGGAAGAATGTCACCCAGGCGGACGTGGACGGCCCCACCGCTCCATTCGCAGCGGCACAGAAGCGCGACTTCATGGAGGGATTCCGCTATCGCAATGACATCGCCAGCACCATGAAGCCCGACTTCTTCAAAGCGTTCCCGCCGAGCGCGGTGTTTGAGCGTAATCTGGTTTGGGACACGGGAATGATCGAGATGTTTGGCCAGAATTATTTCGACCTGCTGAAGTTGAACGAACCCACGCATTCCGGCTCCGGTGATGTAGACATGCCCGAGGTGGGCACTTTTCACAATCGCGACATCGTGCTGACCTGGATTGGCCGCTCGATGCGCAATGGCCAGGACTGCGCCCTGATTCGCTACCAGGCATTCTTCAACCCCGTGGAGATCGCCAATGGCGGCATGACGTTGAAAGGACGCAGCGATTACTGGGGAGAGATCTGGGTCTCGCTGGCAACCAAGCAGATTGAATACGGCACGCTCAATGAGAGTGTCGTGGGAGAAATGAAGCTTCCCGGCCAGGACGCCACGCAGATTGTGAACGTCTTCCGCATCGGCACTTTTGAACCTTTGAACGCGAACTAGAGGACTCCCGGGCGAGGGCGCGGATATGAATTCACCGAAACACAAATGGACGTTCTACCTGCTGTGGCCGAATCTGGCTGTGGCGGTGGTGTTCCTGATCCTGCTTGCGGCGAATCAGCTCCCCACCGCCCGGGAATTCTTTCATGCCCTGGTCTACGCGCTGGTCTACTCCAACTTGATCGCGATCTTCGGCGTTGTTTTCGTTGAGTTGCTGGCAGAGAACTGGGCTCGTGGCAAGCTCTCCCTGGTTCGCGTTTTTGCCCTCTGCATCTTCGTGGTAATCCCTGCGGGCTTCCTGGTGGTGCAGACGCTTTTGATGGGGATCGGCTTTTTGGCTCCCCAGCATTTCTGGCCGGAGTATTTTCACAATCTGCGAGTCTCTACGCCGCTCGCTGTCGTGTTCGGCTTGGGAGCTTTCATCCACGCATCGCTGCGGGAACGCGTGCAGGTTGCAGAGGAAAAGCTCCACGAAAAAGAGCTGGCTGAAGAACGCGCACGGAAACTGGCCACTGAAGCTCGGCTGCGCTCCCTCGAGTCTCGCGTTCATCCGCATTTCCTGTTCAACACTTTGAACTCGATCAGTGCGCTCATTGCGACTAATCCACCCAAGGCCGAGCGAATGGTCGGCCAGTTGGCCGTATTACTGCGCGCTTCACTCGACACCAGCAATCAGCCGTTGATTCCGCTGGAGCAGGAGTTGTGCATGGTCGAAAGCTACGTCGACATTGAAAGAGTACGCTTCGGCGACAAGCTGCGCGGATCGGTCGAAGTGTCTGCCGATTTGCGGAACGTCAAAGTACCCCCCATGTCGGTGCAGGCTCTGGTGGAAAACGCGGTGAAATACGGAATCACTCCTCAAGGTGGAGGCGGAGAGGTTTGGGTCACCGCATCCGCAAGTAATGGCAGCGTCCGCATTGAGGTTCGCGATTCAGGCCCCGGCTTCGATTTGGCCGCGGTTCCTGCGGGCCATGGACTCGATAACCTCGTCGAGCGCCTCGATGCCCTCTTCGGCGAGAAAGCCCGCATCAATGCTTTCCGCCGAGACGGACATTGCGTTGTGGAAATGGTGTTGCCTCGCGTATGAAACTGCGCGCCTATCTCGTCGACGATGAACCGCTGGCCCTCGAACGCCTGCGCCGGTTGCTGGAGCACTCGGCTCGCGTGGAGGTCATCGGCTCCACAACCACGCCCGAGGAAGCCGTTGCGGCACTCACCGCGGACCCGCCGGACGTTTGCTTCCTCGATATTCAAATGCCGCGGCTCAACGGCTTCGATGTTCTGGCAAAGTTGCCCCGCCAGCCGCTTGTGATCTTCACCACTGCGTACGATCAATACGCCCTCAAAGCATTCGGAGTGAACTCGGTCGACTACCTTCTAAAACCGATAGATCCCGAGTCCCTGGAGCGCTCTCTTAAGAAAGTTGAGACGCTGCGCGACTCGGGACGGCTCGCTCAGTCTGACCTACAGGCCTTGCTCCAGCAACTGACCGACTCGCTTCGCGAGGCCAGGCCGGAGTATCTCGAGAGAATTGCTTCCAGACTCGGCGACCGCTTGTGGTTTCTCGACCTGGATCGCGTCAGCCATTTCTATGCCGAGGATAAGCTCACGTACGCGGTTTCGGAGGGCAAAGCTTACTGCGTGGGTCATTCCATCGCCGAACTGGAGAAGAAACTCGATCCGAAGCGGTTCTTCCGCATCCACCGCAGCACGGTGGTGAACTTCGCATGGATTAAGGAAGTGACCTCGCTTCCTGGAGGCGCTCTCAATATTCGCCTGAAAGATGACAAGAACACTGACTTGACCGTGGCGCGCGACCGGGCGCGCGATTTCAAGATGAGGGCGGGCTGCTGAATCGAGAACGCGTCGATTTTTGGTTCAAGGCAGATGCGGCCCGTTTTGCCTGAAAGGAGGCACGATATGAAGTTATCCAACGCAATCCTCCGCGCAGTGCTGGTTTTCGTCTCAGTCTGCATCATTCAAATGGTGGCCGGCATGCTCGTTCCGATGAAACCGGTCGCAACCCCACACATCATGGAGTGGCTGCTTCTCATCAACGCGCTGATTGTCGGAACCATCGCCGTGGCAGCGGTTCGCACCGAGTGGCGCGGTTGGCGGCTGGGAGTTGCCATGGCTGCGATTCCGCTGGCCATTGAATCGGTCAACTTGCTCGAAGGAACCGTATTCCTGACGAATTCCCAGATCGAGTGGGGAAGGATTTTCATCCATGCACTCGTCTCCGCCTGTCTCAGCGTTCCGGTATGGATGTTGCTGTTTGGCCGCCGGGATGGTGAAGCACCCGTGCACTATCATCCCATCCGGGCAAAGTCGCGCGGCGAGCGGGCATGGAAGTTTGTGGTTTCCGACTTCGCTTACCTCTTTTTATATTTCGGAACCGGGATGATCATTTTTCCCTTCGTCAAAGACTTCTATGCCACGCAGCATCTGCCCAGTGCGGTCAGCATTGCGGCGCTGCAGCTGCTGGTCCGCGGTCCGTCTTCGTCCTCGTCTGCTTATCGCTGACCCGAATGCTGGGCCTGCCGAGACTCCAGGGGGCGCTCGCAGTAGGGTTGATGTTCACCCTGCTGAGTGGAGTCGCTCCATTGCTCATGCCGAATCCGTTTTTCCCTGACTCGGTACGCTGGGTCCACTTCTGCGAAGTCGTAAGTGAGAACTTCGTGTTTGGGGCGATCGTAGCTTGGCTATGGGGACGACCTGAGCCCAAACCCGCACGCATTGGGGCGATGCAGCGCGCGGTATAAGAAACTAGAAAATAAAGACACAACGAGGCGAGTCCTCGACTGAGAACTGCTATTACTGCTGAGCGTCGCGCATCAACACCACATCGGAGTCCGTGTGTCCCCGGACCACGGCCAGCTTGCTCCCGTCCCGGGACCAGTGAAAGTCCCAGAGGTGCTCCGCCTTGAATGACGTCAGTTGTTTACCCGCAGAACCGTCGAGCGGCTGCTGCCACAGATTGTCGACATTGTTCTCGCGAATGGGATACACCACGGACTTGCCGTCGCGGGCGAAACGAACCATCCCTCTTCTTGGACGCTGGAACTGAGTCTGCTTCTGTACTTGCCCCGTATCCGTGGAAATCAGCGCCAGCTTTTCTTCGTGTCCCGCCGCATGGTCAATCGTGGCGAAGGCCAGTGTGCGGCCGTCAGGAGAAATATCGAAGAATCCTGCGTTGATGGCAAGGTCGGACACTTTTCGTGGCGCGCCTCCGTCAATCGGCACCTGCATCACGATTCCGTTTCCGTCCATGTAATACACCGAATGCGAATCCGGAGCGCAGACAGGAAAATTCTCCAGCTTGCCCTGCGTGAGTTGCTTCAGATTCCCGCCCGCGGCGTCGGCTCGCCAGACGTTCATGGTGCCCTTGCCGCCATGCAAGCCGAGAAGAAAGACGACGTAACGGCCATCCGCACATTCCCAGGGATCGCCCGATGCCGCGCTCTCCTCCGTTGAGAATGAGCCTTTCGCACCCGAGTCCGGATTCACCCAATTCATTTTGTTGTCCTTGTCGTAGATCAGCCGTTCGTCGTGGGTCCAGTAGAGGTTGGTAAACGCCGCCGCTGGCGCGATCTGTCGCGCATCCGCGCCGCCCGATGCCGCCGACATCACGTAAATGTTGTACCTGCCTTCACTGAGCACGGTCGCCAGTACTTGACCATTCGCGGCCACGCTCAGATCGGAATAGTTGTTCGTGTCGCGCGTGACTGGGTCGATTCTGCCTTCCGGGTAGACCACAAACACGATCTGCTGCACGGCGAAATTTGAAGAGCGGGTACGCTCCAACACCAGCAGACCGCTGCCATCGGGAAGCCAAGTGGGCGAGGCAAAGGCGGAATCCGAACCGACAACCAGATGCTGTTGACCACTGCGGGCGTCCACCGCCATGAGGCCACTCAGCGCATCACCGGGCTGATTCACTGCACACAGAATCGTTTTGCCATCCGGCGACCAGGCCGGATTGAAGAGCCCCTGACTATTCGCGCCGCCTGTCAGCACGGTTTCTTCGCCACTGCCAAGCGACTTCACGATGAGCCGATACTTCCCTGGATCGGGATTGTCGTAGCGCATGAACGCGATGCGCTGGCCGTCTGGGGAGAACGTAATGTTCGAATCCACGTCCTCGGCGAGACGCTCAGGCGTCCCGCCCAGTAGCGGAGCACGGTACAAGAATCTGAGGTCCGAGTTTCCCGGATCGCTGCGCACGAAGTAAAGATAGTTTCCGTCGGGTGAGAACCGCAGCCCGTTATAGAAGACATCAGCCGGGGGCTGCACCTGCGTGTTGCTGTTGGTGGGAACATTGCGCAGCCATAAGCTGACCTGGCCGTTGCTCTCCCCCATCAGGCTGAGAATGTATTTTCCGTCGGGCGACATCGCCACCAATGCCGCCTTGCCTTCCTCGGTCAATTTGGTCACGGAGAAATTGCGGAAGGGCCGCATCGGGTGCCGCGTCACGAGCGAGTAAACGCCGTACCCGGCAGCGAGTAAAACCACTAGGCCAAGAAGAACGGTGACGCCGGTCCCCAACTTGTGCCGGCCGGCCGCCGCAACCACCGCGGAACTTGAGGCAGGCCGCGTGGCCTCGATTGTCGACGAGTCGGTAGTGCGTGGCGCCGAAGGGCTGGCTGCAACCGGAACCGACGTCGAGCCAGACGCCGCAGTAGTCTTTCGACCAGATTCGACATCGCGCTTCAACCGCTTCAGATCGCCGCGCAGGTCCGCGGCGGACTGGTAGCGCAGGTCGCGGTCTTTTTCCAGGAGCTTCTCAATGATCTCTTGCAGCTTGGCCGGCAGCGTCGCATTCAACTGCAGCGGAGAAACCGGATCGAGTTCAAGAATGGCGTGAAACACCACGGCTGAGGTCGCGCCCGAAAAAGGCTGCTTGCCCGTCGCCATCTGGTAGACCACGGTGCCCAGGGAAAACAAATCGGACCGCGTGTCGAGTTCTTCGCCGCGCGCCTGCTCCGGCGACATGTAAGCAATCGTACCCACGGTTGCGCCCGGACTGGTCAGGTTCGCCGGGCTGGGCGAGTCCTGTGTGGCTCCGATCGTTTCCATCTGCATTTCAGGACGGGCCAGCTTGGCCAGACCAAAATCCAACACCTTCACCTGCCCGCGGGGAGAGAGAAAGATGTTCGCCGGTTTGATGTCGCGGTGGATGATGCCCTTGGCGTGTGCGGCGTCGAGCGCGTCGGCCAACTGAATCGCAGTGTCGAGCAACAAGCCGACGGGGAACGCGCCGGAGTATAGCTTCTGGTCGAGATTCTGCCCCTCGAGCAGTTCCATCGCAATAAACGACTGCGCGTCCGCGCCCTCGCCGGCTTTTTCTACGGCGTAGATCGTGCAGATGTTCGGATGATTCAGCGCCGACGCGGCGCGCGCCTCCAGCAGAAAGCGGTCGAGCGCGTTCTGATCGCGTGCGAGCTGCGCCGGCAAGAACTTGAGCGCGACTTTGCGCCCGAGGTTCAAGTCTTCCGCCTCATACACCACACCCATCCCGCCGCTGCCCAGTTGGCCGGTGATGCGGTAATGCGAGATGGTTTGGTTGATCATGCCGAGATAGGAATTGGGAGTGTCAATCTTAGGGTGGATGTCACGTGCCGTCAACGCGGGAGGGAACGGACGCACCCAGGCTTTCTGGAGTTGGATGTTCCCGCAGGAACACTGTGGAAAAGGGTCACGAGGGGCTACTCCAGGTTATTGATTCTTCGAGGGGGAGAAAATCCGGGGCTGCAGATGCAAGGGGTTAGCCTGTGGAAGAAATGTCTACTTTCGAGGACGTTGGATGCCTACGAAAGTGGACTTGACCAGGACCTGCCTCAGGGGTTAGAGGCCGCATCGCTATTGACTGCGAGCGGCAGGGAATGAAGTCCTGCCCGATCCGAACCGACGTGCCACAGCCCTTACTTCGCTGCCGGCAACGGTTGGTTCTGCTCGTTCTCCAGCCGGTCCACGATGTCTTTCGGTAGCCCGTGCAACAACTCGAGGAATGCGGCGTTGGTCCAGCCAAAGCCAACCACGTTCATCTCGTAGCCAAGTTCCACGTGGGCCTCGGACGACCGCGTGACCACGTTGTACTTTTCGCGGATGTTGCCGTCGCGCCTGAAATTCTCCGCCACCGTCGAGAGGAACTCGTAGGAAACACGATCTGCGTCCACGTTGTAGCCGTATCGGCGCAGGCCGCCGATCGCCACCATCTCGATGTTCCCCCAGCCATACGGTAAATCCCACTGCGTGCCCATGTCCTGGGTGCTCATGGGAAGCCCCCCTGGAAGCTCGAAGGTCTTCAAGTTGGCAGCTACGGCCTTGGCCTGCTGCGGCGTCGCCAGACCCGCCCACAGCGGATAGAACGTCGACGCGTATTGATACTTTGACATCCGTTTTGTCTGGAAATTGAAATCGAAAAACAGCCCTTGCTCCTCGTTCCACAGAAAATGCGTGATGAGCTTTTTGCGCTCCTCGGCCCGCTTGTTCCACTTTTTCGCGTCGTCGTTGTGCCCCAGCCAGAGGCTGATCTGCTCCAGATCTTTTTCCGTTTTGTAGAGCAGGCTGTTCAGGCACACCGGCGCATAGTGGTGAGTGGCCGCGCCGAAGGGCCCGAAGCGAAAGCTCACGTCGAAGCCCGATTCCCGCATGGACCGGTCGCCCTTGTAGTAATCCGCGCTGAGCTTGAACTGCCGCGTCTTCTCGCACTCAGGACGTGCCATGGTCAGCGGCACGTCGCACACTTGCAAGGAGTACGGCATGCCCGCGACCGGCTGCGTTGCAACACCTGGGTTTGAACCAGTTTGGCTTGATGCAGGCTTCGTCTCGACCACATAGTCGTCGGCCTCTGCCGGGTGCAGGAAGAAATATTGCGCTACCTTGCGGTAGAAGCCGGTTTCGTCCTGCACGGCCTCCGCGGGCGGGCCTTCGCCAAAATCGTAGTAGCGCGACAGTCCGGTCTCGCCCGCCAGATGAGGATCGCGCGTCCACATCTCATAGTCTTTGTTGAGATCGGCGTACGCCCGCTCCAGCCATGCTTTGTCGGCGGGTCCGCCTTTCTGTGCCGTCTGCTTCTGTGTAGCCTGGTAGACATCGACGAACATCGAACTCAAGAATGGTGGCTGCGAACGCGTCAGATAGTACGTTCGATTCGCGTTGAGCATGGCGCCGTAGTGCTCGATCTCGAAGAAGAAGTTGTCGACCATGCCTCGTGCCAATTCCACACGCCCCGCCTGCAACAGCCCACGAACGATGAAATAGCTGTCCCAGCCATACATCTCGTTGAAGCGCCCGCCGGGCACCACATATTTGTTCTCGAGGTAGAGCAGCCCGTGCGGCTGAAATTTCGCGGTATCGATCTCGCCCAGGCGATGGATCTCCGCCGGCAAATGTTCGACGCGCACGTTGCAGTCCGTTGCCAGTTTCTGCACCGCCGGAGGCTCGGCAAATCCCGCCGGCAAATACAGCACCGGGGCGACCTTCAGTTTGGGATCGGCAAGAGTCTCGCAGTTGGTCATGGAGCGCGTCAGCGTGTCCCAGGCGGAAGAGATGTAGTCGAGAATCGGCTTGAGCCCCGCACCTTCGGGAGCGGCCGCCGGCGAGGCCAGAGCGCAATCCGCAAAAGCCCCACAGAAAAGCACGACGAGGAGCAAGAAGCGAACACCGAAAGAAAGGAAAGGGAAAGTCTTCGAACTCGGAATGCTCATAGATTGAATGCTTGTGTGGAAAGCTCCGCCATCATAATGCGTCGTCTCGGAGGCTCCAAACAAATTTGGCAAACAAGGCGGCTCAGGGTCCCGGGACCGCGAGAGTCTCAGTTTGCTGGTTCTGACGAACGGGCTGTCGAGCTGCACTCGACGGACAGCCGAGGGCGGCTGTCCCCACATTGCCCCCACATGGGGTCCCTGGCTCCGATCACTGCAGTTTTGGTTTATTCTATGTTGTTTGCCGTGTGCTGCTTGAGGGGGCCAAGTGATCCGATCCCGGGTAGTTTTTCGTCTGTTCGTTTCCATTCTCGTTTTCCTCTCCGCGACCGCGAGCTGGACGCAGGTTCCCGAGAACACTTACCAGGAATTGCACTGGCGCATGATTGGACCGTTTCGTGGCGGCCGCACGCGCGCCGCCGCCGGTGTCCCCAGCCAGCCGAATGTTTTCTATGTCGGGCAGGTGAATGGCGGAGTCTGGAAGTCCGACGATTACGGCCGCACTTGGAATCCCATCTTCGATCACGAGTCCTCGCAGTCCATCGGCGCCATCGCCGTCGCGCCATCCGATCCCAACATCATCTATGTCGGCAGCGGCGAGGGATTGCATCGCCCCGACCTTTCCGTTGGAAACGGCATCTACAAATCCACCGACGCGGGCAAAACGTGGACTCACCTCGGCCTGGTGGACGGACAGCAAATCCCCGCGCTGGCCGTCGACCCGCGCGACCCCAATCGCGTTTTTGCAGCTGTGCTCGGCCACCCATATGGACCCAGCGAAGAGCGCGGAATCTACCGCTCCACCGACGGAGGTCAGACCTGGCAGAGAGTGATCTCTAAGGATGAGAACACCGGCGGTTCGGATGTCGAGATCGATCCCTCGAATCCCGACGTCGTCTACGCTTCGATGTGGGAAGTCCGGGAGGGCCCATGGGAAGACGGCAACGAGTTCAACGGCGCGGGCGGCGGGCTGTTCAAGTCCACTGACGGCGGCAGCACGTGGCATCCTTTGACCAACGGTCTGCCGAAAGATCTCTCGCAGATTTACGTTGCGATCGCGCCCAGCGATCCGCGCCGCTTGTATGCAACTCTCGCCGCCGCGTCGGGAAAGCTGAGCGTCTACCGCTCCGACGACGCCGGCGAGAACTGGTCGCAGATCACGACCGATCCTCGTCCCGCCGGACGCATTGGCGGCGGCGATCTCCCAATCCCCAAGGTTGATCCGAAGAATCCCGACATCGTCTACGTGGTCAGCACCGTTACCATGCGCTCCGGCGACGGCGGCAAAACCTGGTCCAGTTTCCGCGGCGCGCCCGGCGGCGACGATTACCAGAATCTCTGGATCAATCCCGACAATGGCAACATTATTCTGATCGTCAGCGATCAGGGTGCGATCATCACGGTGAATGGCGGCGAGAGCTGGAGTTCCTGGTACAACCAGCCCACGGCGCAGCTCTACCACGTCTCCACCAGCAACACATTTCCGTACCGCGTCTGCGCCGGGCAGCAAGAGAGCGGCTCGGTCTGCATCAACAGCCGAGGCAACGATGGCGCCATCACCTTCCGCGACTGGCATCCCGTCGGCGTAATTGAGTATGGCTACGTAGCGCCCGACCCGCTCGATCCCGACGTGGTCTACGGCGGTGGCAGAACAGAAGTTTCAAAGTTCCATTGGTCCACTGGTCAGGTCCAGAACATCACGCCGATTCCGTTGCGCAATGCCAAGTACCGTACCAACCGCACCGAACCGCTGATGTTCTCTCCGGTCGATCCGCATATTCTTTATTTCGCGAGTAACGTGCTTTTCAAGACCACGGACGGCGGAAATTCCTGGCAGACCATCAGCCCCGACCTGACGCGCGAAAATCCAGGAGCGCCCGCCAGCGTGGGCTCGATGCTGCCCAAAGGGGCCGACAAGCAGCGCGGCGTGATATACGCACTCGCGCCGTCATTCAAAACCGTGACTACCCTGTGGGCGGGCACCGACGACGGCCAGGTCTGGATCACTCGCGACGCCGGAAAGAATTGGTCCGACATCACGCCTAAGGAGCTCACGGCGTGGAGCAAGGTCACCCAGATTTCAGCCTCGCATTTCGACGAGCAAACCGCCTACGCCTCGGTGAGCCGCTTCCGCATTAACGACACGCATCCTTACATCTACCGCACGCATGACGGGGGCAAGAGTTGGAAGCTGATCACAGCCGGCCTGCCTGACTTCGGTCCGGTAGACACGGTGCGCGAAGATCCCGTGCGCAAGGGCTTGTTATTCGCGGGTACGGAAAATGCAGTCTGGGTTTCGTTCGACGAAGGCGACCACTGGCAGTCGCTGCAGCTGAACCTGCCGCACACTTCCATGCGCGATCTCTGGATTCATGAAGACGATCTGATCGTCGCGACGCATGGACGGTCTTTCTGGATCCTGGATGACATCGCGCCCCTGCGCGAGGCCTCGGCCACATTAGCAAGCGCAGTCCATCTCTTCGCTCCCGCGCCCGCCTACCGCGTGCAGCGCGACACCAACACCGACACGCCGCTTCCGCCCGACGAACCGGCCGCGGCCAATCCGCCCGACGGCGCAATCCTCGATTACTACCTGCCTGCAGCCGCAGACACAGTCACGCTCGAAATTCTGGATGGCAAGGGAGATGTGGTGCGGCGATTCGCCAGCACCGACAAACCCGAGGTCACCGAAGAAGAATTGCAGAAGCAGTTGATCCCGCTGTACTGGCTGCGCAAGGCCCGGCAACTCTCGACTGGCGCCGGAATGCACCGCTGGACATGGGGTCTGCACTATGCCCCCCCAACGGTCACGCGTCACGACTATCCGATTGCCGCGATTCAGCACGACACGCCCCGGTTCCCGCTCGGCCCCACGGTCCTGCCCGGAAAATATACGGTCCGGCTGACGGTCGATGGGAAAACATCCACCGCTCCCCTGACTGTGAAGATGGACCCGCGCGTCAAGACTCCAGCACTCGGCTTGCAAAAGAAATTCAAGGCTGAAACGCAGCTGGCTTCTATGATGAGCGAGACCTCTCAGGCCCTTCTGCAGGGAGGCTCGGTTCGCGAGCAAATCGAGAAACTGAGCACTGAAGCAAGCTCTCCGACCAAGGAAGCTCTTCAGTCGCTCGAGAAGAAACTGACCGCTTTGTTGGGCACCCCCAGCGGCTTCTTTGCTCCGCCATCCGCGGAAGCCACACTCGGCCGCGTCAATGGACAAACCGGCACGCTGTACCAGCAGGTTTGGCAGGCTGACGCCGAACCGACGTCTTCGCAAATGGAAGCTCTGGCGTCGACGGAACATGACAGCGCCGATGTCCTGAAGCGCTGGAATGAATTCAAGAACTCGGAGTTGCCCGCACTCAATCGTCAACTGCGGGATGCGAAGGCTCCCGAGATCCAAATCGAGTCGAACATTCGGCGTGAAGAACCGCAAGTGGATGAAGAATAGCCAGCGAGGGCGGACATGCGGCATGCGCACTCAATGCGCTGAGCAACCCGCATCTGCTACGGCGTGTCGTTGAGCGGAAGTCATTAAGGTAGCGCGACCACTTAGCTGGAGGATCTTGCAGACTTCCCGCTCCCGCAATTGCAATTTCTTGCGACATTTTCATTCTTCCCGGAAATCTTTGAGAATTTTGTTTCGACTATTGTTATGAAGCGCGCCCACCCGGGGTATAATCCTGCGAGTTTTTGGATTCGGCTGGGGCTGCCTGGGGGACTCTCTTCTGTCTGTGGCAGGTAGATCCATCGAAGTCCGCGTCCGTCAACCGGTTTCGAACAATCGAAAAATGCGAGGTCAATAATTCTATGAAGGTGTTTCGAACACTCGGGATTTCTCTGCTTGCGCTGCTGGCATGGTCTGGTCTGGCGAGCGCCCAGGAACCGTTTACTGCGGGAAAATGGACCGCGGTGAAAGCGGCTCCGCCGTCTGTCGTGGGCCACATGTTGCTGCTTACCGATGGCTCCGTACTGGCGATCAACGCAGGATGCAACACGACCGGCAACTGGTATCGCCTGATACCAGACACCACCGGCGACTACTCTAAAGGACATTGGGTAAACGCAGGCAATCTGCCCAGCGGCTACAACCCGCTTTACTTCGCGTCCGCTGTGCTGTCCTCGGGCAACGTCATCATCATGGGCGGCGAATACGACGGCTGCAACTCCGTCTGGACCACCAAGGGCGCGATTTACAACTCGCATACCGGCCATTGGACGGCCGCCAACGCACCCGCGGGCTGGACCACAGTGGGCGATGCCCAGAGTGTCGTTCTGCCCAACGGAAAATTCATGCTGGCCAATTGCTGCACCACGGACGAAGCGCTGGGCAGCGTCTCCGGCGGAACCGTCACCTGGGTTCCAACTGGGGCGGGCAAGTTCGACATCAACGACGAAGAAGGCTGGACGCTGCTGCCCAATGGCAACGTTCTGACGGTAGACGCATACGTGGGCAGTTACACCCCGGCTGGCATGAACTCCGAGATCTACACCGCTTCGAAGGGGACGTGGGCCAGTGCAGGAAGCACCAAGGTCCAACTGTGGGACTCGTCCGCGGCCTGTGGCGGGTCGGGTGCGGCTTCGTATGAAGTTGGCCCGGCAGTGTTGCGTCCCGACGGAACGGTTCTCGCCACCGGGGCCAACGCGTGCGGCGCTGGCCACACTGCCATCTATCACATTGCCAATAAGACCTGGACTGCGGGCCCTAACTTCGGCGGCACGCTGGACATCGCCGATGGTCCAGCCGCGCTCCTGCCCGATGGCAACGTGCTCGTGGACACCAGCCCTGGCATCTTCGCCAACGGCAGCAAGTTCTTCGAGTGGGATGGCGCCGTCTTCAACGCCGTTCCGGGTCCGCCTAACGCCCCCATCGACAGCTCGTTCGTCGGCAACATGGTTGTGCTTCCCACCGGCCAGATTCTCTTCACCGACTTCTCGTCGAACGTAGAGATTTATACGCCCGCCGGGAGCCCGTGCGCCGGCTGCGCGCCTGCCATTTCCGCAGTGGCCAGCACGCTGACCCATGGATCGCTGAACAACGTGATCTCGGGAACCCAGTTCAACGGTCTATCGCAAGGCTCTGCTTACGGCGACGATGGCCAGAGCGCGACCAACTACCCGCTGGTTCGCATCACCGATTCCACGGGCAAAGTGGTCTATTGCAAAACGCACGGCTTCAGTTCCGGGGTGGCGACGGGAAGCAAGGTTGTCTCGACGCTGTTCGACATTCCACCCTCCATCGCACTGGGACCGGCCAGTCTCGTCGTGGTTGCGAACGGCATTCCGTCCGTAGCCTCGGGCGTAACCATCGACTAACCGCCGCGTCCCTGCGGCGTTGACGACGTAGCAGATGTCGCCAAGCGCTGTGTTCCCGTGCATGCAACGGAGAACGCAGCGCTTGGTTCGTCTAAAAAGGAATACTTGCGATGATAGTGTTACGGTCCCTAGTTGTGCTGACACTGTGCGCCTGCTGCGCGAGCCTTGCCGGGGCAGGCGGCCCTGCGTCGAAGCCTGCGACGCCCTCGTATCTCATTACGAATGACGACAGGCCACCAAAGACCGCGACTTCGAGCACTGTTTTCACCCTTGCGAACGACGGCACCCTGCACAATGCCACCCGCGTGAGCCTGGGTGGCGGCGGCGCGGCCGGCGGTTATTTCGCGTCCAAACGAGTCAGTGTCCTGAGTAGCGGTTCGGCCGCGTGCGCGTTTCTTTCGTTGGGAGCCAGCGGCGACATCAGTGTCGTTGATCTTCAATCCTTAAGAGACATCGGTAACTATCCCGCCTCCAGCACCGATAGCGGCATCGACAATGGCACTGGCCTCGCCAATAACGGAAGCTATCTCTACGCCAGTTTTTCCACTTCGAACACGATTGGAACGTTCGCCATTCTGCCGGGATGCGCTCTCCAGTTCCTGAGCGACATTTCGCCGGTCGGCAAGCACGGCGCCAGCGTGAAGGGCATGGCCGTTCACGGCAGCATGCTCGTCGTCGCGTACGGAGACGGCTCCATCGAGTCGTTCAACATTGCCGCAGGCGCGCCGGTCTCGAACGGCGACTTGCAGGACGCCACCGGACGCGCGACCGACCGGTATCCGACAGGTGTTGACATTACGCAGGACAGCCACTTTGCTGTCTTCGGCGATATGGCGACCAACACAACCGTGGAAATCTCCGACATTTCTTCCGGCAAGCTGACCAGGAGCGCTCTCTACACTCTCGGCATCGCCGGGAATTCCAACAACATTCTGCTGAGCCCGGACGGAACTCTTCTCTACATCACCAACACGGGCACGGGCCAGGTGAGCGCGGTTTTCTTCGATAAAACTACGGGAGTGGTCACACCCGGCTGCACGACAGCCCACCTCAGAGGATTCGATAGCGGCTGGGTTTTCATGGGCGGGCTTGCCACCCAGCTCAACTCTGGCACGGGATCGACCCTCTACGTTGCGGAATACGGCACGCCTTCGGGAATCGGAGTGGTGAACGTAACCTCAGGCACTGGCAAGTGCACCCTCACCGAGGCGGCACACTCCCCAGTCCGGGCACCCAACACCACCACCTTATTGTCCATTGGAGTCTACCCGCCGCGGCAGTATTAGCCGGGCATGCAAGTCCTGAATTCGTGAGATTTTTGAGGAGCAGAAGTATGGGCCATGGCCTTCGATTCATTTCCGGGTTATTCGTCATAGTGTGCGCTTTTCTCTCCGCCTCGGCACAGTTGCCGAATTGCCCGCTGCGCCCGGCTCCGGGCACCGTCGTGCTTGACGCGTTGAATATCTCCAGCCAGAACGGGGTACTCTCCCTCGCCCTAACCATGCGCAACGCGGCTGATTCCGCGGGGTTCACGCACTATTGCCTCGACTACGCGACCGCTAGTGGCGACGTCGAAGCGCCCACGCTGCGCTTGAACCCCGGCGACACCCTCACTCTCGATCTCACCAACCAGCTCAAGGTCGGCGTACCCGCCAACGCCTCTCTGAAGTACCCGATGTCACGCATGGAGCACGAGCACGGCGTCGATTCCCCGACGACCAGCCCCTGCCAGAGCACCGTGATGAACTTCAATACCACCAACCTGCATTTTCACGGCTTGAATATTCCTCCGGTTTGCCACCAGGACGACGTCATCAATACGCTGATCCAGCCCAGCGCAACGCCTTTCCGCTATCAGATACAAATACCCGCCAACGAACCGCCCGGCCTGTACTGGTACCATCCTCATCCCCATGGATTCACCTCGCTTCAGGTCAATGGAGGTGCGGCGGGGGCCATCATCATCAATGGCATTGAAAAGGTGAAACCGCAGGTGGCCGGATTGACGGAACGTGTCTTCGTGATCCGGCAGCAATTTCTGGATCCGTTCTCGTGGATCCCCGGCCCTTACCAGCTCACGCTGAATTTTCAGCCCGCGACTACGCCCAAGACTCCGGCGCCCATCATCCAAATGAAGCCTGGGGAGAAGGAGTTCTGGCGGGTGGCCAACTCCTCGACCCAGGCCTTTCTTTCCTTGCAGCTTCTATTTGGAGCCGATGCCCAAACGCTGGAAGTGATCTCCCTCGACGGCGTGCCCGTGACCGGCGACCCGATGGTGACCTCGATCGATGTGCCGCCCGCTGGCCGCGCGGAGTTCGTGGTCACAGGTCCACCAGCAGGCACAACTGGCAGTTTCATCAACGCCGGATTCGACACTGGCCCCGTAGGCAATGCCAACAACTTTCAACTGCTCGCCAATGTCGTTCCCACCACGGGCTCTTTGCCGCAACCGTCATTGGTCGTGCCCACAGCGCCTGCGCCCCCAGTCGCGCAACGCTTTTCAGGCCTGGCCGCGATGAAGCCTGCCACACAAAGAAAGCTGTTCTTCTCGGAAGCCGCGGTCGGAACCAACCCGCCCGTCAACTTCTTTATTACTGTCGCCGGTCAACAGCCGCGGCTCTTCGAGAAGAATGATTCGCCCGCGATCATCACCAAGGTCGGCGCGGTGGAGGATTGGACCATCGAGAACCGCACTTCGGAAGAGCACGCCTTCCACATGCACCAGATCCATTTTCTTGTGGTCGCGGTTGACGGCGTGCCCGTGCCAGTTCCCACGTTGCAGGACACCGTCAACGTGCCCTACTGGAACGGCAAGGGTCCGTACCACAGCGTGACGATGCGCATGGACTTCCGCGATCCCAACATCGCGGGAACCTTTGTCTACCACTGCCACGTCCTGTTCCACGAAGATGGCGGCATGATGGGCAAGATCCGCGTCGACCCATAGTGGCGACCGAATTTCTTCCTGAGCGGGCGAAGATCCGATAACCACGAAGGATACAAAGGTACACGAAGGAAACCTCGGGTTTCTCCGTGCATCTTTGTACCCTTCGTGGTTATCGCTTTGGGGCTCCCAACCCTTCCACCGCCCTCTGCAATTCGACCGCGATCGCATTGGGATCAGCACCCGGCTCAAATCGCTTCACTTCCCCAATCCGCACGAAAATCTTCCACGGCGCCGCGAATTTCTTGCCCGCGTGCTTCAGTTCAAACAGTCCATCAATCCGCATGGGGAGAACTGGAATGGCAAGATTGGCCGCGAGTAGCCCAATCCCCGCGCGAAACGGATTGATCTTGCCGTCCGTTGTGTGCTTGCCCTCGGGAAACACCAGCACGCTGTACCCGCGATCCACCGCCTCGCCGGCGTAAGCAAAACTCCGCCGGAAGCCGGCCTCGCGCGGAAGTGGAAAGAGGTTCAACAATGAGACTCCAAGAATCCATTGCACGCGATCATAGATTCGCAGGAAGAGGTTTCTGCCGGGCGTAGGTGTTCGCAACGCCTCCAGCGCTTCGCCGCCCGTAGCCGTGGCGATCCGGTGTCGAAAGCGTGCGGGGAGCGCCGTCAGGATGAATCCTCCGTCGACGTCGCCCACATGATTCGACACCACCAGCAGCGGCCCCTTCACTCCGCGCAGGTGCTCGCGCCCTTCGATGCGCGGCCACCCCAGCAAAACGATCGCCGGACGCAGCAGCAGATAGTGCGCAAATAACCGCAGCCATGTCACCGGCCAGCCCAACGTCCAGTTCGGATAGTGATACCCCGCACTGGGCGCCGCTTCTCCGCGCAACATGCGTTCGAGATCGCCCACGGTCTGCACTGCACTGAAGCGAGTCTCGCTCAGATCCACCTGGTAGCGGTCTTCCAACGCGCTCAGCAGTTCGACGCGGTCCAGCGAACTCAAACCCAGATCGGAATCGAGGTTTGCGTCCTCACGGAACGCACCCGCAGGCCGGCCTGACACTCGCGTGATCAATTCAGTTAGCGGGCTGCCCTCACTTGCAGGCGCAGCGCTGGAGTGAAGCATCTGCGCCTGTGCCGCATCCCGTATCAGATTTCGCCGCGGCTTTTGAGTATTCGTGCGAGGAAAATCCTCCTGGGCCCATTGCAGCCACATCCTCATTCGCTGATATTCGGCCAGAGACTCATTCGCCCGCCGCACCACTGTCTCCGGACCCGCATCGCCGCGCAGAATCACTACCGCGCAGGGCTCCGCATTCCCACCGCGCTCGATTCCCACCACGACGCAATCCTTCACTTCCGGTTGCCGCCGCAACGCCGCTTCCAAGTCCTCGGGATACACGTTCGTCCCGCCGGGCGTCACGATCACTTCCTTCTTGCGTCCCTTGAAATAAAGGTTCCCGACCTCGTCGAGCGCGCCGATGTCGCCCGTGCGGTACCACCCTTCCGCGTCCGAGACTTTCTGTGGTCCGTCCTTATCCCAATATCCGGAAGTCACGCCGCCGCCGCGCACCAGGATCTCGCCGTCTTCCGCCAGCTTCACCTCGCGTCCCGGCAGCACCTTCCCAATCGATCCCTTGCCCAGTCGGAAGGGATGGTTCACGCTGATCAGCGAAGTCGTTTCGGTCAGACCGTATCCCTGGATGGCGGCGTAACCGAGGCGATCCCAGAACTGTTCGGTCTCGCTGTCGAGCGCAGCGCCGCCCGAAATGAACGCCCAGAACTTCCATCCGAAGCGGCGGCGAATTGCGCGAAACATCCACCACCGCCGCAAGAAATGCTTGCCCTCCGCTGCCTTGAATCGTTTCCGGAACACGCCAGCTTCTCCCCGATCCTCCAGATCGCGCTCGATCTTCTGTCTGAGCGACTGCAGCACGCGCGGCACGCTCACCAGCACCGACACCCGCTCGCGGCGGATGGTATTCACCACTTCCGAAGGCTTCAACTCGTCCTGAAGAATTACGGTTGCACCCAGCAACGGAGGCAGGAACATTCCCAGGAATTGCCCGAACACGTGGCTGAGCGGCAGCAAATTCAAAAACCGCATCGGATGCACGAACCGCTCATATTTCAAATACGTGCGCATCTCCCGCTCCAGCGGAGCGATGTTTGCGAGAACGTTCCCGTGTGTGATCATGACGCCCCTGGGTTCGGCCGTCGTGCCCGAAGTAAAAACAATCTGCAGGATGTCGTCGCGCTTAAGTGCCAAGTTCGGCCGGGTGGCCGAACCCGGCCCCAGCGTCTGCGCGAGATCTTCCATAGTCAGTGATGCGATCGACGTTCCAGCAGCCGCGCACTCATGCACATGCCGACGTGACCCCACCAGCAGCTTCGCCTCAACTTGATGGAAAACCCGCATGGCGAAGTCTGCTGCAGCCCCGTCGTCCATCGGAACCACGATCACTCCGCCAAGGGCGCATCCGAAGAAGACCGCAATCCACTCCGCGCAGTTCTCGCCCCACAGCATCACCCGGTCGCCTTTTGCGATCCCGCGCGCCTCAAGCTTGCGGGCAAGGCCGAAGGCCATCTCCATAACATCGCCGTATGTAAACGACTCGGTGCGGTATCCGCGCCGCTGCCGGTAGGCGCACTCCTGCCGGTGCGCTTGAAAATTCTCCGAGAAAAACTCTGCTAGCGATTCGGCCATAGCAACCAGCTCAAGTCTAGTGGAACGTTCCAGCCGAAGAATGGGCCGCAGTACAGTTTTCAAACTGCACTATCCGCTCGATTCGGTGGTAGTGCGTTTTGAGAGGAAGATTCGTATCAGGGCTTTGCTTCAGCAATGCCGCAAGTGCAGCGTGGTACTCGACGGCTTCAGAGGTGGCGGAAAAACTCCGTTTGCCCGTGGCCAAAGTCCCCCAGCGGCTAAAGCCGGAGTGATTTTGCGCGACTTACGGCACGAGTAAAACTCGTGCCCTTCCCGGCCGTGCACGATTCCAGACTTTTTCCGCAGCCTCTTAGAGCCGCTGCATGGGCGGAGCAGCAGCGGCTAAAGAGGTTGCGGAAGAAGTCGCATTCCGCGTGCGCAGCGCCTGAAGGCGTGACCACAACGGCCCTCGACTCGGTGCAAATGCTTTTCCCGCCGCGATTGTGTAGTCTGGCTACCTCGTATGCGCTGTCTGAAGTCAGTCCGACTCCGCCTCGCCTGGACGATCCTCGCCGTTGCGCTTCTGACGACCATAGCGGCTTGCACGCGCCCCCCGGCTCCCGAGAACGGCCCAACAGCGCAGCCTTTCACAAGCACGCGTCGCGATCTCTCCCAGGACGAGGCCGCTGGCGGCCACGTCCTGCGCAAGCACGTCGGACGCACCGACGCCGAACTCCGCGAGCGCCTGCGCCGGGAACGCAACATCTCGGCCGCCTCCACCTGGAACGACCGTGAAAGCGCCGAGGCTGCCGTGGGCGGAGCCATCGCGCAAGACAGCAGCAAGATTAACCGCTGGCTGGAACGCGAGAGCCATCCCAATCTTGTTCTTGACTATGACGGCGACTCCGCGCATCCCTTTGGACGAACCCTGCGGCGGAGCGAAGGTCGCGTCGAGCCCTGCGCTCATGCGGTCATCGTGTTGAAGTGGGACGGAGCGAACACCTATCACGTCCTGACCACCTATCCGGAGTGCCGCCCATGAACGCGCCACGCCCGCCAAAAGGTCCGCAAGCGGCCGCGATTTCGGCGGCCGATTTCCCCGCGCTCCGCAGTTTCCTGCGCGGCTACTTTCACCAGGACATGAAAGGCGAATATGGCTCGCCCGAAGAAGCCGTGCGGGAATTCTGCGCCGACGCCAGCGGAGACGAGCGGGCGGCGGTGGCTGAGGACTGGTCTCGCTTCGTGGATCAGATCAAAGGATTGCCGCTCGAACAAATCAACCGGATTCTCACTGGTCCATTAGGGAGTTCCTACGCGATGACGGATGACGATCTGAAGAGGATCTCGGCCATCTTAAAAACAGGGCACAAGTAGGATCGCAATGGCGCGACGAAACATCCTTGCTCTGCTGGAAGGGGGCGACCGGCGGACCATCGGCCGCTCCGACCAAGTGGCTGCGCTTGGTGTCCAACGATCCAACTCTATTTCCCGAGTTGATCACAGGTTTGTGGTCAGCCGATCCGCTCGTGCGAATGCGGGCCGCAGACGCGGCGGAAAAGGTCACGCGCGCGCGTCGCGAAGTCCTTCAGCCCCACAAGAAAGAACTGCTGGGCCTCATGACCGAAGCCGAGGAACAGGAAGTGCGCTGGCATCTCGCGGTCATGATTCCGCGGCTCACGCTGACCGCCAAGGAGCGACAGATGGCGATATCGTCGCTGTACCGCTATCTGGAAGACCGCAGTTCCATCGTCAAGACCTTCGCTCTTCAGGGATTGGCCGACCTGGCACAGAATGAGCCGAGTATTCGACCCAAAGTAGTAGAGATTCTCCGCGAGGCAACCCGCAAGGGCACGGCTGCAATGAAAGCTCGCAGCCGAAAGTTGCTGCTTCGCCTGGAGCATATTTAGTGGTCGCATTCTGGCCGCTCTCGCCGGCGAAGACTACTCCCGGCCCACCCCGAGCGCATCGGCCACGCGATTGATGTAGTTGAACCACGAGGCAATCAGCGTGATCTGCAGAATCCCTCGGTCGTCAAACCCGGCCTTCCGCAAGCCCTCGATGTCGTCCTTCCAAACTTTGGTCGCATCCTTGGTCAGCTTGATTACGTAGTCGAGCATTACGCGGTCTTGAGCGGAGATCGGCGCCGTGGCATAGTCCTTCTCCAACGTCTCGACCAGTCCCTTATCCAACGTCACCCTACGCAGAAACTCTGCGTGCGACTCGATTCAATAGACGCACCGGTTGGTCACCGAGACCATGGTGGCAATCATCTCGTGCTGCGCCCGACTGAGCGGCAACTCCGGTGACATCAGCGACCCAAACGTGGCAAAGGCATGAAACAGCGCGTCGGGAATCAGCGTATGCGACCCCACAATCGACGACGCCCCCGATTGATCGGGATGCACGGGCGTGGCATACTCCTTCGGATAAAATGCCTTCTCGCCCTCAATCGCCTTGAGCAGTTTGTCGTCGGCTTCAGTCAGTGAAACAGTTCGAATCCAAGTCATAGATGCTGTCCCCTTACAGCGTCCCAACAAATTCGCCTTCGAAAAAATACAGCACCTGCTCACGCGCGTCCCATAGTGCGTTCATACTACAGCCGATTTTCCGAGGGAGTCTTCCCCCCCGGCGTGCCAAACGTCAATTCCGGGATTGCCAACAAACCGAGGGTCGGATTGGTCAACACAATTGCGGTTGTCGGTACCAATTCGCCCCGAATCACGAACCGGAGCCCGGTCGAATCTCTTGGGGACGGTACCATTCGTTATGCGGTCTTTCCCACCTCGCCGAAAGGATGAGAGACTTCGCAGGGTCAAGTCTTCCTCCCCAGTCATCTCATTTCTTCACTCCTGCCGTCCAGTTCAACACGACGGTGAGGGGTTCGGAGGAAGCTGCTACGGTATCGACGAGGAACCGCTTTCCATCGGCAGTGACATCCCAGTGAAAAGAATTCAGGGCGGCATCATCGCGATAGATTGGGGCCTGAAACAGGAATTTGGGAACGCCGGCCTTGAATTCCCGCTCACCACTTACGTCCACCGCCATTATTTTGCCGTCTAAGGAAACGTAGAACAGTTCCTTGCCATCCCGCCGCCAACGAGGCTGGTTGCCGCCATCGCGGGAGATCTGTATTTTGCTGCCACCTCCGGAGGAAACAGGAAACGGTTGGACATGAATTTCCGGCCTGCCGGACTCGTCCGATACGTACGCGATCCAACGGCCGTCGGGGGAGAATTGGCCTTGCTGTTCGTTGAACTCCGTATTGGCGAACGGAGTGGGCGTCCCAGAAGGCTGCCCGTCTGAGGTCAGAGGCAAGACCCATAGATCGGCATTGGTTTTTGGATCCTGGATGGTATAGAGCAGGAAGCGTCCGCTGCGAGACCAATCGTTGGGGACTTTATCACTAGTGGTCGGAGAGATCAGGATTTCTTCCCTTTCCGCCCCACCCGAGCCTTTTTGATACAGACCGACTCCGCGAGCGCGATGGCCCTCGAAGGCGATTCGGCCGCTGTCTGGCGACCACACTGGGGAGGTGGACGGGCCAAAATCAAATGTCAATCGGGCGCTCACACTCCGAGCGAATTCAAGCAACCAGATGGTTTCGCTTTGGCCCGGCGCGCTTAGGTCGACGCGCGAGGCGGCCACTCGCGTTCCATCCGGTGATAGGGCAAGATCCGTATAGGTGTATGTGCCCGCGTCGGACCCGCGAATGTGACCGAGAACCTTTCCCGCCCGGTCGAACCAAGTTAGTTCGGTTGCTGTTGTTGCGCTCCTCTTCCGATAAGCCAGGACATCGTTCGCGGAGGCGGAAAAACTGCCCGAAAGGAAGAGGCTGCCGACCTGGTCGGCCACGGGAACAGGTTCGCCCACCAGTTCAAGTCGACGAACATCGAAGGACTGCGCCATTAGCGTGCTTTCTCGCATAAAGAGCAATCGTCCCAGGGCTGGGTCCGCGGTATGCGCATAAACCGGCATCAGCGGAGTGGCTAGAAGTTGCTTGGGACTTTGCTGCTCAGGCTTGTCATCGAGTGAGCCAACAAAAATGCCAGGGTTGTGAGGCGCTCTCAGATACACAAAATGCCGTCCGTCGGGTAGAAAGGACGGAAACACGTGGACATCGTTGCCTCCCGTAGTTGTCAGGAGCGTGGCGACGCCTCCAGCCGCCGAGACCTGCATAATGCCTGGCCCCTCTGTGCCGAAGATGATTACATCCTCCCGGTTCCATGCACCGCCGAGGACAACCGTGGCCGCAGTGTCGCAAATAGCTTGTGGGGGTCCGCCCGAGATGTCGATCTTCTTCAGCTTTCCTCCGGCTTGAAACGCAATGAATCGGCTGTCCGGAGACCAGAAGACGGGTGGTGCGAACACGTCTTCCGTGTTCGGCAGCGGGCGTGCTTCAAGCGCATCCAATGCACGAATCCATATGAGATTATGCCCACCCGAACCAGGGGCAATGAATGCCAGCTGACGACCATTGGGCGATAGTGCGAAGGTGCGAATACCCGCAGGCAAGGAGATTTGGAAACGCACTGGCTCGGCCACAGAATGCGTTTCGCTGAAATGGAAGAACGCAATCGGCGTGAGAGTGACGAAAAGCAGAGCCACGATGCCCCACGCAAGCCAACGGCGCCACGGTTTCGCCGAATGTGCGATGGCTCCCACCGAGTCGACCTGCGGCACACCGGAGAGAACTTCTTCCAGCACGATGCGTGCATCGCCGATGGCTTGGAGTCGCTGCCTCACATCTTTCTTCAGGCAGCGATGTAAGAGGGAGCGAACCTGCGGCTGCGTGGCGATGGGAATGTAGGACCAATCCGGTTCTTCCTTGAGCACCGCCGCGAGGGTATCCGTAACGGTCTCCCCGCGGAATGCCACCCGCCCCGTGAGCATTTCGTAGAGCACGCAGCCAAAAGCCCAAACATCCGTGCGCCGATCAACCGCTTTGCCCTTCGCCTGTTCGGGCGACATGTAGGCCGCGGTGCCCAGGATTGTTCCCACCTGCGTGGCCATGCTGATCGTTGGTGAATCAGAGATGTCGGTAGAAGCCGCATCATTTTCGAGCGCCTTCGCTAATCCAAAGTCAAGAATTTTCACCACAAGACTGGTCGCGAGCTTGTCATTGGTGGTCAGCTTGATATTCGCAGGTTTCAGATCTCTGTGGATGACGCCCCGCTCGTGCGCGTATTCAAGTGCCTCGCAAATCTGTTTTGCAACCGACAGGACGTCATCCAGCGGAGTGGCGCCTTGCCTGATGCGGTCTGCCAACGTCGGGCCCTCCACCAGCTCCATCACCAGCGCGCGAGTGTGATCGGAGTCTTCCAGGCCATAGATGGAAGCGATATTGGGGTGATTCAGCGAGGCGAGAAGTTTGGCTTCGCGCTCGAAGCGTGCCATACAGGCTGGATCTCGCACGAACGCTTCGGGAAGGACCTTCAGCGCTACGTCGCGGCTGAGTTTCGTGTCCCGAGCCCGATAGACCTCACCCATTCCGCCCGCCCCAATGGCCGACAGGATTTCATAGGGGCCAAGACGTTTACCAAGGGAGATCGCCAAGGGTTCTCACCAACTTAGAGTTTCACAAGTATACGCGGTGATCACTCGCGAAGCCGATTTCTGGTGGGCTAACAAGATCAACCTGGAGAAGTACATCAGATCCGATAATGGTGACTGCACCGATCAATCCTCGGCAAGGGAAAATTCCGTTCACAAGTTGCCTGGCGGCCTTGGTGACAATTTCAATTCCTCGAGAATAGAGTGGTTGGACAACTCGGGCCGGTTTCCGACACGATCGCCACTTGGAGTATTCCCTAGTGCAGACATCAGATTCCTTCTGAGAATTGGAGACGAAATGAGTACACAACGGATGGGGACCACTGAAGGTATGGACATACCGGGCATGAAGGTCGTCCCGGTAATCAGCCTCAGCGTCGTGCACAACGACGTCGTTAGTCTCTGCGGTATGACCGCCGACCCCATCGGTGACGTGAAGGTGCAGACGAGACAAGTGTTAGAGCGCATCGACCACCTACTGCAAATGGCCGGTACGGATAAATCGAAACTCTTGGTCGCCCAGGTGTGGCTGGCGAACATGCGCGATTTTGACGATCACAATTCCGTTTGGAACGACTGGGTGGATAGAAAGAATCCCCCCGTCCGCGCTTGTGTGGGGGCCCAACTCTGGCATCCAAGCGTCCTCGTTGAGATTATGGTCACCGCTGCGAAATAGCAATGACGCCCGCGGTTCGTAGCTCCGAAGCGCGGGCTTCAACGTTGCACACAAGATGCCTGGTCCTGGGCGAGTGGTCGGCTAGACCAGTTAGATCGCCCGGCAGAGCCGCTCTCGCCTTAGAAAGGACGTTCCTCTTCCCAGTTCCCTTGGTAACCCACTCGTACACTCCCTTTTGGTAACCCTTGGTAACCATGCGGTTCGTGACTCCCCGACGTACAATTGGCCTTGTCCGGTCAGTCCATCTGCCGAGATGGGAGATGGCCTTCGGGGCAGTACCCGGGAGCAGTTTCCCGAGCGTTCAGCGGGTTCTGTATCAAGACCAGGGTTTGGAGTTCGCACTCTTATGGCATTGTTCGGGTTCAACAAACAAAAAGTTCTCAGCGCTGCGGAGAAGTATGTCCAGCAGGGCAAGCTGCAGAATGCCATCACCGAGTACGAAAAGGTCCTCAAGCACGACACCAAGGATCTGACGGTCACCAACACCGTCGGCGACCTCTATTCCCGCGGCGGCGACAGCGACAAAGCCACCGAGTGCTTCAAAATTGTAGGCGATGCTTATGCCAGCCAGGGCTTCACGGTCAAAGCCATCGCCATGTACAAGAAGATCTGCAAGCTCCAGCCTTCTCTCGAGAGCTTGCTGAAGCTGGCCGAACTCTACACCCAGCAGGGCCTTTTCAACGACGCCCGCGCCCAGTACCTGCAGGTTGCGGAAGAATTCCTGAAGGCCGGCGAGCTCGAGAACGCAGTCCGCATCTTCCAGAAGATTCTCGAGATGGACCCGGAGAACAGCACCATGCGGGTACGCCTGGCGGAAGTCTATATTCGCCTGGGCAAGAAGACGGAAGCCTGGCAGATTTTCTCCGCCGCCGCCGAAAGCCTGCGTTCCAAAGGTTCCCTCGCCGCCGCCGATGAAGTTCTGCAGCGCATGCTCACCCTCGATCCGGGCAACACTTATGCCCTGCTCATGCAGGGCAAGAACATGATCGAGTCCGGCGATGCCGCCGGAGCCGTAACCACTCTTTCCAAAATCTCCGACATCGATTCCAGTCCTGAGGGTCTCCGGGATCTGCTGAAGGCCTATCTGCAGGCCGGTCAACTCTCCGACGCGGGAGCTGTCGCGAACAAGCTGCTGACGGTCCACAACGATCTGGCGGCCATTGCCAGTTTCGCCGACGCCCTCATGCAGGCCGGGCAGTACGAAAATGCGCTCCAGGTTTTCGACCAGCACGCCGAGCGCCTGCTGGCGGAAAACTCGGATAAGGTTCTCGACAGCCTGCACACCATCATCGGGCATGTGCGCGATAACCCTGCCTCTCTGGAAAAACTGCTCGACCTGTTCCACAAAGCCGGAGAGACCACGCACATCGGCGAAGTCATCGAACTGCTGGCTCATGCCAGCGTGCAATCGGGAGACCTGCCCCGGGCCCGCGATCTTTACCAGAAACTCGCGACCATGGAGCCGCAGAACCCCCTGCACACACAGAACTACCAGCAGGTGGTCAGCCAGCTCGGCGGTACGTCGGGCAGCAAGCTCATCACTCCCGAAGAAGCCGTCGTTCTCATCGACGATCTGGAAGCCACAGCGCCTTCTATTCACCAGCATTATTCCGACGAAGTGGCGCTCGCGATCCGCGCCGCTCTTACCGACGCCGAGCTCTTCATTTCTTACAACATGCCAGCGAAGGCGCTGGGCCCCCTGGTCGGGGCACTGCCCATGGCGCCCAGCGATCTTCGTCTGAACCAGCGACTCGCGGCTCTGCACACCCGCGCTGGCCGTTTCGCCGAAGCGGGGCTCTGCTGCCGCACCTTGCAGGGCATCTACTCTGAAGCGGATCACCCTGAAGAAGCCACGCGCTACGGAGAACTCGCCGAGCGCTATGAAGAACGCTCCTTGCCTCACGAGGCCGCGCCCGTTTCCGACGACGCCTCCATCTTCCTGGACGCTGCCCAAGACGCGGACACGGCAGAGACTTCCGTGCCTGAGTTTTCCATCGACGAAGTTCCGGAAGAAACCGCTTCGGTCCAGGAACACGCGGCGCACGAAGAAGGTGCACCGGTGGTCCATGCCGCTTCGCCCTGGCCTGCGTCCGCCGATTCAGCTGAGGAAATTACCGTCGAGCCCGTCGCCGACGAAGAGTTTGCGGTCGTTGAAGAATCTTCCAGCGCCACGGCCGAGCCGGCCGCAGCGTCCGAGGAAATCGATCTCTCCTCGGAGTGGGACGATGACACCATTACCGTAGAAGCCGACGAGCCCGCGGCCGAGGTGGCTGAAGAAGCTGCTGAAGTTGAAGTCGCCAGCGCCGTCGGGGATCATGAAGTTCCCGACTCCAGCAAGGCCGACGAGGCCATCGAAGAGATTCGCTTTTATCTTGCCCATGGCATGCCCGAGCAGGCTATGGCAGCCTTGGCCAAGCTCCAGACTCTGACCCGTGATCGCGCCAAACTGGCCGAACTGCGCGCCGAGGTGGAAGCGGCCACACCGCAGCCCGCTGAAGAAGAAGCAATCACCGAACCGGTGGTCGAAGAGTTGACCGCCGAAGACATCCCGTCCATCGAGGTTGCGGTCGACGAAGAGCCGGCATCGGTCGAAGAGCTGGTTGAGGCCGAGCCACCCGCTGCCGAGGAACTCCCGGTGGTTGCTGAAGCCTCCATCGAACCTGAGCCGGAGCCCGTGGTTCACGAGCCCGAGCCAGAACCGACTGTCCTGAAGGAATTCGTCTCTGATCTCGAGACTTCGCTGGGCGAGGGATTCCTGCCCGCCGCGGTTTCCAAGCCAGCTACGCCGCCCATGGCGCCACCTGCCGCGGCAAAGCACGCGAAGCCTGCGATGGCCCCGGCTGCGCACACCGAGCCTGCGATCGCAGCACAGCACGCCGCCCCGGTTCTGGGCGAGTTCATAGCCGATATCGAAGCGTCTCTGAGCGAAGACTTCCTGAAGGCCGCACCTGTCGCCGCACCGCAGCCTCCCGCTCCGGTCGCCAAGGCCAAGCCCGCTCCGCCGATCGCAGCAGCGCCAGTTCCGGCGCCGGTCGCGCCCGTGGTCGCAGAACCGATCGTGACACCCATCGCAGCGGCAAAGATCAGTTCGCATCTGGCTGCCAGCGCTGCCGCGTCAGCATCACCCACATCGCATGTCGCGCCGCCGGCGCATCAAAGTGCGCCAGCAGCCGCGCCAGCTGCGGCCTGGCCCACGCCTGCAGTGGAGGCTCCTAAACCGCACGCGCCTGCCATGCCTTCGTCCCATACGCCGGCTGCTGTCGCCAAAACTTCTCCGTTTGGCGATGACGCTGGTGTCGATCTCGCCGAGATGTTTGGCGAACTCAAGCAGGATCTCGAATCCGGCGCCACCTCCTCCGATGAAGATCCCGAAACTCATTACAACCTCGGCATCGCCTTCCGCGAAATGGGACTGCTCGACGAGGCTATCGGAGAGCTGCAAAAAGCCTGCCAGTTCTTCGATCGCGGACATGCTTTCCCGCAGATCATGCAGACCTACACCTGGCTGGCGCAGTGCTTCCTGGAAAAAGGAGTGCCTGAGGCTGCCGTCCGCTGGTACGACAAGGCTCTCAACGTTCCCGGCATCGACGGCGAAACTCGCGTCGCGCTCCACTACGAACTGGCCTCCGCCTACGAAACCGCGGGCGACAAGCCTTCCGCCCTCAAGCACTTCATGGACGTTTACGGCAACAACATCGACTATCGCGACGTGGCCGAGCGCATTAAGGCTCTGAAGTCGTAGAATAGCTCGATGCGTTTTTTCCCCAATTTTCTCCGCTCGGGGTCCAGTGCGCGCCGCAGTCATCGCTCCGTTGTTTCTCCAGACAGTCGGCTCAGCAGAGACCTCGGGAGCCGCTCCTGATGACCGAACCCACTCCCGTCTCCAGCGTTCCCGCGAAGCCTCCGGAGGCCGCTTCGTCCTCGGTCGCGACGCCTGCAGTTCTTCTCGCGCCTCCCCCCGAAGCCGGGTTGTCGCAGACACACAGCGGCATACAACTCTGGATGCACCGCACTTCCGTCTTTCTTTTTGTTTTGATCAGTGCCGTGGCCGGAGTGCTGCTCATCATTCTCCCCTGGACCCCGGAGTGGACCGACAACTACCTTCTGCTCTCGTTCCCCAGCCTGCGCACCGTGGTCTCCAACGGCTTCTTTCGTGGCATCTGCAGCGGCCTGGGCCTGCTCGATATCTGGATCGGTTTCTGGGAGGCGCTCCACTACCACGAGCAACAGTAGACCCATCGGTAATCCGGGGCCCATCTAACCATTCCCGTAACCCATCCGCTCCGGTATTCTGATGGCCTGCGCTTCTCGGCCCTGATGTTCACAACACGATTGACGAACGAGAGTCTTCACTCATGACTGACCACCTCAAATCCGCGCCGGTCGCTTACCAGAATGAACCTTTCCTCGACAGCCCCGACGGACGCATTCTCCGCATCCTGTCTGAGTATCAGGAACCCCTGGCGCGCTTTCGCCGGGAGCAAATTCAGGACACGGTCGTCTTCTTCGGCTCCGCCCGGTTTCAAGGACACAAGGATGCCACGAGGAATCTGGCCACACTCCAGCAAAACCACACCGCCACTCCTCCGGCACAGCTCGAAAAGGATCTGAAGCGCGCCCAGGCCGGTCTCGACATGGCCCGCTACTACGAAGACGCCCGGCGTCTTGCCCACATGCTGACCAAGTGGTCCATTCAAATTCCCGCGCGCCGCCACCGCTTCGTCGTCACCACCGGCGGAGGTCCCGGCATCATGGAAGCCGCCAACCTGGGCGCCCACGAAGCCGGCGGAAAGACGATCGGCCTCAACATCCAGCTCCCTTTCGAACAGAGTCCCAACCAGTACATCACTCCGTCGTTGAACTTTCAGTTCCACTACTTCTTCATGCGCAAGTTCTGGTTCGCCTATCTCGCCAAGGGACTCGTCATCTTTCCCGGCGGCTTCGGCACCATGGACGAACTCTTCGAAATCCTCACGCTCGCGCAGACCGACAAGCTAGCCAAGAAAATCCTGGTGGTGATCTACGGCAGTGAATACTGGAACCGCATCATGAACTTCCAGGCGTTCGTCGACGCCGGCACTGTCGCTCCGGAAGACGTGGACCAGTTCAAGATCATCGACTCCCCCGAGGAAGCCTTCGAGTTCCTGCGTGATGGCCTGACGAAACACCACCTCGGCGGCACGCCCAAGAAACAAGGCGAAGTGTTGCCGGAAATTGCGAAGACGAGACCGTAGGTTTTTCCTTCGTGAACCTTCGTGTCCTTCGTGGTTGGAGTTCTTGATGCTGATTTTTTCTTTCCGACCTGATCGCTGAGGGCTGATGGCGAACAGCTGCCTTCTCTACTACATCACCGACCGCACCGCCTTCGCAGCCGACGAACCCTCCCGCCGTCGCCGTCTCCTGGAAAGAATCTCCGAAGCCGCACGCGCTGGCGTCGACTACATCCAACTCCGCGAAAAAGATCTCCCCACGCGCGACCTGGAATCCCTGGCGATAGAAGCTGTGCGCATCATCACACAACTGAGAACCGAGAACCGAGAACTGCGAACTGCTCTCCTCATCAACTCCCGCACGGATGTGGTGCTAGCCGCTAAAGCCGACGGCGTCCACCTCCGTTCCGATGACATCTCGCCACAAGAAGTAAGAGCAGTTTGGACAAAATGTGGGGCGGGCACTCTTGCCCGCCAACTCTCACCACGAGAACCGCTGATCGCAGTCTCCTGTCATTCCCCAGCAGAAGTAACCGAAACCGCCGCCAACGCTGCGACCTTCGCCGTCTTCGCCCCCGTCTTCGAAAAGAAGGAAGTCCCGACCGCGCTGGCCGCAGGCCTCGCCGCACTTCGCCAAGCGTGTGAAGCCAAGATCCCAGTTCTAGCTCTGGGCGGGATCACTCTGGCGAACGCCCACTCCTGCCTCGAAGCCGGGGCCTCCGGCATCGCCGCCATCCGCCTCTTCCAAGAGAACGAAATCGCCGCCGTCATACAACACCTTCGCCGCTCGTGAGGGTGTCGAACTGAGAGTCCCGAGGTAAAGCCGCTGAGGGTGCCCCATTCTAGTCTCGCCGTTCTTTGGCGAGACTAGAGTGGGGATTTTGACTTTCTATTCCCCGGAGACTCTCGCTATCCCGTCCACTTCGCCCCCGTCTTCAGAACCTGCATCACCTTCGCCAGCCGCCGCTTCTTCGTCTCTTCCTGCTTCGCGCCGGAAATAGACGCCGCCATCTCCTTCTTATGCGTGAACGCCAGTTCGTCCCAGCGCTCCCGCGCCTTCTTGCTCTTCGCCAACTCTTTCTTGAGCTCCGGAGGCGCCTCCACCGTGCGCGCTTCGTTGTCGCGCTCCAGCACGACTTCCACTACGTCTCCGGCTTGGGCGTTTGCGCCTTCGCGCATCGCCCGGTTCACCGCCATCCCATGGCACCCGCCCATCGGCATGAGCGAAGAGCGAAAGGGGAAGCCATTGATGGTCCCCCGCACCGGCACGCGGGCCCGCGTGCCAAACTTCTTGGGCACATCGAAGGGAGCGTTGAGCCATGCCCCCACGCTTCTCTCAACTCCCTCGAGCTTTACTCTGAACCGCAGCTTCTTCTCCGCCATTGCCGTCCTCCAGTGCATCCGCGCTGGTAGACTCTAACCCGGGTAGAGAACACTCGGCAACCGTCCATGGCGCTCACTCCGGCACAGTCAGAAACTCCGGCACTGGCGATCGAACCGACTCAGGTCCAGATTCCCGCCGCGTGGTTCCTCATGGGTTCCGACTCCGGGCAGGATTGCGAACGTCCCATCCATCGCGTCTGGGTCGACGCTTTCTCGCTAGCCGCCACGCAAGTCACGAATGCGGAATACGAACGATTTCTGCGCGCGACTGGAACAGCGCCGCCTCCGTTCTGGCAAGACGGAAACTTCAACCATCCTCAACAGCCCGTAACCGGAGTCTCCTGGCACGAAGCCGTGCGCTACTGCGAGTGGCTGAGTTCGCAAACCGCTCGCATTTACCGTTTGCCCACAGAAGCTGAATGGGAACACGCCGCCCGCGGTGGCCTCGAGCAAACGCAATTCCCTTGGGGTGATGACCCGCCGCAATCTCTCCCCGATTACGCCACGCGCTGGCAAACGGGCCCGGAACGCGTGGCCTGCTACGCTCCCAATGCCTTCGGCCTCTACGACATTTGCGACAACGTCCACGAGTGGTGCAGCGACTGGTACGACCCCAACTACTACGCCGTCTCACCGGAGCGCAACCCGCGCGGCCCCGAGCAAAGCCCGCTGAAGCCGCAGCGCAAATCCTCCCGCGGAGGATCCTGGCGCCACCACATCAAAGTCGCCCGCTGCTCCGCCCGCTCCAGCATCCCGCCGGAATTCCAATACGCCGACTACGGCTTTCGAGTAGCGTGCAGTTGACAGATGGGATTCGTATAAGGGCTTCGCTTCAGCGATGCCGCCAGCGTGAAGGAAGCCAACACGGCTTCAGCCGCTGGCTACCGCAGCCGCTAAAGCGGATCCACGTTCCGGTTGGTTGCGGCACGCCTGAAAGGCGTGCCCTGATACGAATCCTGTTCCTCAAACGGCACCACTACCTAATTGTGCAATTTACTAATTGAGTAATTTAGAATCGCCCCGCATCGGTTTTTCAACTACACAATTACCAAATTTCCCGATTACTCAATTCTCCTATGTTCACTCCCGATCTTCTCCACAACAAGCGCATCCTGATCACCGGCGGCGGCACCGGCCTCGGCAAGGGCATGGCTCGACGCTTCCTCGAACTCGGAGCCGCTGTATACATCTGCGGCCGCCGCGAAGAAGTTCTCCAGCAAACCGCCGCTGAACTCTCTGCCGCGACGAAGGGAGAAATCCACGCCACCCCCTGCGACGTTCGCAGTCTCGAAGCCGTTGAGAAAATGATCGACGAGATTTGGACCGCCGCCCCGCTCGACGTTCTAGTCAACAACGCCGCCGGGAACTTCATCGCCCGTACCGAAGAACTTTCTCCCGGCGCATGGAACTCCGTCATCAACATCGTGCTCATGGGCACTCTGAATTGCACCATGGCCTGCGGACGCCGCTGGCTCAAGTCCGACCATCCCGGCACCGTCCTCAGCATCTCCGCCACGTACGCGCCGGTAGGCTCGGCCTACGTCGTTCCCTCCGCCGTTTCCAAAGCCGGAGTCGAGGCTCTCACCCGCAGTCTCGCGGTGGAGTGGGGTAATCGCGGCATCCGCATGAACGCCATCGCCCCCGGCCCCATCCCCACGCAAGGCGCGTTCTCCCGCGTCCTGCCGCACCCCGGCCTCGAAACTCTCGCCCTCGACCGCAACCCGCTGCACCGTTTCGGCACGGTCGAGGAGCTGGCCAACCTCGCAGCTTTTCTGGTGAGTGACGGCTCGGGCTACATCAACGGCGAAGTCATCCGCATGGATGGCGGCGAATTCCTGCAAGGCGCCGGAGAATTCAGCAACCTGGGCCGCGTCCTCAAAGAGGAAGACTGGCAGGCGATCAAGCCGAAGAAGTCAGGTGCAGCGCCGAAACCTTAGATGGGATACACAAGGCGCAAAATTCGCGGGATCAACTTTTCGTTTCTGCTGGCGGGCTTCATCTTCGCCGGATGGGCACTGTTCTGCGCCTGGTATGGCTGGCCGCGCGGGTTCCGCGCCGGCAGCGCCGCAGGCTTCGGGCTCTTCGCCGTGGCATCGCTGTTCTTTACCGCGTTCCCGTTCCTCTGGGCGCGCTTCCCCGAAAAGCATCCGGTAAACCACGAACTCATGCGCTACGGCAATCTCAAGGAGGTCTCCGAGCGTCTCGACATCGAGATGGCGGAACACGTAGAGATCCTGGGCCCCTTCCGCTTCACTGCCACCATGCTCGTCTACGATTCCGGCCACGAGTTCCAAATGGTTCCCTACGATCAGATTGTTTCGGCGGAGGCCGAGAAGGGCACCGGAGACGATCCCGCCGCTATCGTGGTTCACACCCGCGGCGGACGCCACTACCAGTGGTACCGCACCTGGCTGCAAGGAATCTTTGATCCGGAGATGACTCTAGAGAAGATTCGCGCGGCCGCGCACCTGGACGACACAGATTCCTCTGCGTCTTCCGTGTCCTCTGTGGTTTAGTCTTTCTGCTCTAACGCTGATCCTTCGACGGCATCACGATCGCCTTCAACAACAGGTTGACCAGGCTCAGCACGATCGCTCCAATAAATGCCGCGATGAATCCGTGTACCTGAAATCCCGGCACCACCGCCGACGCCAGTTTCAGCATCAGCGCATTGATCACGAACCAGAACAGCCCCAGCGTGATCAGGGTCAAAGGAAAGGTAATGATCTTGAGCAGCGCGCCAATCGTAGCATTGATGAACCCAATCGCCAGTGCCGCAATCAGCGCCGCCACCGCCCCGTTGACGTGCACACCGGGCACTACCTGAGCCACAACCCACACCGCAAGCGCGCTCAGAACCCAATTCAATAGCAACCGCATCGTGGTCTCCTCAACCAAACTATAGGCGCAGCCCACCCTCTTGTCATTCCGAGAACAGGCGGAGCGACCGCGACGGCAACCGAGGAATCCGGTGTCATCCTGTCCTCCGGTCACACCACGAAAAAATTCACGCCGCATTCTTCGTCTCCCCGCGCCTCATACGGTACACTACGCAATTCGACTTCAAGGAGGATTCCCATGCCCGACCCCGCACTCAGCGGATCCGAATTCAAGAAACAACTCCGCGCCGGAGCGCCCAAGATGGGCCTGTTCCTCAACGCTCACAGCCCAACCGTCGCCGAGCAACTCGCGCACAGCGGATACGACTGGCTCCTCGTCGACACCCAGCATGGCCCCATGGGCTACGAAAAACTTTCTGCCATGCTGAGCGGCATCGCGAACGGCGGCGCCAAGTCGCTGGTTCGCGTCGGCGGATACGCCGACCGCCCCGGCATCCAGCAGGCCCTCGATATGGGCGCAGACGGCGTCCTCATTCCCTACATCAATACCGCCGACGAAGCCCGCGAAGCCATTAGTTGCACCAAGTACCCCACGGTCGGCACGCGCTCGGTCTACTTCCCGCAGCGCAGCATGAACAAAGGCGGACTCCTCGGCTACGCCGGCAACTGGAACAACGAAGGCATCATCGCTCTGCAAGTCGAGACCGCGTCATGCATTGAGAACATCGCCGAAATCGCCGCCGTCCCCGGCGTCGACATTCTCTTCCTCGGCCAAAACGATCTCTGCATGTCGATGGGCCTCTACAACAAGTACGAGTTTCCCCACATGTACACCTCGCCCGAACTCGACGCCGCCACGAAGAAACTGGTCGAGCATGCCCGCAAGAACAACGTCATCCTCGGCCTGTTCCTGTTCGGCACCTCGCGCGTCGGCGAATTCCTCGAAAAGGGATTCACCTTCATCAGCATCGGCAACGACCTGCACCACGTCCTAACCCAAGCCGGAGCCTATGTGGGAGACATGGAAAAGATAGCGGCAGAAAAAGGCAAGTCCTGGAAGCGCCGCTCCACAGCCCTGTTCTAACCGGAATCTGAAGGAATCCAATGAAATCCGAGGGTGCCCCATCCTAACGTCGCGTTCTTTGCGACGTTAGGGTGGGGACTTTGACTTAGCTTTCCTCCGTGTCCTCCGTGTCCTCTGTGGTGAGCTCTTGTGTTGAGACTCCGCCACGCCTTTCCCCAGACAGCCTCGCCGTACGGAACTTTCTCCCGTCCCCCGACGTACAATTACTTAGGGGAGGTCTCTGCCATGTTCACGTTCCTACTCTGGTGCATTCTCTTCGTCCTCTGCTGGCCCCTAGCCCTCATGGCGTTGGTCGCCTACCCATTCATCTGGCTACTCCTGCTCCCCTTCCGAATCCTCGGCGTAGCCGTGCACGGTGTCCTGGAGATCGTCTTCCTGGCGATCACATTACCGTTCCGCCTGCTGGCCGCGCCCTTCCGGATCTAACCGACCCCCGGAACCGCGGGAAGGGCAAGGCTTCGAGCGGTGCCCGTTGAGACCCGGGGACGCATGCGGCACCGTGGAAGAGCGGCGCTTCGAGCGCCGCGTAGAGCGAGCAGAATCGATCTGGGCTTCAAGCCCCTGAGGATCGCCTTCCCAACTGCCCAAACTTATCCAACGCCGGGCCCTACGCCCTGCCAAACCCTTGCATTAGAATTGATCCTCCACCACCAACCACTCCATGAACCACATCCTCACCGAAATCGAAGCCCGCGTCCTCGGCGCCCTCATCGAAAAGGACATCACCACTCCCGACTACTACCCGCTCTCCCTGAACGCCCTGGTCAACGCCTGCAATCAGAAAAACAATCGCGACCCGGTCATGACCCTCGACGAAGCCGCCGTTCGCGACGCGCTCGCCACGCTGCAGGAAAAGCGCATGGCCGGCCCGGCCAGCGGCGCCGACAGCCGGGTCACGAAATTCGAACATCGCCTGCAGGAAGTCTTCAACTTCGACCGCCGTGAAATCGCGGTCGTCTGTGTACTCCTCCTCCGCGGCCCGCAAACCCCCGGCGAACTCCGCAGCCGTACAGATCGCATGTACCACTTCGAAGCCCTCGACGACGTAATCTCCACCCTAGACCGCCTTGCCCAGCGCGAACCGTCTCTGGCGCGCGTCCTCCCCCGCCAGCCCGGCACCAAAGAATCGCGTTACACGCATTTGTTCTCCGGCGAACCGCCCGCCGCTGAAGAAAGTCAAAATGTGGCGCGGGCGCCCTCGTCCGTGCCTGCCGGTGCAAACACAACTGCCGATCGCATCAGCGCACTCGAAGAAGAAGTCTCAACCCTGCGCAGCGAACTCTCCGAAGTCCAACAGCAACTAGCCGCCTTCCGCAAGCAATTCGAGTAATCGCGCATATGTGGGGACAGCCGCCCTCGGCTGTCCGCCGGGCGCAGCCCCGGCACGCTGGCTCAGGCGCTGACGACGTTAACGATCCTCACGGCCGCCCGTCCATCCCCAAGACCGACTTTCGCACTCGACGCCCTTTGGTGTAGCCTCATACGAACGGGGCGCCACCAAATCAGGAGGAAACCATGCATCGCCGCGAATTCCTCGTTCGCACTGCTACCGCCGCCGGAGTAGCGTGGCTCAGTTCCAAAGCCATCTTCACCGCGCTCGCGAACACCACGCTGCCCACAAAATTCGCCGCCTACGATACGGTCACGCTGGGCAGCACCGGCATCAAGACCAGCCGTCTCGCCATGGGTACCGGCACAGTCGGGTCCGGGCATCACTCACACCAGACCGACCTCGGGGTGAAGGGCCTCTCCAATCTTCTGCTCAACGGATACGACAAGGGCCTGCGCTTCTTCGACGCCGCCGATTCCTACGGAAGCCACCCTCACGTCGCCGAAGCGCTCAAGCAGGTGCCGCGCGACAAGGTCACGGTTCTGACCAAAACTTTCTCCCGCGACGCCGCCAGCGCCCGTGCCGATCTCGACCGCTTCCGCCGCGAACTTGGCACCGACTACCTCGACATCTGTCTGATCCACTGCGTCACCGAAGGCGACTGGACCGACCGCTACCGCGGCGTCATGGACGTGCTCTCGGAAGCGAAAGAGAAGGGAATCATCCGCGCCCACGGCTGCTCCTGCCATACCATCGAAGCCTTGCGCACCGCCGCGAAATCTCCGTGGGTGGAAGTGGATCTCGCCCGCATCAACCCCGTCGGTGCCATCATGGACGCCGACCCAGCGACTGTAGTTGGGGTCCTAAAAGAAATGAAAGCCGCCGGGAAGGCAATCGTTGGCATGAAGATTCTAGGCCAGGGCGCCCTGCGCAACCGTCAGGACGAAGGCATCAAATTCGCCCTGTCCAATGGCGTGCTCGACGCCTTCACCATCGGCGCCGAAAGCCAACAAGAGCAGGAAGACCTGATCCGCCGCATCGCCGCCGCATAGGCAGTGCGCAAAGTGACCCGAGGGTGCTCCATCCTGGTCGCGCCGTTCTTTGGCGCGACAGGGTGGGTATTTTGAATTTCGATTTTGAATCTCGTGTGGGGACAGCCGCCCCCGGCTGTCCAGCCGCATAGCGGCAACAGAATGCAGCAGCGGCGTCTAACTCTCCATCACCTTCAACCCCGGACTCACAATCAGCCGCGCCTCAGTCGCCCGCTGCACGTCTTCCGCCGTCACCCCCGGCGCCACTTCCTCCAGCACCAGCCCGTCCTTCGTCACCCGGATGTACGCCATCTCCGTCGCGATCGTATCGACAACCCGCACGCCGGTCAGCGGCAGGGTGCACTTCTTCAAAATCTTCGGAGCGCCGTCGCGTGTCGTGTGCTCCATCGCCACCACCACGCGACGCGCCCCCGCCACCAAATCCATCGCGCCACCCATCCCCTTTACCATCTTCCCCGGAATCATCCAATTCGCAATGCTCCCCGTCTCGTCCACTTCCATCGCGCCCAGCACGCTCAAATCAATATGCCCGCCGCGAATCATCGCAAACGAATCGGCGCTGGAAAAATACGAAGTCCCCGGCATCTCGCTCACGGTTTCTTTTCCCGCATTGATGAGATCCGGATCCTCCTGCCCCTCGACCGGATACGGTCCGATACCCAGCATCCCGTTCTCCGACTGGAGCGTGACCTCCATCCCCGCAGGCACATGATTCGCAATCAGCGTCGGCATCCCGATCCCGAGGTTCACATAGAACCCATCGCGCAGTTCGCGCGCAATCCGCTTCACAATCCGCTCGCGCTTATCAATGTCTTTGCCAGGTTTGTTCATCGTCGAAGACATCCCGAACTAAGTTTGTCATCCTGAGCGAAGGTTTTGCTTCGCGAACAGCGAAGCAAAACCGCAGTCGAAGGATCCCTACCCGCTTATACCGCCCACTCCCGCATCAGGGAGTTCTACCCGTTACTCTCCTTGCGCAAGGCTAAACAACTCCGCTCTTCCGCACCGTCCTCCGCTCAATCCTCCGCTCAAATAACTCCCCCTGAAAAATCCGTTTCACATAGATCGAAGGCGTGTGAACGGAGTCCCCATCCAACGCGCCGACTTCGACCAGATGCTCCACCTCGGCAATCGTAACCTTCGCCGCCGTCGCCATCATGGGATTAAAATTCCGCGCCGTCTTCCGATAAATCAAATTCCCCTCGCGGTCGCCCTTCCACGCCTTCACAAACGCAAAGTCGGCCGTCAACCCGCGCTCCATCACGTAAGTGCGTCCATCAAACTCGCGCGTCTCCTTGCCATCGGCGACAATCGTTCCCACGCCAGTAGGCGTATAAAACGCTGGAATCCCCGCGCCCCCCGCGCGAATCCTCTCCGAAAATGTCCCCTGCGGCACCAGGTCGAGTTTGATGGTGCCCTTCAGCACCATATCTTCCAGCAACTTGTTCTCGCCCACATAAGTCCCAATGTGATGCACGATCTGCCCCGCGGCCAGCAGCAGCCCGTTCCCGACACCGTCGACACCAACATTGTTGCTGATGGTCCGCAGATTCTTCGTCCCCTTGCGCACCAGTGCGCGAATCAGATTCTCTGGCATGCCGCACAGCCCAAACCCGCCGATCATGATGGTCGCGCCATCAAACACGTCGCGGATGGCCTCATCCGCATTGGCCACAACTTTATTCATAGCGTCCGCATTCTAATGGAAATTGAGTAATTGGGTAATTTGGCATTTGAGTAATTGGAAATGCACGCACATCACGCCGCTAAGGTTTTCAATTACACAATTACCAAATTTCCCAATTACTCAATCTCCTCTATTTCTTCTTGCCCGGCACCTTCCGCAACAAATGCGCCTGCTCAAACTCCTCCGCCAGTTGCCGCGTCGCCAGATTTTCCCGGATGTGCGCCAGTCGCTGTTCCACCTTCCACAGCGCATCTTCCAGATTCTTCTTGTTGCTGATCGCGACATCCCGCCACATCGAATACGGGCTCGCCGAAATCCGCGTCATCTCCCGCAGAGCCCGCCCACCCGCCGGCAGCAGCGGAGCCTCCGCCCCAAACTCCTCCACCAGCGCCGCCGCCAGCGCTGTCGAAATCATCTGCGGTACATGGCTGATCCACGCGCACAGCCGGTCATGATCCTCTGCTGGCAGCATCGCGATGCGCGCTCCGATCGCATCGATCCATCCCGCAAACTCCGCGAACAGTCCTTCATTCAGATTCTGCCCCGGCAGCGGAGCCAGAAACCACACCGCATCCTGAAACAAATCGGCATCCGCGTAATCCACTCCACTCAGTTCCTTCCCCGCCATCGGATGCCCCGCCAGAAACCGCTTCCCCACATTCTTCCCAAACACCTTCACCGCGCGCTCCACCACCGCGGCCTTCGTGCTCCCCACATCGGTGAGCAGGGCCTTTGCCGGAAGCACCGGACCAACACGTTCAATCAGATCCACAATCGCCAGCACCGGAGTCGCCAGCACCACCACCTGGCTTCCATGCACCGAATCGCCAGGGTTCGCGGTCCCGTCGTCAATCGCCCCGCGCATCCGCGCCTTCTCCAGCGTGGCCTCGCGATCGCATCCAATAATCCGCCCCGCAAATTTCTTCTTCCGGAGCGCAAGCCCCAGCGACCCGCCAATCAGCCCTGTCCCAATAATCGTGATTTGCCGAATCGCCATAAGAACAATGAAGATGAAAACCACAGAGGACGCTGAGGACACGGAGGACGTAAGAAAACGTTAGAACACTCAAGTTCTGCCGGTGGGACGCCCGGACTGCATTTCGTTTGGCTCTTGTTTCATCCCCTCTGTGTACTCTGCGTCCTCTGTGGTTTGAATTCTGTTTTGCGAGGGGCGACGCTCTATCCGATCTTCCTCCCCACCGCCGGCGCGATCATCCTCAACTCATCCATCAGTTTCGCGAACTGCTCGGGAAACAGCGACTGCGCCCCATCGGACCACGCCTTGTTCGGATCGCAATGCACTTCGATCAGCAGGGCATCCGCACCCGCCGCCACTGACGCCCGCGCCATCGGTGCGACTTTATCCCGCCGCCCCGTCCCGTGCGACGGATCGGCCGTCATCGGCAAATGCGACAGCTTGTGGATGATCGGGATCGCAGAAATATCCATCGTGTTGCGCGTATACGTCTCAAACGTGCGAATCCCGCGCTCGCACAAAATCACATCGTAATTCCCGCCCGCCATAATGTATTCCGCCGACAGCAGCAGTTCTTCCAGCGTCGCCGCGATCCCGCGCTTCAGCAACACCGGCTTGCGCACCTTCCCCAGTTCGCGCAGCAGATTGAAGTTCTGCATGTTGCGCGCCCCCACCTGCAGAATGTCTACGTAAGGCAGCATCATCGGAATCTGCGAGATCTCCATGACTTCGCTGATCACCAGCAGACTGTATTTCTCGCCAGCCTCCTGCAGCAACTTCAGCGCGTCTTCCCCATGTCCCTGAAATGAATACGGGGAACTCCTCGGCTTAAACGCCCCGCCCCGCAGCACTTTCGCCCCTGCCTTCGCGACCGCCTCCGCGGTAGAAAAAATCTGCTCCCGCGTTTCGACCGAACAAGGTCCCGCCATCACCACAATTTCGTTCCCGCCAACATCGATCCCGTTCGCCAGCTTGACGATCGTCCCCTCCGGACGAAAACTCCGCCCCGCCAACTTGTACGGCGAACTGATGCGATGGACTTCCTGCACCCCCGGCAACAGCTCGAGGTTGCGGATATCGAAATCAATCCCCGACCCAACCGCCCCGAGCACGGTCATCCGCGCGCCCGTCGAGCGGTGCACTTCAAACCCGATCTTCACCAGGTGCTCAATCACCTGCTGAATCAACTGCTCGTCCGCGCCTTCCTGCATTGCTACAATCATAAAAACCAGCTCCTAGCTCCTAGCTCTTAGCTCCTAGCTCTTAGCTCTTAGCTCTTAGCTGTTAGCTTCTAGCTCTGAGCCGTGTGTTCGTTCTCAATCGTTCCACAATAGAATTTGTCATTCCGAGCAAAGCGAGGAATCTGCTCTTCCTCGAACACGAGCATCACCTGTGTCGCCAATCAAGCCTGGGTTAGCTAATGGCTAAGAGCTAATAGCTAAGAGCTGCCTCAGTCATTCACTTCCGAATCCAATTCCGTTCCCGCCTCGGCCGCTTCGGCCTTCGGCACTATCTCTTCCTTCTGAATATTCCGCATCACGTCGATGATGCGTTCATAAATCCGCACCAGATCCCGCCCCGGCAGCGGCCCCCGATTCGTTTCCTGCACGTTCGCAAAAACAATCCGCTCCCGGTCCGGCTCATAGATCGGCAGAGAAGTATTGCGTTTGAGCTTTCCGATTTCGACCACGGCCCGAGCCCGCTCGCTCAGCAGTCCCACGAGCCTCCGATCCAGCTCATCAATCTTCTTTCGCCAATCCTCGATATCCATGCAAAGTACTTTCAGCCTTCAGCGATCAGCTGTCAGCAAAGTTCCAAACCGCACCAATCGCACTCATCCAACCTAACGAGCTGACAGCTGAGGGCTGACAGCTGATAGCTTCCTCACAAACTCCCCCACAGCGACCGCCTCCCGCCCGCGATTCCGCTCCACGGTCTCCACAATCGCGCTGCCCACCACCACCGCATCCGCAAACTCGCCCACCTCGGCAAACTGTTCCGCGGTCGAAATCCCAAATCCCAACGCGACCGGCAACTTAGTCACGCGCCGCAACCGCTTCACTAGCTTGCGCGCATCCTGCGCCAGTTGCTGCCTCTGTCCCGTCACGCCCGTCCGCGATACCGCATACACAAATCCTCGCGATGCCTCTGCAATCCGCTTCAACCGCTCATCCGGACTCGTCGGCGCTGCCAGAAATACCGGCGCCAGATCATACTCGCGCATCGCCCGCAAATATTCGCCCGCCTCTTCCACCGGCAGATCGGTGACCAACGCACCGTCCACTCCCGCGGCCCGCGCCACCTTACAGAATTTTTCCATCCCCATCTGCAAGATCGGATTGAGATACGAAAACACAATCAGCCCGGTCGACTGCGCATGTTGCCGAACCTCCGCCGCCAATGTCAACACCTGCGCGAGCGACGTCCCATGCTTCAGCGCCCGCTCACTTGCCCGCTGGATCACCGGCCCATCCGCCACCGGATCGCTGAACGGCACTCCCAACTCAATCACGTCCGCCCCGGCTTCGATCGCCGCCAGCACGATCTCCTGCGTGGTCGCGAGATCCGGATCTCCGCAAGTCACATACACCACCAGTGCCGGCTTCTTATGAAAAGTTAAAGGCATAAGAAAATGCAAAACGCAGAAGTCAGAAGTGAGCTTGTTTCGGGTTCAGTTCTGAATTCTGCCTTCTAACTTCTGACTTCAATCCAGTTTCAAATTCTCGCGCATAATCCCAATGTCCTTGTCCCCGCGCCCGGACACATTCACAATCACGATCTCCGATTTCTTCATGCGAGGCGCCCGCTTCACCACCTCCGCCACCGCATGCGCCGACTCCAGCGCCGGAATAATCCCCTCCGTCCGCGCCAAAAGAGTCGTAGCCGCCAGCGCCTCCGCATCCGACGCCGGAACATACTCCGCCCGCCCCGAATCCCGCAACGCCGCATGCTCCGGCCCGATCGACGGATAATCCAGTCCCGCGGACACCGAATGCGTCAGCGCGATCTGCCCGCCTGAATCCTGCAGCACGTAAGAATAGGTCCCCTGCAGCACTCCCGGAGATCCTCCGCGAAACCGCGCCGCATGATCGCCGAGCTTTTCGCCGCGACCGCCAGCCTCAACCCCAATCAACTGCACCTTCTTGTCGTTGAGAAAATCGTAGAAAATCCCGATCGAATTCGATCCTCCACCCACGCACGCAATAATCGCCGTCGGCAGTTTCCCTTCAGCCTTCAAAATCTGCGCCCGCGCCTCGCGCCCGATCACGCGATGAAAATCCCTGACCATCGTCGGATACGGATGCGCCCCCAGCACACTCCCCAATAAATAATGCGTGGTCCGCACATTCGTCACCCAGTCACGCATGGCCTCGTTGATCGCGTCTTTCAAAGTTCGCGATCCTGAGGACACTCCGCGCACCTCGGCTCCCAGCAGTCGCATACGGAACACATTCAACTCCTGCCGCCGCATGTCCTCGGTGCCCATATACACGACGCACTCAAACCCCAGGAGCGCGCACACAGTCGCGGTTGCCACCCCATGCTGACCCGCCCCGGTCTCCGCGATCACGCGACGCTTCCCCATCCGCTCGACCAGCAGCCCCTGCCCCAGGCAGTTGTTAATCTTGTGCGCCCCCGTGTGCAGC
>JADGNQ010000111.1 GCA_017883385.1 Candidatus Sulfotelmatobacter sp.
TGGATGACTGCCTGCGATGCCACGGCATGCATTTTGGAGGGCCCGTTCGCGATCTCGTGCAACCCATCGACACTGCGGGTCCGTGGTCGCTCAAGGATCGCTCGCTCGCCGATCAACCGGTGATTCCGTGCCTGGCATGCCATCAGACGCATAAGGAGGGAACGCCCCTCCAAAAATCAAAGCTTGGCGTTCGTACGCCCGGGCCGGAACAGGGAATCATGATTCCTTCCCTGGCGCTATTCGATCGCCGAGAAATGGAATCGGTTCCTGTCAGCCGCTTGAGCCTACCCGAAATGAAAGACGGTGACCGGGTGGTTAAGATCAGCTCTGATCCGCGCCAGGCGTTGTGCTACCAGTGCCACGCGCCGCGTGCAACGCTGCAAGTCGGGTCAGGGGACGACCGCACTCCAGTCGGAGTTCACGAGGGCCTGAGCTGTTTTGCATGCCACCTCGACCATGGCCAGTTGACACGCGCCTCCTGCACAACCTGTCATCCGCGGCTTTCCAACTGCGGTCTGGACGTTGAGAAAATGGACACAACGTTCAAATCATCCAAGAGCCTGCACGATATTCATTCTGCAAAGTGTGAGGATTGCCACAAAAAGGGCATGCCCAGGAAGACCCACAGAGAAGTCCATTTCTCAACTTCAGCGGCCGCTCGCTTCTGAGTTTGCGCTTGCCCCGAATGATCGCGGCGATCAGCGGGGCCAAAGCCAGCCAAAGGTGCCTGCAGTCAGCAAAGCATAGACGAGTCCATCGATCACTTCCTTGATGGTAATGCTCCACGTCTGACCCTTCCAGATGCCGTTGCTCAAGTTTCCCAAACCATAGGCGAGAAACGCGGCCGTTCCCCCTACACGAAAGACTTTGAGATAGTACGCGCCGGCCACCACCGTATGCCCGGTGAGATAGGCGACGAAGAACCCGATAATGAGGCAATACACGAACCACATGCCCAGGAACTTCGGCATGACGGGTGGACCGCTCGGAAACACGGTCATCATCCCGACTGGTCCCTGTTTGTATTTTTCCTGCAAGGCTGGCGAGTTCATATCTTTGTGGGTACCGAAGGGAAAAATGTACAAGCCACGCTTCAAACCAGCGCTGCGGAGAACGGAGAGAACCTTGTCCTCATCGGGAAGTTGCTGGTAGTCGCCTTTATGGTAGGGCAGAAGCATGTGCATGATTGAGCTGGCGACGAAGACAATGACGGCCGACAGCACGATCGGGAGCCACAAAGCGGAGAGAGGAACCATGTGCAGCCTCCTTCGATATAACGGCAATCGCGAATTTCCCACGCGAGATTACGCTTGCCCTGAGCCGCGGTCAAGCCGCGGCCTGGCTACTCTTCCAGCTTGAATACTCGTTCCATTCGCAACCACTTTTCGCCAGGCTTAGCCTCGGGCGACAATTGCTGAAACGTCCCCATCAATTTCTCCCACTCTTGTACTTTTTGATTACCTTGGTCGGCTTTGGCCTTGGCCTCGAACGAGAACTCCTCGCTTACCTCCATGATCATGAACATGCGCGTTCCGAGCAGATAGATTTCCATGTCCTCGATGCCAGAGCCCTTGATGCTCCGCGTAATCTCAGGCCAGATCTTCTCGTGATGGCGTTTGTATTCGGCAATCAGCTTGGAATCGTTCTTCAAGTCGAGAGTCAGGCAGTATCGTCGTTTCATTCAACCTCTTTGGCAGGAACTATCTTTACGTCAGGGCGCGGTCCAGGTGAACATAACCGCCATCCACAAACAAATGCTGGCCCGTGGTGTGGCTGGACTTGGCCGAGATCAGGAACACAACCATCGATGCAATCTCCTCTGACGTCGTCATGCGCTTCTCCAGCGGAATCTTGGAGAGGATGAGCTTCAGTTTTTCTTCGGGATTCGGAAACGTATCGAGCCATTGGCGGTAGAGCGGGGTCATGACTTCGGCTGGAATAACTGTGTTGACGCGAATCCCGTAGGGCAGCAGTTCCACCGCCCATTCCCGCGTGAGCGCCATGATCGCGCCTTTTGAGGATGCATACCCTGATGTGCTTCCCTGGCCCGTGACCGCCGTCTTGGAACCGATGTTGACGATCGCTCCCCGCGAGCGTTTCAGGTGTGGCAAAGCATAATGAGCCATGCCGTAGTAGTGCACCAGATTACGGTTCAGCGAGGCGACATATTCTTCCGGACTGCCCTGTTCGAGACCGACTTTGTCGTTACGGCCTGCGTTATTCACCAGCGCGTCGATCCTTCCAAAGTCCTTCAAAGCTTGCTCAACGGATTGCGCGCAACTCTCTGGAGTCGCAAGGTCAACGGTGATGAGCCCGCAAGCGGCCCCGCTGCTTTGCAGTTCGCTCTGCAGTTGCGCACCCGTTGCGCCATCGCGGCCCACGATCACCGGAATCGCACTCTCGGCAGCGCACGCCCGGGCGATCGCCGCGCCGATTCCCTTGGCGCCGCCGGTGACAATCACAACCTTATCCTTCAGTTCCAGGTTCATACGCTAGCCTCGCAGGTTGAAGAAGCCGCCATCGATCGGATAGTCCACCCCCGTAATGAACGCAGCCTGATCGGAGCATAAGAACAAGGCGAGGGAAGCGACTTCTGCAGGCTCCGCCATTCTTCCAATCGGTTGTGACCCTGCCAGCTTTTCGAACATTTCCTGCTCGCGTCCGGGATAGTTCTTCTGCAGATAGCCGTCAACAAACGGTGTGTGAACTCGCGCCGGCGAAATGCAATTGCAGCGAACGTTGTGCGTGAGGTAGTCCCGCGCAACGGAGTACGTCATCGCGATAACCGCGCCCTTGCTCATCGAGTAGGCGAAACGGTCAGGGAGCCCCGCCGACCCGGCGATCGATGCCATGTTCAAAATCGCGCCACCGCCGCCGTCCTTCATGTGTCCGACCACTGCCTGCATGCAGTTGTAGAAGCCCTTGACGTTCACTCGGACGACCCGGTCGAAGTCTTCCTCGGTCGTGCTCTCCACGGTGCCAATATGTGAGACTCCAGCGTTATTAACAAGGATGTGGACGCGGCCAAGACGGAACAACTCCTCGAATGTTGCTCTTACGTCCGCCTGGTTGGTTACATCGCAAAGATGAGCGGACGCGGACCCGCCGGTGGCTGCAATGCGCTGGCAAGTCGCAGCCGCGGCAGATTCGTTCACGTCCAGGACGCGCATCACCGCACCCTGCGCCGCAAATCTCAACGCGATTGCTTGCCCAATGCCGCTTCCGCCGCCCGTGACGACGGCTACTTTGCCGTCGAGCCAGAAATCTCCTGCGCTGCTGCTCTCCTTGGTCAGAGCGAAACCCCTCGCTTCCACGGAATGAAATCTTCCTGTGCCTTCATCTCAGCTTTGGTTCGGATCTCTCCGCTCGCCACTCGAGTCATGAACTCCAGGATGCCCTCGCCCATTTGCTCGATTGTCTTTTGCCCGGCTACGATTGCGCCGGTATCAATATCGATGATGTCGTGCATGCGTTGTGCCAGGATCGAGTTGGTCGAGAGCTTCACCACGGGGGCGATCGGATTCCCCGTCGGCGTGCCAAGCCCGGTCGTGAACAACACTACGCTAGCCCCGGCGCCCACCTGGGCCGTGACGCATTCAACATCGTTGCCCGGCGTGCATTGCAGATTGAGTCCCGGTTCGGTCGAATACTCAGGGTAATCAAGTACCGTGCTCACCGGAGACGTGCCGCCCTTCTTCGCAGCTCCCGCCGATTTCATCGCATCCGTCAACAGTCCGTCCCTCATATTGCCGGGCGAAGGATTCATGTCGAAGCCAGATCGCACGGCTGCAGCCCGCGCGGCATAGTCGCGCATTAACTGTATGAAACGATTCCCCACGGCTTTGCTCTTGCCCCGATCGATGAGTTCCTGCTCCACTCCACACAACTCCGGGAATTCCGAGAGAATCGTGCGGCCACCCAAGGCGGCGAGCAGATCGGCGGTGTGGCCGATGGCCGGATTCGCCGAAATGCCGGAGAACCCGTCCGACCCCCCGCATTTCAGTCCGACGCACAGGTTGGAGAGCGGAGCGGGTGCTCGCCGAGCCTTGTTGGCTTCGACCAGTCCGAGGAACGTTTGCCGGATCGCCTCCGACATCATCGCCGCTTCCGACCCGCTGCGCTGCTGCTCGAGGATGAACAGAGGCTTGTTGAAGTCGGGATTACGCTCGTGGATTTCCGAGCGAAGGACTTCGATCTGCGCGTGCTGGCAGCCCAGGCTCAGAACTGTCGCTCCCGCCACGTTGGGATGGTGAATGTAGCCTGCGATGAGCCCGCAGAGGTTGTGGGAGTCTTCGCGCGTTCCGCCACATCCGCCCTCGTGGAGCAGAAAGCGAATGCCGTCAACATTTTCGAACAGCCGGCTGCGCTGGGCCGGAACCGTATCAAGCGGCAAGTCGCGAATTACCGGTCCTTCCGTCTTTCCTGCCCGATAAGACTCTGCCAGTTCGGCCACCTGCTGACGATAGAGTTGGGGCGCGGCGAACCCCAATTCTTCTTCGAGCGCCTGCTTTAGAACCTGAATGTTCTTGTTCTCGCAAAACACCAGAGGAACCACGAGCCAGTAGTTCCGCGTGCCGACTTGACCATCGGACCGGCGATATCCCAGGAAGGTCTCGCTCTTCCAACGCGAAACATCGGGCGGCGTCCATAGATATTCGTCGGACTGCTCGCGAAACTCCGAGGCCCGGTGTTGGATGTTGTTCGTCGTCAGCAGTTCCCCAGCCGCGATTGGCTTGACGGCTCTGCCCACCAAAACACCGTACATGATGACGTCGTCGCCGATCTCGAGCCTTCGCATGGCGAACTTGTGTTTTGCGGGAACGTTCTTGGACGGAGTGTAGACTTGGCCGGAGAATTCGATACCTTCGCCGCTCTTCAAGTCAGTGAGGGCGATCAGAACGTTGTCACGGGAATCGAGTTGGAGAACGGTGCGACTCATGGGTGCGGTCATTGTAAAACATGGGGCACGTTTGGCCTTGTCATGGCGCAATCAGCCGCCAAAACCGCTGCGCATTTCCGCCCAGCACGCCTTCACGCCAATCCGCCTTTGGCCGAAGCACATAGTCCATCACGACTCCGACGGCGCGTGCGTACGATGCCGCCACCAGGCACACCGGCCAATCGGAGCCAATCATAAGCCGGTCAGGTCCGAAAGATTCAAAGGCGACGTCGAGATACCAAGCGATCTGCTCCGGCGTCCAATGCTGCCAGTCGGCTTCGGTCACCAAACCAGACAGTTTGCAGAACACATTCTGAAACGCCGCCAACCGCCGGATCCCCTGCGCCCACGAGTCGATTTCGCCGCTCTTGATCGGCGGCTTGGCAAGGTGATCGAGCACGAAGCGCTGGCGCGGAAATCGCTCCACAAATTCAGCCGTCACCGGGAGGTGCCTGGCATAAATCAGGATGTCGTAGGCAAGATCGAACTCTTCCAGCACTGACACGCCACGCAGGAATTCCGGCTGCAGCAGGAAGCGATCATCGGGCTCAGCCTGCACGATGTGGCGGATGCCGACGAGCTTGGGATTTCGAGCAAAGAGCCTCAATTGCGATCGCACGTCTGGGGACCTGAGGTCGACCCATCCAACGACGCCCAGGATCGAGGAACAGCGATCCGCCAATTCCAACAGCCATCGAGTCTCTTCCAGTGTTTGGCGTGCCTGCACCGCAACCGAACCCCGGAAGCCACAGTTTTCGAGCTCAGGCTTTAGATCCGCTGGCAGAAAATCGCGGCGCAGCGCAGCCATCGAGTCGTCGATCCAGCCATACTCGTCCGGCCTGTAGACCCAAAAGTGCTGATGAGCGTCAATGTGCATGGGTCGCACGCGTTACTCAGTCAGCACGACTGTGACAACTGAGGGAGCCGAGATTGATTACGCGCACCTAATTTCCGTGCCAGTGCATCTGCCATCCTAGATACCGCACAGCGGCCTCGTGCACCGCGGCGGCTGTAGTCGAGAAATTTGCCGCCACGTGATGCTCGAACCCGTTCTCGCAGATGTAATGCAGCAACTTCTGCAAGTCGGCAATCTGCACCACGCCCACGCCTCCGAATGTATTCAGAGAATCTTCGGTGAACGAGCCTTCGCCAACGTAGCCGCGAATCACGCCCGCCGTGTCGTCAGTCGAGAAGCGCGCAAAACTCATCGCCCCGGCCTTCACCCGGCCCACCACTGTACCGAACGTGTTCTCCTTCCCCACGGTCCCCGCGATGATCTCCTGGAAGTCCATGCGTACGTCCTGGAAAAAATGCTTGGGCAGATTGCTGCAATGGAAGCAAACCGCCTTGTCAGGGTCGTCCCCGTAGTTGTTGTTCCAGTCGAGCAATGCGCTCGGCGTCTGTGATGCCAGGGCCAGCGCATGCATGCTCAACGTTCCGCATACATCCACCTCGCACGCCGCGGGTAGCAGATTGTTGCTCATCATGCTCATGATGGTGCAAGGGACAACGCCGAAGTACTCTTCCATCGAAGTCCAGCACTGCACCGCGCTGACCTTCACGTCGGTTGCCTTCATCCAATCGTCGATCACAAAGCCGAGTTTCGCCATTTTGATCAGGGCTGCATCGGGGACTCCGCTGGTGGTAACGTACTTACGAATATCGGCGAGCTTGCCTTGGACTCCCGCATGATCGTCCTTCAGCTTGGCGATGCGGCCAAAGACTTCCGAAAGGTCCAGGGTCTCTGTCGAAATCCCGTGAGCTTCGAGCAGTTTCTCGCTGTAGCGCACGGTGTTGAACGCAGTCGGCCGTGCACCGATGCTGCCCACGCGCAGGTTTCGCATCCCGTTCGCCACCCGGCAGACTGCTCCGAACCACGCCAAGTCATTCTGGAAATCTTCAGAGTCCGGACTTACGGTGTGCAGCCGGGTCAGCGAATAAGGGATTCCGTATTGCCGCAAGTTGTTGCAAGCCGACATCTTTCCGCAAAAGCTGTCGCGACGATGCAGGATCGTCATCTTCTTCGCGTCGTCCGGTGTCGCCTGCACCAGTACTGGAATGTCGAGTCGGGCCAGTCGCATCGTGTCGGCAATCGCCCGTTCGTCGCCAAAGTTGGGCAGCGACACGATCACTCCATCCAACCGCTCCCGGTTCTTCTGAAACAGCGCCGCACACCGCTTCGCTTCCTCATGCGTCTCCACCGCGCCGTGCTTGCTATCCTCGGGACCGAGCACCACGCAATCCATGCCAGCCTTCGCCAGCGCCTGAATCATCTCTTTGTGTCCGACCTTCGCCAACTCGCCGGGAAAAAAGCCACGGTTCCCGATGATGACGCCCATCGTCATTTTCTTTTCAGCCATAGAAATGCATCTCCCTGATATGAGTAAGAAAAGCTAAGAATTACCGGTCATCCGCGCGCGTTCTCGCGCGGGCGAAAAACGCAGGCTAAAAAACAAGCCAAGAATCAGTAGAATTCCGCCCCACCAAACGTTGGCATGCAAGTTATAGAGCACAACCCGATTTTCTGGCGGAGAAACCAACTCGTAAATTCCGGTGCCGAAGATCACCGCTCCGTTGACCGCCAGAGACACGCCGATAAAGAACCAAATCGACAACGATCCACCGGATTTCATCGTTTCCCCCTACCAGAAAATGATTTGCAAGATTACGAACACAACGGCCACAATCACTCCCCAGAAGACGGGGCTGTGGAACATGGAAACCTTTTCCTCGTGCGGAATCGGCGTAAGACCGTAAACCAGGTTCGCTAACTCGGCATCAGTCTTGGGCTTGGTCAACAAGCTGACCACCACCGTGACGATCACGCAGATCAGCCAGCACCACAACGCACGAAACATGTTCTGCGCCTGATCCTGCGCTTGCATGGACAGAGCCACATATTTCACCGCGTCAGGATTCAGTTTCACCCAGACATACATGCCAACCGAAGACATGGTTCCGGCCAGCAGTCCCCAGAAGCCCCCCGCTGCCGTTGCCCGTTTCCACAGCATGCCGAGGATTACCGTGCCGAACAGCGGCGCAATGAAGAAGCTGAACAACGCTTGGACGTAATCCATGATGCTCTGAGCGTTCATCACCAGATACGCCGTGCCGATGCTGATGATGACTCCGATCACTGTGCACCAGCGGCCCATTCGCACCTTGGAACCATCCGACGCATTCTTGTTGATCAGAGCACCGTAAATGTCATACGTCCAAACGGTGGTGAAGGCGCTGACGTTGCCCGCCATCCCGGACATGAAGCCTGCGATCAGAGCGGTAATGCCGAGACCGAGCAGGCCCGGTCCACAGTAGCGTGCCAACATCAGCGGCAGGACTTCGTCATAACCGTGCAGCCCTTGTGCCTGTCCAGCCGTTGACCACGCAAGATCCGCGGGCACGAGCCGCAGCAGACTGCCGGTGCGCGGATCGCGAAGGAGGGCCAGGCCGAGCAACCCGGGAAGAATGACGATAAAAGGAACCATCATCTTGAAGGCGGCGCCGATGATGGGTGCTAGTTTGGCCGAGCGCAGATCTTTCGCAGCCAGGACGCGTTGGACAACCAGAAAGTCGGTAGTCCAGTAGCCCATGGAGATGACTGCCCCGAGGCCAAACACAATTCCGACCCAATTGATCCCCATGGGATTGTCGGTAAAATTGCCCAAAGTCGACCATGCGTGCGTGTACGCGCCGGGGTTGGCCACGTGCTGTTCGGTAAGATTCTGGAGGATCTTTGCCTTGAGGCCGCTCCAGCCGCCCGCCTCCACTAACCCCAGAATTGGTATCAGGAGGGCTCCGGCCCAGATCAAGAAAAACTGGAGAACCTCGTTGAAGATTGCCGAACGCAAACCGCCAAGTGCCACATAAATCATGACCGTGACGGAAGAAATCAAAATGCTGACGTTGATATCCCATCCCAGGACGACCCTCATCACGACGGCCATGGCGTACATGTTGATGCCACTCATCAACACAGTCATGAAGGCGAACGAAATCGAAGACAGAGCCTGGGCGCCCGGCCCAAAACGCAGCTTGAGATATCCGGGTACCGAGTGGGTTTTGCAGATGTGGTAGAACGGCATCATCACAAGCGCCAGGAACAGCATCGCCGGGATGGCGCCGATCCAATACCAGTGAGCCGCGAGAATGCCGTACTTGTAGGAGTTGCCCGCCCAGCCCATCAACTCGAGCGATCCCAAGTTCGCCGAGAGGAACGCGAGGCCCGCCACCCACGCCGTCATTTCCCGCCCGGCCATGAAGAAGTCTTCGCCGGTATTGGCCTGTTCTTTCAGGTACAGCCCAATCGCCAGCACAAGGGCGAAGTAGAAGACAATGATGACCAGATCGACTGGCGAAAGATGCACCAGAGTGGAGGAACTTAAGACCAGCAGAGCAGGATTCATTGTGTCTTGACCTGTCCGTAATAGGCATTGCGGCCGTGCTTGCGCAGAAAGTGTTTATCGTGCAATTCGTGCGCTAGCGGCCGGGATTCAGGGTTGATCGATAGAGTGTGGCACGCCATCCGCGCCACGTATTCCAGAATCACCGCGTTGTGCGCAGCCTCTGCTGCGCTCGCTCCCCAGCAAAAAGGAGCATGTCCGGCCACAAGCACGGCCGGGATTGCGCGCGGGTCGAGCTTCGCGAAAGTCCGGCAGATCGCCACGCCGGTTTCCAGTTCGTACTCACCCGCAATCTCGGATGCACTCAGCCGCGCGGTCACCGGAACGGGCCCGTGAAAATAGTCTGCATGCGTAGTTCCGAAACAGGGAATCGGTGTCTCCGCCTGTGCCCATGCGGTGGCAAACTCAGAATGCGTGTGCGCCACTCCGCAGATATTTGAGAAATGCCTATATAACTCCAGATGTGTTGGAAGGTCCGAGGACGGACGCAGTTTACCGTCGACGATCGTTCCCTGGAGATCGGAGATCACAATCTGAGCCGGTGTCAGCTCCTCATACGGAACGCCGCTGGGCTTGATGGCAACCAGCCCTTCGCCACGATCAATCCCACTGACATTGCCGAACGTGTAGAGCACAAGGCCACGGCGAACCAATTCCAAGTTCGCTTCCAGCACCTCTTCGCGCAATGTCTTCAGTAGCATTGGGGGGAAATGAGTCTCTGCAACCCTCGGAACTCAAGCCGCAAGCGCGTTTGCGTAAACGTTTACGCAAACGGAACATTAACTGGACTTGCCTCCTTTTGTCAAAGACTCTCCTTCTGGCCTACTTCTCTCGAGTGGTTGCGCCTGCCCGACAGCATGGAACGTAAGCGGTTGCTTCGAGTCAGGTTCAATCCATGCCCCGAAGTGATTGGCTTCTGCCGCAATGTCAGGCATTTTGCTCTGAGTGCCAGTTTCGGAGCGTAGCCACTCGACTGGTAGCCCGTGCAACGTCGAAGGATATTGTCTACACTAATCGTCGATTTGGCGAAACATCCGTCGTCACAGACCGCCAAGGGAAGCGCCGCCGTGCTCGAGGCCATCGGGGTCGGGGCGACCGGATGGATTGCCGGCTTGGCGACGCCCTTCCGCGCGAATCCGTGGAACTGTTCAACGACGGAATCAAGGGACAGACTGGCGCGGTGTTCGAGTTGTATCGTTGGTTCTTGCCCTTGCTCCGGATGGATACTGTTCCGAACTTCGTTCAACTCATCAAACTGGTGCAGGAGGAAGTTGGCATCGGGAATTCCCGCGTGCGCCCGCCCCGGCTAGAATTGATGGGGAATGAACTCGAACAAGCCAGAAAGATGATCCGTGACGCATTGCGTACACGGCCGCAGTCTGTGGCCAGCTATGCGTTACCGAATGGAGAATAAATGACTGCGTCCATAGCAAAACTATCAGGCCGGTCGCTGATTGGGCTTCGGGAAGGTGCTGGCGCGGGAGAGCCGCTCTATGCCACGGACCCGAGCACTGGGCAGCGTTTGCAGCCGGGATTCATCCCGGCAACCACGGAAGAAGTGGATCTCGCCGTCCGCCTTGCAGCGGAGGCGTTCGACTTCTACCGCCGTGTCCCAGGGCACGAGCGCGCCGCGTTCTTACAGAAAATTGCCGCAAGGATCGAGTCGATTGCCGGCGAAGTGATCGAGCGTGCCGGGTTGGAGACGGCGCTGCCGCAGGCGCGCCTGCAAGGGGAAACCGCGCGCACCTGCGCCCAGCTTCGCTTGTTTGCACAAGTTGCGGAAGAGGGATCATGGGTCAACGCGCGCATCGACCACGGCGATCCCGATCGCAAGCCCGCGCCCAAGCCCGACATCCGTTCCATGCTGCGCCCGCTGGGTCCGGTGGTTGTCTTTGGCGCCAGCAATTTCCCGCTGGCATTTTCCGTCGCAGGAGGAGATACGGCCTCAGCTCTTGCGGGCGGGAATACCGTAATAGTGAAGGCTCATGCAGCGCACCCCGGCACCAGTGAACTCGTGGGTCGCGCGGTGCAGGAGAGCGTCCGGGAATGCGGGCTGCCCGAGGGTGTGTTCTCGGTTCTCTTCGGCAGCGGATCGCAGATTGGGACGGCCTTGATGCGGCATCCTCTCGTGAAGGCCGGAGGCTTCACCGGATCACGCACCGCGGGAAGAGTCCTGATGGACGTGGCGGCGTCACGCCCGGAGCCGATTCCGTTCTATGCGGAGATGAGCAGCACAAATCCCGTCTTCATCTTGCCAGGCGCCTTGCGCGAGCGGGCCGAGAACATCGCCGCCGGATTGTACGCGTCATTCACAATGGGAGCGGGCCAATTCTGCACCAAGCCTGGCATGGTTTTTCTGCCGCAAGGTCCCGAAGCCGCATCATTCGCGGATAAGTTGCGCCAGTTGGTTGGCGGCTCGGCTCCGTTCCACCTTCTGACGAAAACCATTCACTCTTCGTATGATTCGGCGATTACTCATCGCAAGACCGACGCGGCCGTCAAACTCGTTGCGGAAGGTCCCCAAAGGGGGGCCGTAACGGGTTTTTCCGTAACCTCCGCGCTCTTTGAAACCGATGCGGCATCGTTTCTCGGTTCAGATTTGGATTCGGAAATCTTTGGTCCTACAACCCTTCTCGTGCAGCACTCAAACCGCGATCAAGCCCTTGCCATCGCCCGCTCCCTCGAAGGCCACCTGACCGCTACGATCCACGGCACAGAACAGGACCTGCGCGAGTCAGCTGACCTGATCGCGATTCTTGAAAGCAAAGTTGGCAGACTCGTTTTTAACGGTTTCCCCACTGGTGTCGAGGTCACGCACGCGATGGTGCACGGAGGTCCGTATCCCTCGACTTCGGATGGACGCTCGACGTCTGTGGGCAGTCAGGCAATCTTTCGATTCGCGCGCTTGGTCTGCTATCAGGGTTTTCCTGACGACGTCCTGCCGGGCGAATTGCAAGACGCAAACCCACGAGGTATTTGGCGAATGATCGATGGACAAATGACCCGCGACGCCGGGCCTGTGGGTTCGGATCGGTCGTAGTGCCCCATCACAGTCCCCGTTCTTGCAGAGCGGTCCTGCGCGGCGTGGGTGTCGTCTGCACTCGGTCCAGGTTGAGGAGCAGGAATCCTAAATCTGGTAATCGACGTCTTCCATGATCTGCTGCAGCGTGGCCGACAGCGGATCGCCCTTACCTTCCGAGCCTTCCAGTCGCTGCACTCGGTCGCGCAGTCGGTTCACTTCCGTCGCTACCGCCGCCAACGCTTCTGACAACGGATCGTTGATCTGCTTCGGATCCGTAATCACCACGCGTTTCCCTTCACGGAAAATGATGTGCCCGGGGACTCCCACCACTGTGGAATGTTCCGGCACGTTGCGCAACACTACCGAGCCGGCTCCGATGCGGCTATTCCTACCCACCGTGATGTTGCCGAGAATCTTCGCTCCGCCCCCCACCACCACGTTGTCCTCGAGCGTAGGATGCCGCTTGCCATGTTCTTTGCCCGTGCCCCCCAAAGTCACACCCTGATACAGAGTCACATCGTCGCCTACGATCGCCGTCTCGCCGATCACAACGCCCATGCCATGATCAATGAACAATCGCCGTCCGACCTTCGCTCCGGGATGAATCTCGATCCCGGTAAGGAGGCGCGCCGCCTGCGACAACCATCGTCCCAACAGAAACAGCCGATGGTTCCACAGCCAGTGATTCACGCGGTAGAACCATACCGCATGCAGCCCGGAGTAGCAGAGGTACACTTCCAGCCGGGACTTCGCCGCGGGATCGTGCTCCATCACCGTGGCCACGTCTTCGCGAATTAGCGACAGCAGGTGCGGCATGGATGAGTTTGATCAGGCCGGGAGCGTCACCGTCGGAATCTGCAACGCCTTGTCCCGCAATTCCTGAAACAGGATACTGCTCAAGTAGCGCTCGCCAAAAGATGGAAGAATCACGATCACCAGCTTGCCCGCATTCTCCGCGCGTTGCGCCACTTTCAGCGCCGCAACCACGGCAGCCCCTGAAGAGATCCCAACCAGCAACCCTTCTTCGAGCGGAAGCCGGCGGGCCATCGTGATGGCTTCGTCGTTGGTCACTGTGATGACTTCGTCGATGTAGTCCCTGCGCAGGATACTGGGAACAAATCCCGCGCCGATCCCCTGGATCTTATGCGGGGAAGGTTTTCCACCAGACAGAACCGGGCTATCCGCCGGCTCCACGGCCACGGCTTTGAAGGAAGGCTTCTTCGGCTTGATGTACTCGCAGATTCCGGTAATGGTTCCACCCGTGCCCACACCCGAGATCAGAATGTCGGCACGTCCGTCGGTATCGTCCCAGATCTCAGGGCCGGTGGTCTCGAAGTGAATCTTGGGATTGGCCGCATTGTCGAACTGCTGCAGCATGTAGCCGCCGGGTGTGTTGGCGAGAATCTCCTTCGCTTTCAGAATGGCGCCTGTCATCCCCCTCGGACCAGGAGTGAGAACGATTTCCGCGCCAAAGGCAAGCAGCAGCACGCGCCGCTCCAGGCTCATGGTGTCGGGCATCGTCAGTATCAGCTTGTAGCCTTTGACGGCTGCGACGAAAGCCAGCCCGATGCCCGTGTTGCCGCTAGTCGGCTCAATGAGCACAGTCTTGCCGGGGTGAATCTTCCCTTCGCGTTCCGCTTCGCCGATCATGCTCACGCCAATGCGATCTTTCACGCTGGCCAAGGGATTCTGGCTCTCCAGCTTCGCCACTACTTCGGCTACACAACCTGTCGTGACCTTATTCAGCCGCACCAGCGGCGTGTGCCCTATCAACTCCGTGACGTCCTTTGCGATTTTCATAGTCAGTTGGATGCCTCCGTGGATGTGTGCAGGCTGCGTTCCTTAGCCCACACTAGTCCAGTAATGCTACTAAGCTACTAGGCTATGGAGCCTGACGCAACTCACACCGAACCGCAATCGAGCGGGCTGCCCTTTGCAGACGCGGGGTTACGGGGTCGTGGTGTTGATGGTCCCCACCAGCCCGGTACGGGCGTCTTGCACGGCGAGGCGCAATTGGCCAGGCTGCGGATCGAGATCCAGATGCAGCATCAGGCCCTTCTGCACAATCTGTTGGTAGGTGTTCGCGTCGAACGCCTGGTCAACTTTCTGGCTGCTATTGGCCACGATTTTTCCACCGGAATAGATGGAAGCGTAGAAGACCACGTTCAAGCGTTTGCCGCCAGATGCATCTTCCGCGGATAGCGTGCTCGCGTCGACCAGGTAAGTCACTCCGATCTTGCCGGGAACGGAATTCGCTGAGGGAGGCTTCACCTGCGCCGTGAACGAAACCATTGTCGAGGGAACTACGTCCCCTAATGCTGACGCTACTTCCTGCTGTGGGTTGTAGCCTTTGATCTGTGTGGGATCGATGGCGTAATAGCCGCGGCGGTTCTGGACCTCCGCCCCATCTCGCTTCACCTTCACCTTGATTGACCGGTACTTGTTGTCGTACTTCTTGTTCTCGGGATAGTACCCAATGGTGTAGGCGGCCGTCTCGTCGGCAAACGCGCGCTCCATTCCGACCTTGATTTCATTCTGGTTGACATAGGCACGACCTCCGGTCTCACGAGCCATCTCTCGCATGGTTTCCTGGGAGTCGATGTCCGTCGAAATTGATAATCCTCGCGCGTCCACCGGATACACCGCGACTTGTGCACTGGCGAGGCGAGCCGCGGTTTCGCGGATTTCCTGGGCGTGCGAGGCGCGGAACGTCGCCGCCATGTTTCCCGCAGAGTGCTCTCCCACCCGCCGCGTGTTCAGGCTGGGTAGGTCTTCTGACAACTCAGCTTCCGTCATCACGCGGTCTTCCGGAATGAA
>JADGNQ010000279.1 GCA_017883385.1 Candidatus Sulfotelmatobacter sp.
ACTTCGGCCAACTGACCAACGCCTTCGGTCAAACCTACCGCGCGATTCCCCAGCCGGCGGATGCGCACCCGATCGAGAGAGACCTTGCGGACATCGACGATGCGATGGCCCTGGCGAATCTCAAGACGCTCAAGGCCTCGGACGCCGTGGTGGACCAGATGATGGCGGCTGCAAATGCGATCGAAGACGAAGGCGTAAACATGGCTCCTGGCGAGGCACCGTTCCTGGCGGCAGCAGGGATCACCGCGTCCGTGAAGAGTCAGGCCATGATGCAGCGAATGATGGCGGCAGCCATTCGCCAGGAGGCGGCCCGTGTGGCTCACGACAACACCGTACGGAAGCGGAACGCGATGTTTGGCGCACAGTTTCGGAACGACATGCAGACGATCTTCAAGAAGTAAGGAGGCAAAACGCAATGCCCGGGACTTTTCGAGCCGTGAAAGGAATAGTGAGCTGGATTTGGATGCAACGCACCAAGGTTCTGGTGCTGATCCTGGTGATGACGCTCGTCGCGCCGCAGCCTGCCAAGGGTCAATTGATCGATGTGGCCGCGATCGTTGCGGCGCTTGGGGCGATCAACACCGCGATCACGAATGTCATCGGCGCCGGACTGCGAGACATCAGCGGTGGGCTGAATGCGGTCAATGGGGTATTGAACGCCATTCAGAGTTTCTTCCAGAATACTGTCTACCCGCCCGCCGCCATCAACCGCGCCCGCGGCGTGGTCGGTGCGGTCCAGGGTTTCTACAACATCATACGAGGTCTCGCAAATCTCAACGTGGCTAGCGCAACCCTCGCGAATCCCCGGCAACTCGAAGCCGTGCTCCTGTCACGAAATGCGGGAAACATCGGCCAGGTGACCAACCGGTTCACCACCGTCTATCAGGCCATACCTCCTCCGACTGACGCTCCACCGGCGGTGCGGGATTTGATCGACATGACGGATGCGACCGCGCAGGCAGCGTTCAAGAGGGCGATCGCCATCGACGACGCCGCGGACCAGTTGATGGATGCTGCCGATCAACTGGCGGCTGAACTCGCCGTGGCGGCGCCGGGAACGGCTCCGATGATTGAGGCTCAGTCGGCGGCCATGTTGGTGAAAGCGCATGCCCTGACGCAGTCTGCGACGGCGGAATTGTTCCGCATTCGAGCGATCGACATGGCCAATACAGGAGCGAGTCTGAAGTTCAACGCGAATCACGCGAGCGATACGCGGCGTGATGTCACGAACATGTTCAAGAAGTAAGGGGGAAACTATGTTCTTCTTCGAGCAGACATTTCAAACTGTGCTGAACGGCATTGACGGCGTCGGCGGCCCAATGGGGGCAATTACGAACATCGCCAATGCGATTCTGCTGCTCTGCGCACTCTTTGCCGTCTACGAGGCGTATGCCCGAGGGGGAGACGCGCGCATGATCGGTATCGCGGCGGCCAAGTTCCTCATCCTGGGGTTGGTCGTTTCCAACTACAGCACGATCTTCCGGAACGTCAACGGCGCGTTCAATCAGGTTGCGGCGACGGTCTCTCCCAATGATTGGGCCAACGACTGGATGCTTCAGGTCAATCAATACTTCAACGGCCTTGGGAACGCGAATTGGTTCAATCTGGTGGTCAGCAGTATCGTGGCTCTGGTCAGCGTGCTGGTGCAGTTGATCGCCGCCGTCCTCTTCCCCATCGCGCTGTTGATCTTCACAATCCTGTACTGCTTATACGGGGCAGTCTTGTACGCCGTCGGGCCGATGGTGCTCGCACTCTATCCAGCCTTTGGTGTCGGCCAACTGGCACGCAGTTATCTGGTGAACGTGTTCGTGTTTCACGCCTGGGGCATCGTCTACGCCCTGTTCAGCGTGCTCCTGACGGCAATCAACGCTCAGAGCCTGGGCGCCATGCTGGCCGCCAACAGTTTGGGGGGATGGTTCCAAGGGGCGAGCGGAGCGCTACTGATGTCGCTGGCGAGCATTCTGTTCGCGGTTATGGTGGCGCTGATTCCGTTTCTAGCGCGGCGCATCGTGACCGGGGAAATCGGCAGCTCGATGATGACGGTAGTTCACACAGTCAGCACAGCGCTTGGCGCGGTCAAGGGCATTCCCATCACCAAGAAGTAACGAAGCGGGCGTGGAAACGCAGAGGAGCCAAAAGAGATGTTCAAACTAAAGGAGAAACCCAGCGGTGACCCGGCTGTCCCAGAAAGAGCTCGCTACACGAAGTACTACGAGCACGATGGCCAACTGCGGGCTTATGCCAACCGGTCGATGTTGATGGCCGGGCTCTTCGGTGTAATCGCTTTGGGTTCGCTCGGCTTTGCGATCTATGTCCGGTTGCAGCCGGCGACGGTCATTCGCGTTTCCGCAGATGGCGAAGCGACAGTGGTTGGCGGAAGGCCGACCGGCTCGGCTCCGGCGATGACGCGAGCCGGTTTGCTGAGCTTTCTGGCGGCGCCTACCGGCGAAGCGGCGCCCGCGGACATTGAAGGCCGCGCGGTAGTCAGGAAGTTCCTCGAGAGTTACATGCGGTACACCCCCACGTCGGTCGACAAAAATCTGGCGGACGCGCTCAACATGATGACCACGAACCTGCGTATGTATAGTCTCAACCTGCTTCGGGACCAGGACTTGATTGGCAAGATCAACGAGGAACAGATCACGTCATCGTTCAAGATCCGGTCGATCGAGCCGCTTCCCGGTCAGCCGTGGACCTACCAGGCATTTGGGGTGAAGGAGGTTCACCGGGTTCGCAACAAGAGCGAGTTCATAGACCGGATCGTCGGCAAATATCAAGTGCGTCTGATTCAAGACCGTCGAACGGAGCGGGTGCCGAGTGGCCTCCTCGTCGCCGAGTACAGAGAAGAGCAGATGGTGGGCGAAAAAGATATCGGTCTCTTGCAGGAGTCAACTCTGTTGGGGAACCGGTGATGGGTTCCGCCAGCGCCGTTTTTCTGAGAATGGCCTTCTCCGGAACGGCGCTGATGGAAGCGTGCCAGCGCTGATCTGGTAATCTTGCGTCCGAAAGATGACGCGACGCGGCCTGCAGCCTCCCGGGAGGGCAGGCCGCGAGTTTTGGCCAAGGAGCAATGCGATGGCAACAGGGACGACAGCAGCGGCAACGAGCAGCATCGCGGAACCGAAAGGCCCAGCAGGTAAGAAGGGGTCGGTTTCCCGGCGCCGGCGCGGCACGAGGGCGGCCGAACCGTCCACCGCTCGATTCTTTCTGCTCAAAACGTCGGGTAACGGAACCGTGGAGCTTGGTCAGGAAGTCGCTTCAGAGAACGAGGCGATGGTTGAGTCCTTTCGCGTCGGCGGCAGCTTCGCAGTGGTTACGGAGTGGAAGGCCCAAGTCGATCTCGCGACGGGTGTGCCCGTCATCAAGAAGGAAGCAGTCAAATCCGAGAAGAAGGTAGCGCATTCATAACCGGCAGCACGGCTTTATGCACGTAAGTGTTGAAGCGACCTGTAGCTCTGATACAGGAAAGTGCTGGTCGGGTTTCCATGCGAATCCTGGCCAGAGTTCTTTAGCAACCCTGGCCACGGATAGCAAAAGAGACCCATTCCAGCGGGCTCCTTGCTGTTCTGGCAAACCAGACGGAAAAGGAGAGTATCCATGTTGAGAAGCAAGATGGCAACACTGCTCACCATCGTTTCCGCAATGCTCATCAGCGCCGGCATGACCTGGCAACAGCGTCTGCTGTTCATTGGCGGCATTGCGTTCGGTGTAGTGGTGGAAGCGCTCCCGAGTCTTGTGGATGAACTCAAAGAACGCGTCGCGGAATGGCGGCGGTTCCGACAGTTCAGCGTGAAGACGAAGGCGGCGTAACAAGTACAACAACCCGGTGACGGCTCTCCGAGCCTGGCACCGAGAACTTGATTCAAGTTCACGGCAGCAGGCGGGGAGATGGCACCGGAGACGGCGCTTCTGTCTGTTTGTTGCCCATTCAACACAAACAGATAAGGAGAAGGCCAATGAAAACGATAGTTAAGTCCCAATTGCCAGTGCTGGCGTTGGAAATCGATGAGGAAGGAACGGTCGCTCAGAAGTCGATGCAAATGACCCGGCAAGGACAGCTCGAAAACACGCTCCTGGACGCGCTGTATCCAGGAATCCGTGTGGCCACTGTCGCAATCCCGGGCACAGAACTCGATGAGTACGGGCGTGCCAAGGTGGAACAGGCTCTGGCGACATTTCGTGTTGGTGGGGTGGAGTATCGCCTCATCGGCGCCTCGGGCTCTGCGAAGAACGGCAAGTATTACGCCGTCAACAAGGAGTTCGAGAAGCCAATTGCTGAGCGTTTCCAGCAGTGGCCCGAAGCTGCGATCACCTACTTCGGCATCTTGATCTCACCCTGCAAGGTGCGGATCGAAGAGCCGGACGTTCGAGTGCTCGTAGTGGACGACCACACCCTAGGCACCAATGACTGCCGCGGTTGGATTCGGCGTTCGATGTTTGAAAAGCTGGATCTGCCCGCCGGTCACTTCTACCAGTTCCGTCTCGCATTCAACCGGACTCAGGCCAAGGGCAGTTTCAAAGTGATGGAGAATGACGTCGCTGAAGCACTCGGTGCCGACATCATCCTGCCCAAAAGCTCCATGAAGCCTGCGTTACCGGAAAAGTCGGCTCTAGTGAGGCTTTGTTTCGGCGACGCGCAGTTGTTCCGGGGACCAGCTGTGTTGGGAATCCGGGAGATCTCGCGGCAACTGGAATACGAGTCGAGCTATACGCTGCTGACTCACGCTCCCGAAGACTCGATCGACCTGGAGGTCTTGCCGCATGCGCTCGCGCAAGTGCGGAAGCTGAAGACCACCGTCGAAGAGAACAACTTCGAAGAACTATTCCGGCTCTTGGGTACCTCGAATTCGTCACGCCCAGTACACGCAGACGGGGATGCCATGGAAGACGGAGAGTACACGTCCGCGGAGCGAACTGTGGTGGAGGCGGCGCTGAAGGCTGATGGCAGTGGTCAGCTCGTAAAGTTCCCCTTCATCAACAATCAACTGCAGCGGATTTTGTGCCGGTGGGCGTACAAGCTGTGCACCGCAGGTGGCTTCCGGTTGCCTGCCTTCGCATTGGCTGATGACGGCTACCTGGTGGCTCACAACGGAAGGGTCTACAGCGGTTCGGACTGGATGCCTGAGGATCACGCCATCACGAGTCTCG